>JALYVF010000183.1 GCA_030853385.1 Actinomycetota bacterium | reverse complement strand
GGTACTGCGCGGTGCCCATCACCATGCCGCCCTTGGTGATCGGCACCTGGAAGGCCACCTTGGCGATGCCGAAGTCGGTGATCTTGACCTGGCCGGCCGGGGTGATCAGGATGTTGCCCGGCTTGATGTCGCGGTGTACCAGCTGCCGATTGTGCGCCGCCTGCAAGGCCCGCCCGGTCTGCTCTAGCAGGTCGAGTACCCGCGGCACGGCGATCCGCGGCTGCCTGGCCAGCACCGCGGACAGCGGCTCGCCGGTCACCAGCTCCATCACCAGGAACGCGGTGTCCTCCGGCCCGCCGGCGATCGAGGCCACCTCGCCATAGTCGTAGACCGCGGCGATGCCGGAATGGTTGAGGGCGGCGGTGATCCTGGCTTCGGTGCGGAACCTGTCGACGAACTCAGGGTCGCTGGTGAGTTCCGACTTGAGGATCTTCACCGCTACCTGCCGGTGCAGCCTGGTGTCGTCGGCAGACCACACCTCGCCCATCCCGCCGACGGCGATGCGGGCAGTCAGCCGATACCTGTCGGACAGCACCAGTCCTGGGGTGAGCGCCATCTCAGCCGCCCCCCGCCAGCGCCGCTTCGATGACGGCGCGCCCGATCGGCGCCGCGATCGTCGCACCGGTGGCACCCAGTCCCTTGTCGCCGCCGTTGGCGACGAACACCGCGACCGCGATGGTCGGGTTGTCTGCCGGCGCGAAGGCGACGTACCAGCCGTGCGGCGGGGTGGATTTCGGGTCGGTGCCGTGTTCGGCGGTGCCGGTCTTGGAGGCAATCTTCAGCGCCGGGTTCGACGGAGTCGCCATTGCCTGCTCGGACTGCAGCATCATGTCCTTGATCTGGGTGGCCGTGGCCTGCGGGATCGCGCGGTCAAGGGCCACCGGCTGGGTCTCCGGCTGCAGCAACGACAGGTCAGGCTTGGTCAGCTTCGACACCAGATACGGCCGCATCCGCTGCCCGCCGTTGGCGATGGTGGCGGCCACCTCGGCGTCCTGCAGCGGGGTGAAGGCCACATCCCGCTGGCCGATGCCCGACTGCGCGACGGCGGCCGCGTCGGCCATGTTGCCGGTGCGGGACGGGGCCACGTCCAACCCGCCGAGGCTCAGCTTCTCGCCGACCCCGTAGGCGGCGGCCTGCGCCTTCAACTTGTCGGCGCCGACCTTCATCGCGACCTGCGCGAACGCGGTGTTGCACGAGTAGGCGAGCGCCTCGGTCAGCGATACGTCGGCGCCGCCGGAGTTGGCGCAGTCCTCATTGTCGAAGTTGGACATGGTGGCGCCGCCGGTATCCGGCAGGGTGATCTTCGGGACGCCGGTGACGGCGGTGTTAGGGGTGAAGCCGTTCTGCAGCGCGGCCGACGACACGATCAGCTTGAAGGTCGAACCGGGCGGGTAGACCGACTCGATGGCCCTGTCCACCGACGGGTCAGGCGCCGTGGTGGCCTGCGTGTTGACGAGTGCGTTGTAGGCGGCCTTCTGAATGGCGTCCTTGTGCGAGGCAAACGGGTTGGGATTGAACGACGGGCTGGTGACCATCGCCAGTACCGCGCCAGTCTTCGGCTGGATCGCCACCACGGCGCCGGTGAATCCCTTGTCGGTGAGCTGCTGGTAGGCCAGCTGCTGCAGTTTGGGGACAAGGGTGAGCTCGACGTTGCCGCCGCGCGGGTCGCGGCCGGTGATCAGGTCGGAAAGGTTGTCGATGATCAGGCCGGGATCGTCGCCGGACAGCACGTCGTTGTAGGAGTTCTCCAGACCGCTGCTGCCGTACCGCTGCGACAGGTAGCCGGTGATGGTGGCGTAGGCGGCGCCCCCCGGGTAGCTCCGCTGGTAGCGGTACTGGTCGTTGGACGGGATGCTGCGGGCCAGCACCACCCCGCCGGCGGCGGTGATCAGGCCACGCTGGCGGTTGAAATCGTCCAGCACGGTGCGCTTGTTGTGCGGGTCGTTGCGGTACGCGTCCGACTTGACCACCTGGATGTAGCCGACGTTCAGCAGCAGCAGGCTCAGCATGACCAGCATGGCGGTGCCGAGCCGGCGCAGCGGCCGCTTCACCGAACCCAGATTGTTCGCCCTGCTCACGAGGCATCACCGTGCCTGGAGACCGGCACCATCTCGGTGGGTGCCTCGATCAGCGGCGCCGGTTTGGGTTTCGGCGGCGCCGGCGGCCGCCGGGACGAATCCGAGATGCGGATCAGCAGGGCGAGGATCACATAGTTGGCCAGCAGTGAGGATCCGCCGTAGGACAGGAAGGGCGTCGTCAGTCCGGTCAGCGGGATCAGCCGGGTGACGCCGCCGATGATGATGAACACCTGCAGCGCCAACGAGAATGCCAACCCGCCGGCCAGCAGCGAGCCGAAGGTGTCTTTGACCGCGATTGCCGTCCGTAGCCCGCGGCTGGTCAGGATCATGTACAGCACGATGATCACCGTCAGCCCGACCAGGCCGAGCTCCTCGCCGACCGCCGCAGTGATGAAGTCGGTGCTGGCGTACGGCACGATGTTCGGCCGGCCGCCGCCGAGGCCGGTGCCGAGGATGCCGCCGGTGCCCAGGCCGAACAGCGATTGCACCAGCTGGTAACCCTTGCCGGTCGGATCCTCGAAGGGATGCAGCCAGATGTCCACCCGCAGCTGCACATGCGCGAACAGCCGGTACATCAGGTAGGCGCCACCGGCGAAGCCGATCAGCCCGATAATCAGCCAGCTGACCCGCGAGGTCCCCAGGTAGATCATCACCAGCAGGATCCCGTATAGCAGCAGCGAGGTCCCGAGGTCGTTGCCACGGACCAGCACCGCCAGCGCGACGATCAGCACCAGCAGCAGCGGACCGAGGTCGCGGGCCCGCGGCAGTACCAGACCGAAGATCTTTTTCCCGGCGCTGGTGAGCACGCCGTGCTTACTGGTGAGGAAGGCGGCGGCGAAGATGATCAGCGCTATCTTGGTGAACTCGGCCGGCTGGATGGAGAACACCCCTGGGAACCGGATCCAGATCTTGGCGCCGTTCACCGCGGACAGCCGGGCCGGCAGCACCGCCGGGATCGCCATGAAGGCCACCCCGGCGAACACCAGCGTGTACGCGTAGGACTGCAGCGAGGTGTGGTCGCGGACCACCAGCAGCACCACCAGGAACAGCACCAGCGAGACGCCGGTCCACATCAGCTGCAGCGGCGCCTGCAGGCCTGGCGGGTCGTTGCCCTGGGCGGCGGCTTCGGCCGCTGCTCCGATGTCCAGTCGGTGGATCATCACCAGCCCGAGCCCGTTCAGCAGGGCGGCGACCGGCATCAGCACCGGGTCGGCGTAGGGCGCGAACCGTCGCACCACCAGGTGGGTGATGGCCAGCGCCACCAGGTAGCCGCCGCCGTAGCTGAGCAGATCCCAGTTGACGGTCTGGTTCTGGTTCAGCTCGACGATCGCCAGTGCCGAGGTGACGATGACGGCCGCGAACACCAGCAGGCCGATCTCCGCTGCCCGACCGGTCCCGGCGGGTTTGGCAGCCGGCCGGCTGCTGGCGGGGCTCAATGCCGCACCCGGCAGGCGGTCGGATCGATGCCCGTCGCGCTGCCACTGGTCGTCACAGTGTTCGACGGTACGGCGGTCGACGACCGCGCTGCCGAGTCCGAGGCTGTCGGCAGCACGGCGGGATCGCCGGCGCGCAGTTTGTCGCCGGGTCGTGAGGTGACGACCAGCACCGATCGCGGGTTGCTCACGGTGCTTGGGGGCGGCGGCGCATCGGGCGTCGTTCGTGGGACGGCAGCGTGAACGGTGGTGTGCGCCGCGGTCTTGCCGGTCGGGCGCACCGTCGGGTGCGTCACCGCCGTTGAATGCGCTGTCGAGTGAGCCGGCGAGCGAGCCGTCGAGCGGGCTGGGGAGTGGGTCGCCGGCGGCACCACCGAGGTGCTGGCCGTCGACCGTTCGATCGACCGCGATGCCGACCCAGCACTCGACCCGGTCGCCGCTGTGCCGGTGCCGGATGTTCCGGTGCCAGGGTTCCCGGCGCCGGTGCCGGCCGGGCAGTACGGCAGCAGCTCGCCGGTCAGCCTGGTCATCACCGCGCGGGCCGCGGACAGGTCGGGGGCCGGAATGCCGTCGTCCACCTGGTCCCTGGCCGACGGCACCAGATCGTCGATGGTGATCGGCACGCAGCCGGCCTGCTGGCCCGCGCAGGAGTCTTCCTCGACGCTGGCCAGCGCCAGCCCGAACACCGATCCGTTGACGCCCTTGTAGACCACCACCCGGCCGGCCGAGTCGCCGACGTAGTACTGCGATCTGGTCCAGAGCAGCGCGCCGGTGGCGACCGCGGCCAGCAGCACAACGGCGGCGACGATCAGCGCGCCGCGGCGGCGCCAGCGTGGCGGGCGGCGAGCCGAGCCGACGATCGGGATCGGGCCGGTGATCGGGTCGTCGTCATCCTCATAGTCGTCGTCATCGTCCTCGTCGTCGAACTTGTCATCGAACTCGTCGTCTTCGTCGTCCTCGCCGACGTACTCCGGGCGTGCCGGGGTGTCCTCCGGGTAGCCGGGCAGCGGCACCCGCGGCATCCTCTGGGTGACGTGGATCGGCTTGATCGGGCCGGTCGCATCCGGGTCGTAGCCGCTGCCGGCGGCCGGCACGGCCGGTGGTTCGGAGCGGGCACCGACCTCGATGACGTCGGCGACGATCACCGTCACGTTGTCGGGTCCGCCGGCCACCAGGGCCAGCTCGATCAGCCGGTCGGCGGCCACCTCGGGGTCGGGGTCGGACAGTCCGTCGGCGATGGCCTCGGCGCCGATCACCGACGACAGCCCGTCCGAACAGATCAGAAACCGGTCGCCCGTGGAGATTTCCCGCACCGTCAACATCGGGTCGGTGTCGGTGCCATTCAGTGCGCGCAGCAACAGGTTTCGCTGTGGATGGACGGCTGCTTCGTCCTCGGTGATGCGGCCGTCGTCGACCAGCGACTGGACGAAGGTGTCGTCGTGGCTGAGCTGATGCAGCACGCCGTTGCGATACAGATAGGCGCGAGAGTCGCCGACGTGCGCCATCGCCATCCGGTCGCCGTCGAACAGCATCGCGGTGGCGGTGGTGCCCATCCCGTCCAGGTCCGGGTCCTCGTCCACCAACTCGGCGATAGCCTCGTTGCCGTCCGACACGGCGCGCTTGAGCAGGGCCCGCAGATCCGATCTTGGCGGCTGGGCATCGAGCGGGGCGAAGGCGGCCACCACCACGCGGGAGGCAAGGTCGCCGGCGGCGTGCCCGCCCATGCCGTCGGCGACGATCAGCAGCCGCTCACCGGCGTACACCGAGTCCTGGTTGTTGGCCCGCAACAGTCCCCGGTCGCTGCGGGCGGCGAATCGCAGCTGATGCGTCATCGGCGCCTGCCGGCCGGGACTGCTGCCCGGCTGTCCGTCGCTGCCGTCGTCGCTGCCGTCATGGGCGCAGCTCGATCACGGTGCGGCCGATCCTGATCGGCACCCCGACGCCGATCGGTGTCGGGTTCTGGATGCGCTGCCGGTCCAGGTAGGTGCCGTTGGTGGATCCGAGATCCTCCAGGTAATAGGTGTCGCCCTCGCGCAGGATCCTGGCGTGTCTGGTCGAGGCGTAGTCGTCGTCCAACACCAGCGTCGAGTCCTCCGCCCGGCCGATCAGGATCGCCCCGTCGGTCAGCCGCAGCCTGGTCCCGGCCAGCGAACCGGCGGTGACGACCAGGATCGCCGGTGTCATCGCCCCAGGGGCGCGCGGCCGACTCCTGTCCTCCTTTGCTGCCCGCCTGGCATCCCGGCGGGACGGCCGGACGGTGCTGACGTCCACCGCTCTCCGCAGGTCCGCCCGGATCACCCTGATGGCCGCCCACACGAACAGACAGAGCAGGATCAGAAATCCCACCCTGGTCAGCTGGAGGATCAGCGCAGGCATTTCGGGGGCCTCAGCATCGAATCAGTGCAGCATCGGATCTGTGCAGCTCGAGTCTGTGTGCTCGATTCAGTGCAGGTTGAACACGACTGTCGAGTGGCCGATGCGGATCACATCACCCTCGGCGAGCTGCCAGGTCTGGACGGACGAGCCGTTCACTGTCGAGCCGTTGGTGGAACCGAGATCGTGCATCACCGCCGATTGGCCGTCGAAGTAGATGTCGATGTGCCGCCGGCTGACGCTGGTGTCCGGCAGCCGGAACGCCGCGTCCTGGCCGCGTCCGACGACGTTCGAGCCGCGCTGCAGTTGGTATGAACGGTGCGAACCGTCGTCCACCGTCAGCACCGCGGTGACGTCGACCACCGGGGACGGCGCCGGCGGTGTCGACGTGCCGGCTCCCACCCCGCCCACTGACCCCAGCGCCGCCGCACCGGCTGCTGCCGCCGGCTGATAACCGGCGTCCGCCGGGGCGCCGTACGACGACGGGGCATAGCCCTGCGGGTTGTACGCCTGTTGGCCGTGCTGGTCGGAGCCCTGCTGATAGCCCTGCTGGTCGTAACTCTGTGGCTGGTAGGCCTGCCCCTGATCGTAACTCTGTGGCTGGTAGGCCTGGCCCTGGTCGTAGCCCTGAGGCTGGTAGGGCTGGCCCTGGTCGTGGCCCTGCTGATGGCCCTGCCCGTAGCCTTGGGCGCCGTATTGCTGGTAGCCACCCTGGTCTGGCTGGGCGTAGCCCTGTTGGTCTGGCTGGGCGTAACCCTGCTGGTAGCCCTGTTGCTCCGGCTGGCCGTAACCCTGTTGCTGCTGGCCCTGGTCGTAACGTTGCTGGCCGTAACCCGGTTGCTGTTGGCCCTGGTCGTAACCCTGCTGGCCGTAGCCCGGCTGCTGACCGTGCCCGGCGTCGTAGCCCTGGCCCTGCTGCTGATGGCCCTGGTCGTAGCCCTGCTGCTGGTAGCCGCCATGCTGGCCGTAGGCGTCCGGCCCGGCGGCCGGGGCATAGCCCTGCTGGTCGTAGCCGGGCTGCTGATACCCCTGCTGGCCGTAGCCCTGCTGCTGATAGCCCTGCTGGCCATAACCCTGTTGCTGGTCGTAGCCCTGCTGGCCGTAGCCCTGCTGGCCGTAGCCGTGCTGGCTCTGGTCGTGGTCCTGCTGGTCGTGGTCCTGCTGGCCGTAGCTCTGCTGGCCGTAGCCCTGCTGGCCGTAGCCCTGCTGATAGCCCTGCTGGTCGTACCCCGGGGATGGGTAACCCTGCTGGCCATAACCCTGCTGCTGGTCGTAGCCGGGCTGGCCGTAGCCGTGTTGGTCGTAGCCGTGTTGGTCGTAGCCGGGCTGGCCGTACTGCTGACCGGCGGGCTTGTTCCCGCCGCCCGGCCCGTGCCGGCCGGCTTCCTCGTGGGACTGCCCGTCTTCGTAGGGCTTGCCCGGGTCCTGATGCTGGCTCATCTGTCCCACTCCTGTACGTCGGTCCTGTCGGTGACGCTGTCGACGATCGGTGTCGGGGTCGATCACCGAACTGATCCGGAACTGCCCAGTGTGCAAGGTGGGCGATTCTTCCAGCGACACCTCGACGTCGCCGAAGGTCTGCCAACCCTGCTTGTCCAGATACTCCCTGATGATGTCGGACAATGCCCCGGAAACGCGACCTTGATCGTCGCCGATTTCCGAGGTGTCCGATGGGCCCATCCGCACCAGGTAGACGTTGGGGGCGATGGTCCGCGAACCCTGGTGCTGTAGGTGGCTCGCCGCCTCGCGCTGCAGGGCGTCGGTCACCTCCGTCGGTTGCACCGAGCCGCCGAACAGCCGGGCGAAGGTCCCGGCGACGGCGCCCTGCAGGCGTCGCTCGAAACTCTGGATGACGCCCACTGGTCACCGCCTTTCGGGATCGGAGCCGGTTCTCCAAACTTCGATCGTAATGGGGACGTTCGGCGAGCGCCCCGGTTCGGCTTTTCGGCGGACGGTTTGACGCTTGCACCGGCTCCCGTTGGGCGCTGTTGGGCGGCGCTGCAGCACACTGGGTCGGGTGGAACATCTGGGCATCCTGGCGCACAGCGTCGAGGGCGCTGCGCTGTGTCTGCGCGCCTTCGCCGACGAGGGTGTGCGCGAGCTGGGACCTCACCAACACCCTGACGTCACCCTGGACTGCATCGCCATGGGCGACAGCATGGCCGCGTGGGCGAGCGGTGACTACCTCAGCATCCGCGCCACGCTGGCGACCAGCGTTGCTCGACTTGCGTCGGCCGGAGCGGGCTTCTTCTGCTGCCCGGACAACACCGCACACATGGCGTTGGAGCAGCCGGGTGCGCCGCTCGCACTGCCTGGCCTGCACATCGCGACGATCGTTGCCGAGCGCGCTGCCGTTGATCGGCGTCAGCGGGTGGGGATTCTCGGGACCAAATACACCATGGACGGCTGGGTCTATCCGCGTGCGCTGGCCGCCAGGGGCATCGACTGCCGGGTCCCGCAAGCAGCGGACCGGGCAAGGGTCGACGAAATCATCTTCAGTGAGCTGGTCAATGGCGTGTTCACCGATGCCGCCCGATCGGAGTACCTGCGGATCATCCACGGTCTGCAGGACAGCGAGTGTGACGCCGTCGCGCTGGTATGCACGGAGATCCCGTTGCTGATCACGCCGGCGGCGTCACCACTGCCAACACTCGACTCCACCCGACTGCTCGCCAGGGCGGCTTTCGAGGTGGCTATCGGCCGGCGGCCGATGCCGACCTGGCGTGGGGGACCGGTTGACCACGAGGTTGCCGGATAGCGCGCGGCCCGTTGAGCTGCGCCCTCTGCTCTGGCTCGGCTGTGCCCTCGACCCGGCCGTCAGGCTGCTCCCCAGAGCGTCAAATCGGCTGCTGGCATCGTGTTAATCTGGGTCGTCTCCAGGGCAAGTGGCGAAATGGCAGACGCGCACGGTTCAGGTCCGTGTGTCCGAAAGGACGTGGGGGTTCAACTCCCCCCTTGCCCACTCTGGTTGAGACAGACGAACAAGGCCCCGCCTCCCGGTTTCCGGAGCGGGGCCTTGTTCGTTGGGGTTCGTCAGGGCGCGGATGTGTTCGCGCGGAAGCAATCCCGACCGCCAGGGGCCCCTGTCGGTTGTCCGCCTTGACGGTTCGCAGTTGCCTGCCACGGCGGTCAGAACGGTCGCCCAACCGCCGCAGCTTTCCGGGCTGTGCGCACACTTTCATTGGATAGCAACGTTTCCGCGCGTTGTCATCCACTGAAACCGTCCGCACAACAGCGATCGACGTTCAGATGAGCGCGCTGCATTGGTCGAGTGGGGGCCACGAGAAGTCGGCCCTCGACCCGGAATCTGTCATATATGGACCGCTTGCGCTGTCTATACCTGCATGACGCTCAAGCCGCAGACTTCGGCGAGCGGATCGAAGTCCTTGTCCTGTGTGTACACGGTCAGGTCGTGCGCGGCAGCCGTCGCGGCGATCCACAGGTCGTTGACGTTGACCCGTCGGCGAGCGGCGGTCAGTTGCACACGAAGAACAGCCCATTGCGCGGCGACTGCTGCGTCGATGGGTAGTTGCTCGATTCCGAGCACCAATTCCAGGGTGGCCATCCGGGCAGACCGGATAGCAACGTCGCTGCCGGCGAGCACCCCGGCGCGCAGCTCCGCGATAGTGACGACGGAAACTATCGACAGATCGGGTAGCAGGTCGGGATTCACCGGACGGGCGGTTTCGGCGGCGATCAGCACACTGGTGTCGAGCAGACCCCGTTGCATCGCCGCTGAGGTCACTGGATCGGGCCCAGATCGTCGGTAGAATCCCAGGTCAGGGCGGCGATGTCCGCAGCGAACGTCGAGTCCGTCCGCGACTGGTCAAGCACTCGAATGAGGTCCGCCTTGAGCATCGGGGCGACGAGTCGATCGACGGGAACCAGAGTGGCAACGGGCACGCCGTTCTGGGTGATCGTGACGTCGTCGCCTGCCCGGACCCGACGCAGCACTTCGGCAGTGTGATTCCGTAGCTCGCGGACAGCAACTGACCTGGTCATAGCCATAGTGTAGCCGCTCGTAGCCTCCTGTGACCCGATTGCCTTGCACGCGGAGTTCGGCCGCAGTCTCCGGCTGTTCTTGGCCGAGCGGCAGCGATCAGGTCCCGCCCCCGAAGCCACCGCCGTAACCGCCACCGATACCGCCCCCGGCACCAGGTCCGGCGCCCAGGTTTCCTTGCCTGGCGTTGAGGTTCTTCCGGCGATCGTTCAGCTCGCTCTGCTCCCCCCACATGTTGCGGAATCCCCGCCAGGCACGCGCCAGCAGGCTGGGCTTGTCGTTCTGCTTATCTGCCATGCCATCCAGGCTTGCACGGTGCGGGTCGCATCGCTCGGCGATGGGGGCGCGCCAAGCGCTATTCAGGATCGGGGACTGGGCGACCCGGTCGCCAGCGCCAGCGCCGCCAGCACAGCATCCAGGTCGTGCTCGCCTGCAGCCTGTTCCGGGGTCAGCCTGGCCAGCTCGCTGCGGCCGGCAACGGTGGCCCCCGCCTGCCCCGCCGCGTTGCCAGGCACGACCGAGCGCGCTCCCCATGGCGCCGGGCGAGACGATGCCGATGGCCGGGGGGCGTCATATTGACCGTCCTGCGCTCGGCCGGCGCAGCGTCAGGGCCCACCCCGTCGGCCGTGCGTGCGCGGCGGGTCGTAGCCGCCGTCCGGCGGCACCATCTCGGCCCGCACGCCGAGCAACCGGATCGGTCGGTCGTCGCCGAGTTCACGCAACAGGTCCAGCGCCGTGCCGGCGAGCAAGGCCGGGTCGAACGTCGGTTCGGCGAGCTTGCGCACCTTGGTGACGGTGAAGAACGGGGCGAACCGCACCTTGAGGTGCACCCTTGCCCCGGCCCGACCCTCGGTGCGGATGTCGCCGGCCACCTGGTCGGCCAAAGTCCTGATGGCAGAGGCGATCTCGTCCTGGCTCGCCAGGTTCTGCTGGAAGGTGGTTTCCCGGCCGTGCGCCCTGGCGATCCACGGGGTGTCATCGACCACGGCGCTGCTCTCGCCGCGGCCGAGCCGGCCGATGTGCGGTCCGGTGTTCGGCCCGAACTCGGCGACCAGCGGTGCATCTGGTGTGGCGGCCAGCTCCCGGACGGTGGCAATGCCCAGGCCCGCCAGCCGCTGGGCGATTCGGTTGCCGACGCCCCACAGCGCCGAGGTGGGGCGATCGCCCATCACCTCCATCCAGTTGTCCCTGGTCAACCGGAATACCCCGCGCGGTTTGCCGAACTCGGTGGCGATCTTGGCCCGGACCTTGGTGTCGCCGATGCCGATCGAGCAGTGCAGCCCGGCGGCCTCCAGCACCGCTACTTGCAGCAGTCGCGCCGTCGCCTCCGGGTCGTTGCTGTCGATGCCGACGAAAGCCTCGTCCCAACCGAGCAGTTCGACGACGGTGCCGGGGAAGGTCTTCAGGGTGGACATCACCGTCGCCGACGCGGCTTCGTAGACCGGGAAGTCCACCGGCAGAAAGATTGCGTCCGGGCACTTGCGGGCCGCCAACTTCAGCGGCATCCCGGAATGGATGCCGAACGCCCGCGCCTCGTACGACGCCGTCGACACCACCGCCCGCTCGGCCGGGTCGCCCTTCCCGCCGACCACCACCGGCCGGCCGGCCAGTTCCGGATGACGCAGGATCTCCACCGCCGCCAGGAACTGGTCCATGTCGATGTGCAGCACCCATGGCATCATCTCGACATTGTCGGCCGCGCTGCTGGAACGTGCGCCGGCGATTACCGGTGAGTTACTCGCCGGGGCTGCAGTGTGCTGGTGCCGACATTCCAGGGGCGGCCGGCGTCAGCCGAGCAGCCGCAACGCGAGCTGGGCCGCCTGCCGTGGCGACAGCACAACGGCGTCGGTGACGGACAGCTCGGTGCGCAAGGCGGTGACGGCGGCGGCCAGGGTAACAGGGACGGGCCGGTCCCCGGCGGTCCTGATGCTGGCGGCGGAGGCCAGCAGGCAGCCGAGGTCGGCGCTGCCGGCGCTGCCGGCACTGTCGGCGGCAAGAACCGGCTCGGTGGCCAGGACCAGGGCAGCGGTCTCCAGGCAAGTCGCCAGCGGGTAGGTGAACTCGACCTCGAGCGCGACATGCAGCGCGGCGGCCGCCCTGTCGACGGCGGCCGCGTGGTTCCCCGTCGCCAGCTTGGCAAGCGACAGCACCGACCTGATCAGCGGCATTTCCCGTTCGACACCTAGCTCGGTGCCTTCCCTATCGGCCAGCTCGCCGTAGTCCACCGCAGCGTCCGAGTCCCCGTCGGCCAGCGCCACCGCTGCCGCGGTCGACAGCAGCACCACCCTGGCGATCCGGCGGGTGTGCTGGTGCATCGGGAGGGCTTCGGCGATGTAGCTGCGGGCGTCGTCCAACGCGCCGACCTGCCAGCTGATCATTGCCGCGGTCGGCATCGCCGAAGCCAGCTCCTCGGCCGACCCATGTGCGCGGCACAGCTCGATTGCCACCGCGGCGTGGGTCGCGGCCTCGGCCAGCCCCCGCTCGGACAGCACGCTGCCCATCCCCATCGCGGCCGCCACCTGAAGATCGGGACCGAACGGCGCGGCCGCTGTCATCGAGCGGCGCACGTAGTCGACGGCTTCGGCGCCGCGGTCGACGTCGTCGAGCATGCCGGCCAGGTAGATCAGTGCCCGCGCCTTGTACGGGTCGTCGACCGGGTCGAGCAGCCTTACCACGGTCTGCAGTTCGACCACCGCGTCATCGGTGGCGCCCGACCAGTAGTCGAGGTAGCCGAGCGCGTAGGTCGCGTAGGCGGTCCACTGGCTTTCCGAGCCGGCGGCGAGCAGCCTGGCCAGCCAGAACCGACCCTCGCCGACGTTGGTCGCGGCCCAATAGCGATGCAGTCGGAACGCCAGTTCCAAACAACGGTCGCGGTCGGCGCGGCCGGTGACGCCGGCCCGCAGCAACGAGCGGACGTTGGCCAGCGCCTCGGTCACCGCGTCGGTGAACGGTGCCGGCGGGTCCCGCGGATCGTCCGGCAACAACGACCGCACGGCATCGCCCAACCGGTCGAACGCCTCGCGCTCTTCGCCGCCGGCGA
This sequence comes from Actinomycetota bacterium, assembly GCA_030853385.1. Lineage (GTDB taxonomy): Bacteria > Actinomycetota > Actinomycetes > Mycobacteriales > Nakamurellaceae > Nakamurella. The sequence goes on along the minus strand of JALYVF010000183.1, from coordinate 5,533 downwards.
CCAACAGCCCGCTGGCAAAGCGCCGCAGGTCGTCGTCCTGATGGTAACGCCAGTGGGTGCCGGAGCTGTCGACGCCGATCAGCCCGCGGGCGGTGAGCTCCCGCAGGATCCGCACCACCCGCAGCGCCGGGATCGCCCCACCGGATACCACCTGTCGCAGGATCGGCAGGCCCACCTCGCCGTCGAGCACCGCGAACCGGCGGAACACTGCTGCCTCGTCATCGCCGAGCAGCGCGTAGCTACTACTGGTGACGACGCGCAGGGTATCGACTCCTGCCGGATTTCCGGCCGGCAGAGCGTCCAGCAGGTCGGCGACCGAGGTACCGGCGAGCTGGCCGGCGACCAGCTCGACGGCCAGTGGGAGGCCGGCGCACCACGCGAGTAGGGCCTGCAGATGCGGCGTGTGATCGTCATCGATGCGCAGCCGGCCGCCGCCGTCGGCAACCCTGGCGGCCAGCAGCGCGACCAGTGGGCTGTGCGCCAGCTCCTCGACGGCCGGCACCCCGAACGGCGCGATGGACAGCTGCTTCTCCCCATCAACGGAGAGCGGGACGCGGCTGGTGGCCAGCATCGTCAGCGCCGGGCAGCTGGCCATCAACGCACCGGCCAGCGACGCGGCACCGTCGATCACCTGCTCGCAGCCGTCGAGCACCAGCAGCGTGCGGCCGAGCGGGGCCAGCTCGGCGGCGATGGCCGCCGTCGGGTCGTCAGTACCCTCCGCGACGCCCATATCGAGGGCGACCGTCGATGCGACAAGGTCGTCCTCGCCCAGCGATGCCAGGCTCACCCAGAAGCGGCCACCGGTGAAATGCGTTGCGGCGCTTATTGTTTCCAGAGTCAATCGGGTCTTGCCAACACCGCCCCTGCCGACAATCGCCAGCAGCCCCGGCGACGCGAGTTCGACCGCCAATGTTGCCAGCTCGTCTACTCTCCCGTGAAAGCTGCTGGTGTCAAAGGGAAGTCGCGCCCTTGCGGTGGAGCTCTGGGCACCCAAGGCTGCCAGATAGGTCTGCGTCGTCTCCGCCGACGGGTCGATGCCGAGTTCGTCGGCCAGCACCGCACGGCAGGCGTCGTACGCCTGGACGGCGCCGGCCCGGTCGCCGGCGGCATCCAGGGCGCGAATCAACGCTCGATGGCTGCGCTCGTCCAGCCCGCTGTTGGCCACCGCCCGACGGGCCGCCGCCGCAGCAGCGCGGTGATCGCCCAGCTCGGTGGACGCCTTCACCACCACCTCAAGGGCATGCAGGGCAAGGGCATCCACCCGGCGACGATGCGGCCGGATCCAGTCGGCGTCCTCCCCGACCAGTAGCTGCGATCCGCCGAGCCGGCTGATCGGCTCGGCGAGGTCGCGCGCCGATCGGGACCGACCGGCGGCGGCCAGCTGCGTCGCCCGTTCCAGATCGTCGGCTGCCTGGTCGACATCCGTTCGGACCTGGGGGCCCATCCGGTAGCCGCCATGGTCGGTGACGATCACCGCCGTGCCGTCTTCGATCGGCGCCAGCGCCCGCCGCAGGCCGCCGATCAGACCGCGGAGAGCGACCGGCCAGGTCGGCGGTGGTTGGTCACCCCAGATGTGGTCGGCCAGTGTGTCTGGAGGCAGTACCTGGCGGGACAGCGCCAGCGACGCCAATGCCAGACGAGCGCGCCGACCGCCCAGTGCGGCACCGACGACGGCGACGGATTCGGCGGTGCCGTGGACGCCGATAGTGCCGAGCAGATCGATGCGCACCAGCTGAATGTAATCCGCAAATTCTGGTTGGGGCAGTGCCGGAACGCGACAGGAATTACCTGGACGTTACCGGCGTCGATTTTCCTTACCTCGTCCCGTCTATCGCGCTGCCGAACATCTTGGAGATTGCTATGAAAGCCGTTCGACTCGCCGCGTTTGTCGGCGCCGTGTGCCTGCTCGCCAGCGGCTGTTCGCACAGCGCGAGCAGTAGCCCTGCCGACAGTGGCGCGGCGGCCAGTGTCGGTTCGGCGGCCGCGGGCAACCTGAGTCAGACAGCCGCCGGCAGCGACAGCCAGGCAGCCGCCGCCAGCGTCAGCCTTGATCCTGTTGTCAGCATCAGCCAAGCAGCCGCTGCTGCCAGTGCGAGCCAGGGCGGCAGCGGTGCGGCGACCTGCAAGCAGCTCACCAAGGCCGAGGTGCAGCCGCTGCAGTCCGAGCCCATCACCGCCGTCAACGTGACCGCGTTCGGCAGCATCTCGGACGGCCACTCGGACGGCCAGCAGTGCACATTCATGGTGGACGGCGGCGCCGTCACCGTCATCGTCGTCCCGGAGTCCGACCAGCTGGTGAACTATGCGGCGCAGCTCAAAGAGCTGGCGAAGCCGGTGAGTGTTCCCGGTGTGGGTGACAAGGCGGTCCGCGACGGTGGCGACGAGAGCGGTGCCGTGCTGTCGAACAAGGGCGGCGTCACGTGTGAGGTCGGCGTGTCCGCAGAGTTCGTGCCAGGGGCCGGCGCGCTGATGGAGGCGGCCGGCGCCACTAACAACATCGGCGACAGCAATTACGCCGTGATCGCGGCGGCCGCCGGGACGTTGTGCAATCGGATCTTTGGCAGCGGCAACACCACCCCCGACCTCAGCGGGCTGAAGCAGGTCGTCACCTCCAGCGACGCGTTGCCGACGGACTTCTCGTTGCCGACCGATTCCGCGGTGCCCACCTCGTAGCGGTCCGTCAGCTTCGGTGCCGGTCGGGCCTCAGGTGTGCACGCGCAGCTGCAGGCCGCTGACAGAGTAGTAGAGCGCCGTGGCTCGGCCGCTGGACCGGCAGCCGTCCGGCATCGACATGCCCGATCTCAGCGTATCAGAATGTGAGATACATATCTCACCGGATAGGAATTGGCGCTATGGTCGATCCATGGCGGCCCGACGTAGGTGGACGATCCTGGCCGTCGGTACGCTGGCCCAGGCGGCGGCCTGTGCATTCGTCTATGGCATCCCGATGTTATTGCCGGCGTTCAACAATGCCGGTGCCGGGTTGTTCTCTGCCAGCCTGCTGGTGGACGCGCCGACGATAGGATTGCTGCTCGCGCTGTACGCCTGGGGTGCTGTCGCCGACCGTCGCGGCGAGCGGCTGGTGATCGCGATCGGGGTGGCCGCCGCGGCCGTCGCCCTGGTGGCCGCAGCGGCCGTCCCGACACTCTGGCTCACCGGTGTGCTGCTCGGCATCGCTGGAGCGGGAGGGGCGTCGGCGTTCTCGGCGTCCGGCCGGTTGGTGATGGGCTGGTTCCCGACGACCGAGCGGGGACTTGCCATGGGTACCAGGCAGACCGCGCAGCCGGTCGGGGTGGCGATTGCTGCGTTGGTGTTGCCCCCGGTGGCGCATCACGGTGGGATCGGCGGGGCGCTGTTGGTACTGGCCACGATGTGCGCGGCGGCGGCCGTCGCGGTGTTCCTGTTGGCCAGCGATCCGCCGCGTCCGGTGTCGGAGCAGGCTGCGCCGGTGAGTTCGCCGTACCGCGGGTCGCGCACGTTGCTGCGTATTCACGCGGCGAGTTCGCTGCTGGTGGTGCCGCAAATGGCGATGTCGGTATTCACCCTGGTGTATCTGGTCGGCCAGCGCGGGTGGGATCCGTCCGCGGCCGGCCGGCTGATCTTCGTCTTCCAGTTCGTCGGTGCTGCGGGTCGGGTTGGCTGCGGGATCTGGACGGACCGGGTCGGCTCGCGGCTACGGCCGATGCGGCAGCTTGCCGTGATGAGTGCGGTGCTGATGGCATGCCTGGCGCTGGGCGCGGCCACCCACGCGGGTTGGATCGTGTTGGTATTCGGGCTTTCTGCCGTGGTGACGGTGGCCGACAACGGGATGGCGTTCACCTCTGTTGCTGAATTCGCTGGCCGGGACTGGTCGGGGCGGGCGCTGGGCGCGCACAACACCGTGCAGAACCTGGCAGCCGTGGCCACTCCGCCGGTGCTGGCCACGGTGATCGGCCAGGCAAGTTACGGACTGGCTTTCGCGCTGGTGGCGGTGCCGCCGCTGGTCGCCATTCTGGTGACGCCGGTGACGGCGGAGAAGCTGCAGGTCACCGGGGCATCATCCGGCTCGCCGAATCCGTAGATTCCTGGGTATGGCCGGCCGATCGTTGCGTGAACCCTCGGCGCGGTTCGGCACCGTCTCCGCGACGGGTCTAGTCGAAGTGGTCGATCTGACGACCGATGCCAGCAGGTTGGACGGCGGCGGCTGGTGGGCGGTCGCTGCCACCTTCGAGGGCGCGATGACGGGCTACCGCTTCGAGCGGGTGGTCGATGCGGCGACGCCGTTATCCGCGGGATCGTGGGTCGGCCCGGAGCGATCGCGCTGGCGCAGCTCGCTGGATCGCGACGCCTACTGCGCTGGCGTGCAGGCGATTCGCGGGTACATCGCGGCCGGCACGGTGTACCAGGTGAACCTCTGCCGGATGCTGACGGCGGTGCTGGACGCGGAGGATAGCGAGGCGGATCCGTGGGCGCTGGCCGCCAGGCTGAACACCCGGAACCCGGCGCCCCACGCCGGGATTCTCGATCTGGGAGCCGATTGGATCGTCAGCGCCTCGCCGGAGCTGTTCCTGGCTCGGGACGGTGATCGCCTGACCTCCTCGCCGATCAAGGGCACCGCCGCCGGTCCTGATGCGTTCTGCGACAAGGACTTTCCGGAGAACATCATGATCACTGATCTGGTCCGCAACGACCTCGGACGGTTGGCGACGCCGGGTTCGGTGGTCGTCACCGAGCTGCTGAAGCGAGAGCTGCATCCAGGGTTGGCCCACCTGGTGTCGACGGTGACGGCCCGGTTGCGACCGGGCCACGGCTGGACGGACATCCTAGCCGCGATGTTTCCGCCCGGATCGGTAAGCGGTGCGCCGAAACACACTGCGCTGCAGGTGATTTCGGAGCTAGAGCCGGTGCCGCGTGGGGTGTACTGCGGTGCCTTCGGATTCGTGGACGCCGACCGGCGACGGGCCAGGCTGGCCGTCGGAATTCGCACCTTTCACCAGGGCGCTGGCGAGCTGTCGTTCGGTACCGGTGCCGGCATCACCTGGGGGTCGGCCCCGCTGCAGGAGTGGCGGGAAACGGAGTTGAAGGCCGACCGGCTGGTGGGGCTGGCCTCTCTGTGGTAATGGGGGGATCCTGTTTCTCCCACGTTCTGACGGCGCTGGGCGGTCGAGCGGGAACCGGGCTTGACCCGAGGGTGGGTCTTGACCAGTTGCCCGCGGCTGAACACCGTCACCAGCCGCGAATCGGCGCGGACCTGTACGCGTTGCCCGACCAATTCGGCGGGCACCGAGTACAGCCCGCGGGCGAGTTCGATATGCAGATCCCGGGCGACCTTGGGTGTCGCGAAGATCGGCACGTCATAGCGACCGGTCGGGGCCGGCAGCAGCAGCTGCTGGTCCCATGACCCTGGCAAAACTCGGCTCAAGCCGATCCCATGATCGTGGCGAGCGACAATTATTCTTGCCGCACAGTGAGTTTCGGTAGTCCGACTTGTGGTGGTGGGAGGGTGCGGTATTGGTGGCCGGTGGGGGTGGTGGTGATGACTTCGCCGGGTTGG
>JALYVF010000178.1 GCA_030853385.1 Actinomycetota bacterium | reverse complement strand
TGATCTCGCGGTGCTGAGCCAGCTCGGTGCCCTGGTCCCAGGTCAGCGTCTTGCGCAGGAGCTCGGGCAGGGTCTTGATGGTCGCGAGGAGTCCGTCCCGCACGGTGACGGCGCTGTGGTCGTCGGGCAGGTGGACCAGCATGGTGTACCGGGTCTGGCGCTCGACCAGCGTGGCGATGGCCGAGCGGCAGTTCGACCCCAGGACGTGGGGTCGGACCGGGGCGCGGTGCTCAGATTGCTCTGGTCCGTTTCCCCGGCCCGTCCTCCGCACCGGACGTGCGACTTTCATCGCATCCGGCGCTCCCCCGATTGCCACTGCTCACACAGGCACCAACGGTGCTGTGGTGCTGGTCCATGGTGTGGGGATGTGGTTTCCCCGCCACCTGTACCGGGTGACCGCGACCGCGCCGGCATCGAACATGACGAGTCCGTCGATGGCCGGTTGGTGGCCTGGTCTTCCGGTCAGGAATCGCCGGTGGAGTTCCGCCCAGTTCATTTGCTTGTGTCTTTTGAGCAGCCATTGGGTGACCCGATGCCAGGCATAGGCGTCGAGGTACCCAAACGTTGCCTTGGACACGCCGTGACGGAAATATCCGCACCACCCTCGGAGCACCGCGTTCAGGCGTCCGAGGAGATCAGCAAGTGAGTGATGTTCTGCCTTGTTCGTCAAGGCCCGCACCTTCGCCGTGACGGAAAGCAGGGCTTTCTTCGACGGGTAGGTGTAGACGATGAGCTTGTCGCTGCCCTTCTTCTGGTGCCGCTGGATGCGGAACCCGAGGAAGTCGAACCCGTCGTCCAGATGGCAAACCCTGGTCTTCTCAACTGATAGGCGCAGCCCCAACGGGGCTATCACCTCGGCTGTCTCTGCCCAGAGTGCTTCCGCGTGCGCTTGGGTTCCGGCCACCATGATCACGAAATCATCCGCGTAGCGGACGATCCGATAGGTGGCCCCTCCACGTTTGCGGTGCACCTCACGCCGATACGGTGTGGTATGGGCATCCCATTTCGCGCAGAAATGCTCATCCAGCACCGACAACGCGATGTTCGCCAGCAGCGGCGAAATGATGCCGCCCTATGAACAGCGCTGGGTTATGCGCAGCGTTGGCCTGTGGGGCCTGGTGAACGGCGGGTCGATGGCCGAACGCTGCGCATAACCCCGGACGGACTCTGATCACGAGGTTCGGCATGGTGCCGAGCCCTTCGTGATTGGAGGTCGCTGTCATGGCGACTGTTTCCGAACTTGTGTCCGAGTTGGACACCGAGATGGTGCGTCTGGGCTACAAGCCCTCGACAATGCTCTGGTATCGAGGCTGCTGGCGCCGCATGGAAAGGTTCTTCGCCTCCCGTGGCGTGGAAGAGTTCTCGTTGGGTGTGGCGATGGCCTGGGTCGATCAGGCCTGCGGTGGCTTCTTCGACAAGGAGCGTGCCGGCACGCTGAAGACGACCGACGTGTACTTGTTCCGCGTCGCTGCGATGCTGGAGGACTTCGCGGTCCGTGGCGCGGTGTTGCGCCGCTATTCGCGCTCCGTGGACATGCTGACCGTCGACCAGGCCGACACAGTGACCCGGTTCCAAGCATCGCTGCAGGCGGCCGGTTGCGCGGCGTCGACGGTGCGGGCCTACGGGACGGTGGCCGGGGAGTTTCTCGCGTTCACCGGCAGGCGCGGCGGGCTGGCCGGCCTGGATGCTGGAGTGATCGGCGCATTCGTGGCCACACTGGCCGGCTACCAGGCCAAGACGGTGGAGCACAAACTCTGCGCGGTGCGGTCGCTGCTGCGCTTCGCCGCCAGCGACGGGCTGGTCGAGGGTGCGGTCCTGGAAGCGGTCCCGGCTGCGAAGTCGACCAGACAGGCCAGAATCCCGTCGGTATGGGCCCCGGCCGACGTGACCAAGATCCTGGCCGCGATCGACCGGGGCAACCCGTGCGGCAGACGCGACTACGCGATCATCTTGTTGATCACCCGGCTCGGGCTGCGCGGCATCGACGTCAAACGACTGGACTTCGCCGATCTGGACTGGCCCGGCAACCGACTGTCGCTGGTGCAGGCCAAGACCGGCCGGCGGGTACAGCTGCCGCTGCTCAAAGACGTCGGCTGGGCGATCATCGACTACATCCAGCACGGCCGCCCAGCCAGCGACTGCCCGCAGGTGTTCCTGCGGCACACCGCCCCAATCGGGGCGTTCTCCGACCAAGACCACCTGCATCAGATCCTGGCCAAGCACGCCCGGGCCGCCCACGTGCCGGTGGGCGAGCAGCGTCGCCACGGCATGCACTCACTGCGGCACACGCTGGCGACCCGGCTGCTCGAGGGCGGCACGCCGGTCGAGCAGATCGCCGACATCCTCGGCCACCAATCAGTCGCGTCCACAGGCGTCTACCTGAAATCCTCGCTCGGTTTGTTGGCGCAGTGCGCCCTGGACCCGGACGCGTCACCGTCACCGCCGGAATCGCCAGCGACCGCGGGGACGACAGCGGGGGCGACACGATGAGCGGCGGGCTCACACTGTCCGAGGCGATCACGTCGCTGGTGGCGGAGAAACGTGCCGTCGGCTACAACTACGACGCCCAGGCGCGGATGCTGGCCCGGTTCGCCGCGTTCACCGGCAGCGAGTTCCCGGGCCTGGACACGCTGACCGAGGCGTCGGTGCAGACGTGGATCACTGCGGCGCGGGGCCGGGACGTCAAGCCTGCGACGCTGCAGGGCTTGGCCGCGCCGGTGCGGGAGTTGGCTCGCTGGCTGGGCAGGCGAGGACAGACGGCCTACCTGTTGCCCCGAGCCGCGTTGCCCAGACCTGCCCGTTACGTCCCGCACATCTACACCGACCAGCAGCTGACGGCGCTGTTCGCCCAGACTGACCGCTGCCACTACTGCAGTCAGGTTCCGCTGCGGCACCTGGTCATGCCGGTGCTGTTCCGCACGATCTACGCCTGCGGCCTGCGCTGCTCCGAAGCCCGTCTGCTGCGCGGCGAAGACGTCGACATCGAGGGCGGGGTCCTGCAGATCCGTGACGCGAAAGGCGGCAAGGACCGGCAGGTGCCCGTGGCCGAACCGCTACGCAAACGGCTCGCCGACTACCACTCTCGGACCGTCGGACAGCCGGGCCGGCAGGACTGGTTCTTCCCCGGCAACGCGGGCAAGCCGCTGACGCTCGGCAACGTTTATCACAACTTCCGCCGGTTCCTCTGGCAGGCGGGCATCTCCCACGGCGGACCCGGACACGGCCCCCGAGTCCACGACCTACGCCACACAATGGCAGTGAACAATCTGCGGTCCTGGTTCGCGGCCGGACGTGATGTCGGGGCGCTGCTGCCGGTGCTGCAGACCTACCTGGGTCATTCATCCATCGCCGACACGGCCTACTACCTGCACCTGACCGCCGAGTCCTACCCCGACATCATCACCCGCGTCCAACAGGTGATCGGCGACGTCGTCCCACCCACCTTGGCAGGGCCGCGCGATGGCCACTGACTTCGCGGTGTCCCTGCGCCGGTTCCTGACCAGCTACCTGGCCGGGCTGCGCGGCTACTCGCCCAACACGATCGTCTCCTACCGAGACGCGTTCAAACTGTTGATCTGCTACTTCCGCGACCAGCAGAACATCCCGCCCGAACGGCTCACCCTCGAGCTGATCGACGCTGCCGCCATCACCGGGTTCCTGGACTGGCTGCGGACCATCCGGGCAAACAGCGCCTCGACTGCCAACCAGCGGCTGGCCGCGATCGACTCCTTCTGCTCCTGGATGCAAACCCAGGACCCTGCCCGCATGGCCTGCTACCAAGACATCCTGGCGATCCCGGCCAGCAGACAGGACCAGCCGGCCGTGGTCCACCTGAGCGTGGAACAGACCCGGCACCTGCTCGCCGCACCCGACCGATCCACACGCGCCGGCCGGCGAGACGCGACGCTGCTGGCCACCCTCTACGACACCGCCGCCAGGGTCCAAGAACTCGCCGATCTGAGGGTGCGCGACATCCGTCTGGACGGTCCTGCCATGGCGTGCTTGACCGGCAAAGGCCGCAAGAGTCGTCACGTCCCGATCGACGTCAACACCACGGCGCTGCTGGCCGCCTACCTGACCGAGCAGCATCTCGACCGCCCGGGTCGAGAGGATCATCCGGTGTTCGTCAACCAGCACCGATCCAAACTCAGCCGCGGTGGGATCGCCTGGATCCTTGGTAAATACCAGACCCGGGCAGACGATTCTGCGCTGGCCGGCGCCCATCTCAGTCCACATATTCTGCGGCATAGTCGGGCCATGCACCTCTACGACAGTGGTGTCCCGTTGCCCTACATCCGTGACATTCTCGGCCACGCCGACCTGGCCACCACCGAGATTTACGCGCGAGCCTCCACCGAGGCCAAACGCAAGGCTCTCGAAGCCGTCTACGACGACGTCGTCACCGCCGACCTGGCCGAATGGAACCAAAACCCCGAGCTACTCGACTGGCTCGCCAACCTCTGATCACGTCCGGGGTTATGCGCAGCGTTCGGCCATCGACCCGCCGTTCACCAGGCCCCACAGGCCAACGCTGCGCATAACCCAGCGCTGTTCATAGGGCGGGATCCTCTCTCCGCTGCTAGCCAACATTGCCCTCTCGGCCCTGGACGATCATTTTGATCGGCAGTGGCGCACCGAGATGGGCAGCGACTACCAGCGGGGTCGGCGTCGACGCAACGGGCAAGGGTGCTGGCGGCTGATCCGATACGCCGATGACTTCGTCATCGTCGTGTCCGGGGAACGTGAGCACGCCGAAGCGTTACGCGGACAAGTGACAGAACTGTTGACCCCGCTGGGGTTGACCCTGTCTCTGGAGAAGACCCACGTCGTAGGCATCGACGAGGGCTTTGACTTCCTCGGTTTCCACATCCGCCGGATGCGAAAACGAGGAACCACGAAGTCCTACGTCTACACCGTTCCCTCCCGCAAGGCCATCGCGGCCGTGCGGACCAAGGTGTCGGCCGCGACATACAGATCAACGCTGCATCAGGACCTGGACGAGTTGCTCACCAGGCTCAACCAGATCCTGCGCGGCTGGGCGAACTACTTCCGGCACGGCGTGTCCAAAGCAGTATTCAGCTCGCTCGATTCCCACGCCTGGCGTCGGATCGGCAGCTGGATCCGCCGCAAACACGCCCGCATCAGCTGGTCACAGATCCGGCGACGGTTCTGCGACCGGGGCTGGAGGTTCGCCCACAAAGGGGTCGTGTTCACCGGCGCATCCAGCGTCGCGGTGACCCGGTACCGCTACCGCGGCAACCGGATTCCGACCCCTTGGATGCCAATCCTGACACCCGCGACCAACGGGTGACCAACGGTCAAGACACGTGGAG
>JALYVF010000177.1 GCA_030853385.1 Actinomycetota bacterium | reverse complement strand
ACCGCCCGCAGCGCCACCAGCCGCGGCACCCCCGACGCCTGGCCCGACCAATGCCTTGCCACCGGTCGTCAGCGCGCCGATCTTGACCATCGCGGTTGCCGGACCGAGCAGCGCCAGATAACCGGCGGCCGCCCCACCCAGCAGCACCGGCGCCAACAGCCCGCGCAGCCCGGAGTTGACCTCCTGGAGTTCGGCGGCCAGCGCCCGACAGTCGTCACACGTCTGCAAATGAGCGTCCACCAGTGCCCGCTCGCGCTTGGACAGCCCGTCCCGGGTCCAGGCGCCGAGCCGGCTGACCATCCCGCGGCACTCGTCGGCCTCGGTATCGGCCAGGTGGGCCTGCAGATACGACTCCCGCAGCCCCTCGCGAGCCCTGAACGCCAGTGATGTCACGGCATTGGGCGTCAGACCGAGCAGCTCACCCGTCTTCGCCGGCGAGTAGCCCTCGACGCTCAGGTACCACAGCACCGCCTGCCAGCGCTCCGGCAATGCCCCGTAGGCCCGGCCGACCAGCTTGTTCTCGGCCTGCAGCAGCACCGTGTCCGGATCGCTGACGGGCACGTCGAACGCCGTCTCGTCATCGGTGAAGGAGAGCTTGGCGTCCTTGCGGGTCCGGTCGTAGGCGGTGTGCCGCAAGGTGGTGAACAGGTAGGCGCGGAAGGCGGTGTCCGGGCCCTTACCCGCCCGCAAGCCGTCCAGCACCTTGGCGAACGACTCCGCCACCAGATCGTCGACCTCGGCCGCTCCGCGGGCGAACTGCCTGGCCAGATTGGTGGCTGCTGGGGCGTGACGTCGATACAACTCTGCGTAGGCGTCTGGGTCGCCGGCTCGCACCCGGGTGATGAGCTCGGGGTCGCCGACGATGGCTTCGACCTGATCGGCCACCGCCCACCTCCGAACTCGCTCGCCGATTCCGACGATCAGCTGCCCTGGTGACGCTGCATCGACGCGTTCCAGCAGGGCAACCGCCCAGGTGAATAATTGTGCCTGCTTTTCGACGCGGTTGGGAACGTCCGTGACGCTGCCGGGTCGCCGCGGTACCACTCACCCGTCCGGGTGGTGAATGTCGGTTTCGCGTGATGCGGATGGCCTCGGATCGTCCCATCGACAACGGATGCGCCCGCAATCGCACTGGCAGCGATCGCACCGACAGCACCGCACCAGTGAGCAAGCACACAGCGCAAGCACGCAGCACAAGCACGCAGCGCGAGCGAGACCGACAGCCGGGAAGGGCGTGGCCTACCGATGAGGGGGAACCCACCGCAGAGGTCATCCAGCGACGGGTTGCGGAACGAGTGGCGCGAGCGCTCGTCCGCGGCCGGCTGGGCCTATCCATCGGACTGGCGCCGGGAATCGGTGCAGGCGCTCTGCGAGGCCCTGATCGACGGCCGTGATCCTTGGGACTCGGCCGAACGCCTCGGCAGGGACAGGGCAGCCGCCGCGGTCGGGCTGGCAGAGACGCTCGCCGACATCGACGCGCTGGCGACGCTGGTGCCGGCCGATCGCAGCGAACAACTGCGTCGCGCGGTGTCGCTCGGCTGGTCCGAGGTGGCCACGGCGCCGCAGGTCGGCATCGTCGACCCGATGACCGGGCTGGCCAGCCTCGGCTACCTGCAGCTGCGGCTGGACGAGGTGTACCGCGGGTCCGATGCCGCTGGCGTTCCGGTGGTGTCCAGCCATGCGCTGGTGGTGGTGCGGGTGCAGGCCGAGGTGCACGGACTCGGCCGCCGGCTGCCGATGGTGATCGTTGCCAACGGGATGCGGACGGTGTTCGACGCCGGTCAGACGCTGTCGGTGCTGTCCGACTCGGTGATGACGGTGCTGTGTGAGCGCGATCCGAAACTGCCGCGCAGGACAGCGCTGGCGCAGACCCTTGCGCAGCGACTGGTGGACGACGACGAGCAGGCGGGACCGGTGGCGGTGCGCAGCTGGATCGAGGCGTTGCCGCCTACGGTGGCGATGGCAGCGGAGCTGCTGATCGATCTGAGCCGCTGACGCTGTCTGCCGCGGCTCGCCGCGAGCAGCTTCGTTAGGCTTCCCGGCGTGGACGCCCGTACCGGATTGCCCCGCGTCGGCATGGTCGGTGGCGGCCAGCTGGCCAGGATGACGCATCAGGCGGCCATCGCGCTCGGCCAGAGCCTGCTTGTGCTGGCGACCTCTCCTGATGACTCGGCCGCGCTGGTGACACCGGACGTGCAGATCGGCCAGCACACCGATCTGGCGGCGCTGCGGGCCTTCGCCGCCGACTGCGATGTGCTGACCTTCGATCACGAACACGTGCCGGCCGAGCATCTGCGGGCGCTGCAGGCCGAGGGCGTGCGGGTCTATCCAGGCCCCGATGCGTTGATCTTCGCTCAGGACAAGGCCGCCATGCGCGCCCGGCTTTCCGAACTCGGCGCACCGGTGCCCGCCTACTCGGTGCTGGCCGGCGCCGCCGATTCGACGCAGATCGCCGACGCGATCGCAGCATTCGGGGTCGAGCACGGCTGGCCGGTGGTGGTCAAGACGGCTCGCGGCGGCTACGACGGTCGCGGGGTGTGGGTGCTCAAGTCTGCCGACGAGGCCGCTGCGTTTACCGCCGAGGTTGCCGGGCACGGCGATGCCACCGAGCTGGTGATCGAGTCGTTCGTTCCGATGCATCGAGAATTGGCCGTCGTGCTGGCCCGCTCGTCGTTTGGACAGGCCGCGGTCTGGCCAGTGGTGCAGACCGTGCAGCAGGACGGCATCTGCGTCGAGGTGATCGCGCCCGCGCCGGGACTCGACGAGCAGATCGCTTCCGCCGCAAGCCGTTTGGGCCTGAAGATCGCCGCCGAGCTGGAGGTGGTCGGCGTGCTGGCGGTCGAATTGTTCGAGGTCGAGAAGTCCGAGCGCTTCCCGGACGGACTGGTGGTGAACGAGCTGGCGATGCGACCGCACAACTCCGGCCACTGGACGATGGACGGCGCGGTGACCGGACAGTTCGAGCAGCACCTGCGTGCCGTGCTGGACTATCCACTCGGCCGTACCGAGATGACGGCGCGGTTCACCGTGATGGGCAACGTTCTTGGCGGTCCGGCGGATTCTGCTGGCGCGGCGGTGGGCATCGACGAGCGGCTGCATCACCTGGCCGCCAGGTTCCCCGAGGTCAAGGTGCACTTGTACGGCAAGGGTTTTCGCCCCGGCCGGAAGTTGGGGCACGTCAACGTCAGCGGTGAGGATCTGCCGCAACTGCGGAGAGCGGCACGGCTGGCCGCCGACTGGCTCGGCAGCGGCGAGTGGTTCGACGGTTACGACGTGCACGGCGATGCGAGGGAGCAGCGATGACGGGTACCCCGCTGGTGGGTGTGGTGATGGGCAGCGACTCCGACTGGTCGGTAATGAGCGCAGCCGCCGAGGTGCTCGACGACTTCGGCATCGGCTACCAGGTCGGCGTGTACTCGGCGCATCGCACCCCGCAACGGATGCTCGACTACGGGAAAGCTGCTGCTGGACAAGGACTTCGGGTGATCATCGCCGGCGCCGGCGGTGCCGCCCACCTGCCGGGGATGTTGGCATCGGCCACCGTACTGCCGGTGATCGGCGTCCCCGTTCCGTTGGCACATCTGGATGGGTTGGACTCGCTGCTGTCGATCGTGCAGATGCCGGCCGGGATTCCGGTGGCGACCGTGTCCGTCGGCGGCGCCCGCAACGCCGGCCTGCTGGCGATCCGCATCCTGGCGTCGTCACCCGATCAGGCCGGCCGCGAGCTGGCCGGTGAACTCGCCGCCTACGCCGACGATCTCGCCGCCATGGTGCAGGCCAGACACGAGAACCTGCGGGCCGCCCACCCCGACCGGTAGCCGATGTGGTGGTGCCGTCCGGTACGGCGCCGGCCGCGCGCTACCGCTCCGCCGGATCGGATGCCCGGCGGGCCAGCTGAATTCCCAACTCCCGATGTACGTCGACCTCGGGCGGTAGTACGGCCTCGATGCGGCGCAACACCTCGGCGCGATCGGCTGGCGCCAGCTGCAGGTAGCTGGACTGCGTCGACAGCAGGCCGACGAAGTCGGCCGCCGGAATGGTCTGATCGTCTGTCAAGATGCGCTCGGTGGCGTCGACGAATTGCGGCGCATCCCGCAGCCCATCCAATACCCAGTTCGGGCCAATGGACTCGGATCCGGGACGCCGGAACTTCTCGTCGGACAGCATCGTCCGGCGCGCCGCGGTCAAAGCATCGGCGATTCGGTCGTCGATCAGCCGCCGGCCCCCGTCGAAGAAGGCGACTGTGCCGCCGGGTCGGACGAGGTGCGCGGCCAGTTGCCAGCGAGTGTCCGGGTCCGTCCAGTGCCAGGCCGAAGCCGCGTACAGCAGGTCGAACGGCCCGGTCGCCGGTAGCGCCTCTAGGGTCGCGCAGATGGTGGTGACTGGCAGCCCCGCCGTCTGCCGGTCCAGCTCGGCCAGCATGGCCCGGTCGGGATCGACTGCGGTGACGGCAATCCGCTGCCCGTTACCTGCGGGGCCGATGCTCCGGTGTTCGGCGAAGCTGCGCGTTGCCTTGCCGGTGCCTGCGCCGATCTCGATGGCTGTCAACACCGGTGGTTCGGCGTAGTCGAGGATGGCCTGGACGAAGCGGTCCGGATAACCGGGTCGGTAGCGCTCGTAGTCGCCGGCCACTGTGCCGAAGGTTCGGCCGCGTCTGGTGGATAGAACGTCGGCTTGGCAGTGTCGTCGACAGTCACCCGGCAACGGTAGGTCGCGGACCTGCCGGACCACGGAGCGCGGGGATACGATCGGGGTTACCGACCAGTAGCTAGTGCTGCAGGCGCCGTCTGCCGCCCGCGAAGGAGCCCCAGTGACCATCGATGAAGCCGCCGGCAGCGCCCAGGGTCTGTTTGCCCTGACCGAGGATCACCGCACGGTGCGGGAAACCGTCAGGGAGATCGCCGAGAAGCAGATTCTGCCGTACGCGGCCGATTGCGACGAGAACGAGCGGTACCCGGTGGAGGCGCAGAAGGCGCTCACCGAGTCCGGCTTCAACGCGGTGCATATTCCCCAGGCCTACGGCGGCGCCGGCGCCGACGCGGTGGCCACCGTCATCGTCATCGAGGAGGTGGCTAGGGTCTGCGCCTCCAGCTCGTTGATCCCGGCGGTCAACAAGCTTGGGTCGATGCCGATCATCCTGTCGGCCTCCGAGGAACTGAAGAAGCAGGTGCTGCCGCAGATCGCCGCCGGCGACGCGATGATCTCCTACGCGCTGTCCGAGCGGGAAGCAGGCAGCGACGCCGCCGCCATGCGCACCCGTGCCCGGCAGGATGGTGACGACTGGATCCTGAACGGCACCAAATGCTGGATCACCAACGCCGGCGAATCCAGCTGGTACACCGTGATGGCGGTGACCGACCCGAATGCTGCCGACAAGGCCAACGGCATCTCGGCCTTCGTGGTGCACGCCGACGACGAGGGATTCTCCGTCGGCAACAAGGAACGCAAGCTCGGCATCAAGGGATCGCCGACCAGGGAGATCCATTTCGAGAACTGCCGGATTCCCGGGATGCGCATCATCGGCGAACCGGGGACCGGGTTCAAGACCGCGCTGGCCACCCTCGACCACACCCGGCCGACCATCGGCGCGCAGGCCGTCGGCATCGCCCAGGGCGCGCTTGAGGTGGCGATCGGATACATCAAGGAGCGCAAGCAGTTCGGCAAGGTGATCGCCGAATTCCAGGCGCTGCAATTCATGATCGCCGACATGGCGATGGAGATCGAGGCCGCCCGCACCCTGGTCTATCAGGCGGCGGCGGCCACCGAGCGTGGTGACGCCAACAAGGGCTTCCTGGCCTCGGCCGCCAAGTGCCTGGCCTCCGACGTGGCGATGAAGGTGACCACCGACGCCGTGCAACTGCTGGGCGGATCCGGCTATACCAGGGACTTCCCGGTGGAGCGAATGATGCGGGATGCCAAGATCACCCAGATCTACGAGGGCACCAATCAGATCCAACGACTGGTAATGGCCCGCAGTTTGCTGCGATAGTCGTCATCATGGCGACCAAAGGCGTGCCGGCTCACCAGCTCTCGGCCAGCGATGCCCGCCGCATCGCGGTGCGCGCCCAGTTGCTGGCCAGGCCGCGGCCGACCGAGCTGCTCGAGGTGGTGCGCCACCTGACGTTGTTGCAATACGACCAGACCGCCGCGGTCGCACCGAACGCCGACCTGATCCTCTGGAGCCGACTCGGCTCCTCGTTCGCTCCCCAGGAGTTGGCGCGGCTACTGGAGAACGGCACGCTGGTCGAGCTGCAGGGGATGATCAGGCCCCGCGACGACATGGTGCTCTATCGCGCCGAGATGGCCGACTGGCCGGGCCGCGGCGAACTGCGCGACTGGCAGGAAATCAATCGCGACTGGGTGGACGCCAACGACGAATGCCGCATCGACATCCTGGAGCGGCTCGAGGTCTCCGGCCCGCTGACCTCGCGTGAACTGCCGGACACCTGCGCGATTCCGTGGGTGTCCAGCGGCTGGAACAACAACCGCAACGTGCTGCAGTTGTTGGAGATCATGGCGCGCCGCGGAGAGGTGGCCGTAGCCGGCCGGCGTGGCCGGGATCGGCTGTGGGACTTGGCATCTCACGTCTATCCGGACGACCCGGCGGTCCCCGCCGACGATGCCATGCGCATCCGTAACGAGCGGCGGCTTGCTGCCCTCGGCGTTGCCCGCTCGCAGAGTCTGGAATGCCCGGTCGAACCGGCGGATGTCGGCGAGGTCGGCGAGCCGGCCGTCATCGACGGCGTCAAGGGCAGCTGGCGGGTCGATCCAGCCCAACTCGGACAACCCTTCGCCGGACGGGCGGCGCTGCTGTCGCCGCTGGATCGGCTGGTGTTCGACAGGGCCAGGATGGTCGATCTGTTCGACTTCGACTACCAGCTGGGGATGTACAAGCCGGCGGCGAAGCGGCGGTTCGGCTACTTCGCGCTGCCGATCCTGTACGGCGAGAAGTTGGTCGGCAAGCTCGATGCCACCGCCGACCGCAAGTCCGGGGTGTTCCGGGTCGACGCGATCTACCGGGATGTGACCTTCAGCAAGACCATGGCCGCCGCTGTCGATCGCGAGATCAGTGAATTGGCTCGCTGGCTCAGGCTGGACCTGCAGCTGCCCGACTGAGAGCGGATGGTCGCTAGCCCCAGCGGACGGTGCATTTCTCTGTTGCCGCAACATGATCGGCGGCCGGCGCGTCGTCGCCGATCAACTGCACCAACGAGCCGTCGGCCGCCAGCGTGCCCAACAGCAACGGCAGTAAAGGATCCGGCATCGTCCACGGCGCAGCGGACAATACCCTGGCACCGCTGCCGAACCTCTCGGCCGACGCCCTGGCCAGTGCGACGACCGCGTCCACCGACAGCGTGGTGGCACCGACGGACAGCGCCGCTGCACCGCCATCGACGACGCCCCCAAGCTCGCTGAACTGGTCGGCTTGGCCGAGCACCGCGGTGGTGAAATCCCGTTGGTGCGCAAGGACTGTGCTGGCCGGAGCGCCCAGTGGATGGCCCGACACCACGAACACCTCGTCGGCATTCGCATCTTCCCCGTCGGCGACGAACGCAGCGGCAGCGGGGGAATCGACCGAGTCGTCAGGGTCGTCAGGGTCGGCAGTGGTCACCGTCGCGCCCGCCCACCAGCAACCGAGCAGGATCGGCGCGGTCTGCCAGCCGGCGCCCAGCCGGACGGCCACCAGCTCACCGGCCGTCAGCCCCAGCTCGTCGACTAGCAGCCCGGCCACCTTCGCCGACCAATTCGCCAGTGACGCGGTGGACAGCTCGGTCCGTGCCTGCCCGGTGTACGTCACCAGCCGCGGCGTGTGCGGGTCGCCGGCCAGCAACGGACCCAGCAGCGTGCCGGTGATGGTCAGTTGATGCACTGAACCCCGTTGATGGTGTCCGGCGCTGCCGTGGTGGCCGACGCGACCACCAGGGCGGGTGTCGGTGCGCGTAGGCCCTGTCCGACCGCGTCCTTACCGGCGATCACCAACACATGGCCGGCGGCGATGTCGGAATCCGGCTTCAGCACTCCATAGCCGAGCGCCTGCTGTACGCGTTTGGCGGCGGACTGAGCGCTTGTGGCGTAATGGATCTGGGTGGTGACAACCTGGTTGGACTCACTCTTACCAGACCGATCTGTCGGGGCAGTCACGGTGAACCCTGCCTTCGTCAGCGTCGCGGACACCGACTTGCCGAGACCGGCGTGCATGGCGCCGCTCTCCACGTCTACCGTCGTCTTCTGCGTCGCGGACGTGGTCGCGGGTGCGGTGGACGTGCCAGTTGACGTGGCAGCAGTTGGTCCGTCGAGCTTGGCGAAGAAGGCCCGTACTTCGGCCGGGTCGTCGGCCAACGCATCGGTGCCGACGCCCTGGGCGGTGCCGTGGGTGGGGATGGTGGTGAAGGTGACGTTGCCGGAGGACAGCTTCTCCATCTGCTGGGCCAGCGACATCAGATCGAGCTTGGTGTCCATCACCAGGGACTTGCTGGCGGCGGTCACCAGGCCGGGAACGGTGGTCGGGCTCGACTCGACCTTCTTGATGGCGCCGGCCAGGAACGCCTGCTGGCGCCGCACCCGATCGAGATCACCGCCGGGAAGCCCGTGCCGTTGCCGGACGAACGACAGCGCCGCGGTGCCCTGGACCTGCTGATAGCCGGCCTTGAAATCGGCGCCGGACCACGGATCATTGACGGCGCTCTTCAGGCACACCGGAACTCCGCCGACGGCGTTGGATATCTGATAGAACGCGATCAGGTTGACCTCGGCGTAGTGATCGATGTGCAAGCCGGTGAACTTGCTGACCACCTGGATCAGCATCTTGCGCCCCGCCTCACTTGACTGAAACTCGCGCTGCGCACCGTTCACGCCCTTGCGCGCCAACACTTCCTGCTCGTAGGACTTGGCGGTGCCGTAGAAGGAGTTGACCTTGTTCGGCTTGTAGTCGCCCGTCGCTCCGGTGCTGTACGGGCCCGGCAGCCCGTTGACGATGCTCTGGTCGATCCAGCTGTCGCGGGGAATGGACACCGCAGTCGCCTTGCCGCCGCCGGCCGGAACGTGCAGCACCATGATGGTGTCGGTGTTGGTGCCACTCGAGGCCTCGGTTGCTACTTCTTTGAGCTCGGCCGCCGACAGCGGATTGCCCTGGGCGTCGGTCCGGGAATCGGAGCCGATCAGCAGCAAGTTCATCCCCTTGCCCGGGGTAGCGGGGGCAGCCTGGATGGCCTCAGCGGCCGCGTTCGAATTGCCGTGCGGGTTGACGAAGAACGCCACCCCGCAGACCGTCAGCACCACGACGGCGATGAAGGCGGTGACGATCCGGCCGGCGAGCACGCCGCCGGGGATGCGATGTGACGGCCCGCGGCCGGGTCCGCCGGACCCTGGGCCGCCGGTGACGGTTCGCGGCGGGACAGGGGGAGGGGGCGGGCCGACCGGACCGCCGGCGTCCGGTCGTGGCCGCTGGCTGGCCGCGCCGGCCGGCATCATTCTGGTGGCCGGCCGGTCCAGCTCCGACCAGGCGCGCGCAGTCGGTAGGCGGGAGGGATCCGGTACAGGC
>JALYVF010000147.1 GCA_030853385.1 Actinomycetota bacterium | reverse complement strand
GGGTTGGGGGAGACAGCCAATGTCGCTGCCAACGATGGTGCTGTAACGCTGCCCGCTGACGGACCGGCGATCCGACTGTGGCGGATCGCCGGCCCATGACTGCTCCAGTGGACGAGCCACAGCGGTCATCCACTCGCTGCAACGAGTGAAGCCTCGATCGCGCTGCTGCACGCTCGACATGGCACGATGAGCAGCGGTCGTCGTCCGCGGCTGCCAACGCCGATATCTCGCCAGAAGGAGGGACCGTGGCCACGCCAGGAATCCCGCAGCCAGACCTGACCAAGAAGTCCGACATCCCACTCGTCGCCGAACGTGACGTCGACAGGACCGCCTCGATGGGCACCCTGGTCAAGGACGCGTCCACCCACCTGTCGACGCTGGTCCGGGCCGAGATCGAGCTGGCCAAGACCGAGATCACCCAGTCGGTGAAGCAGGGCGCGGTCGGCGGGATCTTCTTCGTCCTCGCCGCCGTCATCGGGCTGTTCTCGCTGTGGTTCTTCTGGTTCATGATCGGCGAAATCCTGGCCATCTGGCTGTGGCGCTGGCTCGCTTTCACCATCGTTTTTGTGCTGATGCTGCTGGTCGCGGCAGCGTTCGCCTACCTGGGCCTGCGCAAGGTGAAGAAGGTCAAGTCGCCGGAGAAATCGATCGCCGAGCTCAACCAGACCAAGCAGTCGCTGACCGCTGCCGTCAAGTCGCACGACACCACCTCGTCAGACACCTGAGCGGTGCCCGCCGCAGCAGACCCGGCGCCGTTCGACGTCCAACATCCCGGCCCCTGGACCCACCGGACCATCTCGGCGAACGGCATCCACGTACACTTCGCCGAGGCCGGTTCCGGCCCATTGGTGGTGCTGCTGCACGGGTTCGGCCAATACTGGTACTCCTGGCGGCACCAGCTGCCGGCGCTGGCCGCCGCCGGATTTCACGCCGTCGCCGTCGACCTGCGAGGGCACGGTGACACCGACCGCCCACCGCGCGGCTACGACGCGTTCACCCTGTCGGCGGACACCAGCGGACTGATCGGCGCCCTCGGTGAGCGCACCGCCGTGCTGGTCGGCCACGGTTACGGCGGGCTGACGGCGTTCAACACCGCCGCGATCGAACCGAGCAGGGTGCGCTCAGTGGTGGCACTGGCTGCGCCTCATCCGTTGACGTTGGCCACCGTTCGATCGCCGATCCGGATCGATCAGCACGGTCGGCTGATGCTCGCGGCCACCATTCCGAGCGGGCTGGACCGGCGATTGGTCCGTAACCAGGGTGCACTGCTGGAGCGTTGGTTCCGCTCGCATGCCGGCGATGGCTGGAAAGCGACGGACGACTTCTCCGCCTCCGTCGGCCGGATGCGCAGGGCCATCACCATCCCAGGGGCCGCGCACGCCAGTTGCGAATTGCTGGCATGGGTCGGCAGGTCGCCATGGCGGGCGGATGGCCGACGGCACCGGGCGGCGCTGAGTCCGCCGATCGCTGCCCCGGTGGTGCAGGTGGGCGGTCAGCTGGATTCGTTCGTCGCTGTGCAGCGATTCGCCGGCACCGAGCAGCACTGCATCGGCGGCTATCGGCAGGTGGTGATCCCAGACGTCGGGCACTACGCCGCCGAGGAGGCACCGAACGAGGTCAACAGCATCATCATCGACGCGGCCACATTCCAGTAGCTGACCGGTAGCTGACCGGCCATCAACGGCAACCCCTTGACGCCCCTGCTGAACCGGGGCTACAACAAGAGCGGCCAAAACCGACAACGTTGTCAGGCGGCGTCGCCAGCACACAATCTGGCGAGGCGAGGGGGCCAGGCACGTCTGAAGAGGAGTGCATGTGGGCATCCCAGCGGGCATCACCCGACGTCGAACACCGCCCCACCGATTCAAGGCAGGTAGTGCCGCCGCGGCGGCCGCCGCCGTCATCGCCGGACTCGTCCTCGCCCCATCGGCGAGCGCCGCACCGTCCGTGTCCGCCGCGCCCGTCACCCCAGCGGTGGCCGGGCAACCGTCGGTCCTGGTGAACCCGCTGGTCGGGACGTCCGGCTACGTGGACACCTTCCCAGGACCCGACGTGCCGTTCGGCATGATGCAGTGGAGTCCGGACACCACGCCCGATCGCCCGTCGGGCGGCGGCTACGAATACAACGACAACCAGATCTCCGGCTTCAGCCTCACCCACCTCTCCGGACCTGGGTGCGGGGTGGCCGGCGACATCCCCATCCTGCCGTTCGTCGGCGACCCAGGCGCCAACCCAGGCAGCCAGCACTCGAGCTTCTCGCACAGCACCGAGAAGGCGCAGGCCGGCTACTACGAGGTGACCACGGGTACCGGTGCCGCAGCCGTGAAGTCCGAGCTGACAACGACCACTCGGGCCGGAATCTCCCGCTTCACGTTTCCCTCGTCCAAGCAGAGCCAGCTGATCGTCAAACTCAGCGGCAGCGCAACGACGGTCGATGGCACCAGCGCCACCCTGATCGGCGACAAGGAGTTGGTCGGATCGGTGACCAGCGGCCACTTCTGCGGCCAGAGCAGCACCGAGGAGAACGACTACACCCTGCATTTCGACCTGGTGTTCAACGCGCCTTTCATCGCCAAGAGCTACGGCGCAGCGGCCGGCGGCGGGCCGGCCGGCGAGGTGCTCACCTTCGACACCACCAGCAAGCCGACGCTGCTTGCCAAGGTCGGCATCTCCTACACCAGCGATACCAACGCCCGGGCGAACCTGGCAACAGAGATCCCGGCGTGGAGCTTCACCGGGGTCCGGACGGCCCCCCAAAGCTCTTGGAACGACATGCTTTCCAAGATCGAGATTGCCGGCGGCACGCATGCTCAGCAGGTGCAGTTCTATACAGCGCTGTACCACTCGTTGTTGCACCCCAACGTGTTCAGCGATGTCAACGGGCAATACATGGGCATGGACAACAAGGTGCAGACGGCGCCGGACGGACACGCCCAGTACGCCAATTACTCCGGCTGGGACATCTATCGCAGCCAGGTGCAGCTCGCCTCGATCGTCGCCCCGCACGAGACCAGTGACTCGATCACCTCGATGCTCAATGACTACGACCAGTCGGGCATGCTGCCGAAATGGGCGCTGAACAACGGCGAAAGCTATGTGATGGTCGGCGATCCGGCCGACCCGATCATCGCCGGCGCCTACGCCTTCGGTGCACGCGGGTTCGACTCGCAGCATGCACTGTCGGCGATGATCACCGAAGCCACCCAGACCAACAACATCCGGCCGGCCCAGTCCACGCGGGACACCTACGGCTACATCCCGTACGACCTGAACTACGGGTGCTGCAACTTCTACGGCCCGGTCTCCACCCAACTCGAGTACGACTCCGCCGACTACGCCATCGCCTCGATGGCGAACACCCTTGGCAACCACAGCGCCTACGCACAATTCGCCGCCCGCGCCCAGGATTGGCAGAACGTGTTCAATCCGGCCACCGGCTACGCGCAGGCGAAACTGGCCAATGGCCAGTGGGTACCCGGCTTCACCCCGTCCACCTCCACCGGAATGGTGGAGGGAACATCGGCGCAGTACACGCCGATGGTGCCGTTCAACCTGCGGGCACTGATCGCCGCCAAGGGCGGCAACGCGGCATACGGCAAATACCTGGACAGTCTGTTCACCTCGTACACCAGCCCCAGCGGCACCAACGCCGATCTGTCCAACGAACCCAGCATCGAGATCCCGTGGGAATACGACTACATCGGGATGCCGTGGAAGACGCAGCAGACGGTGCGGGCGGCGCAGCAGCAGCTGTACTTCAACGCGCCGGTCGGGCAGTTCGGCAACGACGATCTCGGCGCCATGAGCAGCTGGTACGTCTGGTCGAACCTCGGGCTGTACCCGGAGACTCCTGGATCCGGAACGCTGGCGATCGGCAGTCCCACCTTCCCGTTGGCCGAGATCCATCTCGGCAACGGCAAGACGGTGACGAGCACCGCCCCTAAGGCGGCGCCCAACGCGCCGTACGTGCAGAGGCTGACCGTCAACGGCACCGCCTGGGACAAGCCATGGACGACCTACGACAAGATCGCCAACGGCGGCACCATCGACTTCGACCTCGGGACCAAGCCGAATACCTCTTGGGGCGCAGCGGCTTCGGCCGGACCGCCGTCGGATGGTCAAGGTGAGAGACCAGCATTCGCCTCCATCGATCCGGCAAGCGTCATTCTGCAGCCCGGCACATCGACCAAGGCCAACGTGACGGTGACCAACATCAGTAAGAAGGCCATCACCGTGCGCTGGAAGGCGACACCTGAAGCGGGAGTGAGCATCTCGCCGACCAAGGGCACCCTGAAGGTAGCGGCAGGGGCGACGGCGAAGGCACCGGTGACGATCACCGCCGGCGCCACCTCGGAAGGCCGGTATTCGGTCGGCCTGACGTTCGCACTTGCCTCGGGTGCCGGCTTGCCGTCGTCCTCAGTGGCCGTTGCGGTCGCCAAGCCGGGCGAGGTGTGGCCGTACTACACGAACGCCGGCATCACCGACGACAGCAACACCGACGCCGCCACCTACGACGGTGGTGGCTGGAGCTACTCCGCGCAGGCCCTGGCCGCTGCGGGCGTCACGCCTGGCGGCACCGTCAAGGCCGACGGCGTCAGCTACACCTGGCCGAACGTTCCGGTGGCGACACTGGACAACATCGAGGCCGCCGGGCAGACCATTCCGTTGAATGTGCCGGCAGGTGCCACCAAGATCGGTCTGCTCGGCTCGGCGACCAATGCCGGGTCGACCGGTGCTGGCGGCACGGTGACGGTCAACTACACCGACGGGTCGACATCGACATTCAGCGCGATGTTCAGCGACTGGACGCTCGGCGCCGGCAACGGAAAGCCGTTGCCGGGCAACACCATCGCCGCCACCGCGCAGTACCGCAACGCCTCCGGCGGAAAGCAGGATCCGGTGAAGACCTACGTCTTCGGGATCGACGCGCCACTGACAGCCGGAAAGACAGTCGCCAGCATCACGCTGCCGGTGTCCACCGGTGGGGACGCGCACGTGTTCTCCATCGGGTTCGCCGGCACGGCGCTGGCCAGCCCGCAGGCGAAGACGGCAGTGCCGCACATCGCACCGGCACCGCAGGTGAAGCCCTCGCCTGGGCACGTGGTTCCCAAGCCGTTCCGTCCGTAGGAGCAGCTGAACTCAGTGGGCGGTGTTGCCGAGGGGCAACACCGCCCATTGGGCATTTCGGCCGTGTCAGTTCGGCCCAGTCGGCTCGGCTGACTCATCGCGGCTGAGTCAGTTCAACTCAGTCGGCGCGGCCCAGTCAGTTCGGCTCAATCAGCTCGGTTGAGTGATGCTGCTGGGCGCTAGGAACGGTGCCCCACCTCATGCTGAGGGAATAGGCCCAACCTCATGTTGATCATGGCTCTCTGCCCGCGACGCGCCGGGTATTTGTCCGATTTGCCGGGCAGTGAGCCATGGTCATCTGGCGTGGGGGCTAGTCAGTGCCGAGGTAGAGCGGGTGACGCACCCGACGGACTGATCACCGGCTGGGCCGCCTTACGCCGAGCCAGCTGGGCCATGTTGCGCAGGTGCTCTGTGGCGGCATGCTCGGCGGCGCGCAGTTGGGTGCGATGGTGCAGCACCAGGCAGACGCCCGCAGCGCCGAAGACCACGGCCACCAGGGCCAGCACTACAAGTGCCATCGTCACGTGCAGAGCCTCCACTCGACGGCGCCCTAGCGGCTCGTCATCTGTGCCTGATGTACCGCGTGCCTGATGTACCACGGGCTGTTGTACCACGGGCTGTTGAGCCACGTGTCGAGGTACGCGTGCGATGTAAACCAGTCCGCACGTACCTCATGTCGGTCCACTGCGGGCTGCTGTGCCTTACGGCAATTCCGACGGTACGCCGGCAGCAGAGTGCCGGCGGATTTCCCAACGACCCCAGACACTCGCCGCCGGGCCCACAGGTAGCGCAAAGCTGTCACGACACGCCGCGGACTCCCAGCGCGCCGCGCCAGGTTTCCGCTACCTCGGGGAGGACTCCCAGCGCGCCGCGCCAGTTTTCCGCTACCTCGGGGAGCGCGCCGCGACAGCAACATCCGGCCAGCGAGGCTATTTCTCCGGGATGCAGGCTCCGGTGGAGGCCGCTGTGGTGTCGGTCTTACCGGCAGCCAGCACGCCGGCCACCTCGTCACCGGTCAGCGCATAGCCGACCCCGGCCGCGTCCGGCGCAGTCCCGAAGACCACACCCATCACCGTGCCCTGCGAATCCAGCAGCGGGCCGCCGGAATTACCCGGCTGCACCACGGCGCGCAGCGTGTAGACGCCACGTTCAACGGTGCTGGACTGATAGATGTCCGGCCCGCGCAGGTTGAACTCGGTGGAGATGCGGGCCGGGACAACGGTGAACGGCCCGTTCAGCGGATAGCCGGCGACGATCGCGTCGGCACCGGCCGGTCTGGCCGTCTTGTCGAACCGCAGCGCCGGCTTACCGAGGCTGGGAACGTGCAACACCGCAAGATCGACCTCAGGGTCGTACAGCACCACCTGAGCCGGCAGAGCCTGCCCGTCCACCACGACCACCGTCGACGACGATCCGGCAACGACGTGAGCATTCGTCATCACCTGCTCCGGTGCGATGACGAAGCCGGTGCCCTCCATCCCACGCTTGCACTGATCGGCGTTGGCCAGCACCTTCAGGATCGAGCCCTTGTCCGACTGCACGGCCGGGTTGCGGGCTAGCGACGGGTCGGGGGCAGCGACGTCACCCAGCGGCGTGCGGCCGAGCGGCGACAGGATCGACGGGAAACCCGAGGCGTTGAGCGCCCGGCCGAGCGCCGCCGAGATGTCCTGCGCCCCGCTGGGCATCGCCTTGTCGATCTTGTTCAGCAGCGCCGACGAACGCACCGCGGACGACAACCACGGTAGCGGAGCGGCCGCCAGCGGGAGCGCCACCAACCACGTCACCAGCACCACGGCCAGCGTGTGCCCGACCAGCCCGAGAATCCGATCCACCATCACCGCCGGCCGCCAGGTAACCGTGTCCGACAGTTTCCGGCCGAGCCAGGAGCCGGCCAGCTCACCGAGACCGACCCCGACGATGACGCAGGCGACCCCGAGCGCGACCTTGGCGCCGGTATCGGCCAGTTTGCCCATCACCAGCGGGGCAAGACGCAGCGCCAGCACTGCCCCCGCCACCGCTCCGACCAACGACAGGCCGGCGACGATCAGGCCCTGCCGGAATCCGGAGAGGGCGGCCCACAGCAGCAGCGCGATGATGATCGCATCGACGAACGTCACCTGCGCTTCCCCGATCGCTCAGCAGCTGAACGCTGGGCATCCGCTCGCTGGACACCTGCCGAATTCACGGCCTCGGCGTGGATCGCCCGGGCCGCATCGGACTTCGGCAGCGCCAGCTCTCTGCCTGGCAGCCACGGGCGGTTCCAGCCGCCGAGTTCCAGCACCGCGTCCAGCAGCACGCCGGTGAAGCCCCAGATCACCAGGCCGGCGACGTCGAAGGCGGCGCCGAGATAGCCGGCCGTCAGCCGCACCCGTCCACGCCGCGCGGGATCGGTGAGTGACGCGATCGGAATCCGCACCACCGCCGCGGTCTCTGCCGGGTCGACCGGCCACACCGGACCAGGGGTGTGCCAGTAACCGACGACGGGGACGACCCGGAATCCCGAGTGCCCGAGGAACAGCTCAGGCAGCCGCAGGATCGGGGTGACGGACGCCGGGTCCAGCGCTGTCTCCTCCTGCGCCTCGCGCAGCGCCGTGTGAATGGCATCCTCGCCGGGCTCGCTGCCGCCGCCGGGAAACGCCGGCTGGCCCCCGTGGTCGCGCAGGGTGCCGGCGCGGGCGGTGAGCAGCACATCCGGCCCGTCTGGATCGGCACCGTCGGAGAACAAGATCAACACGGCGCTGTGCCGGCCATCCAGGGTGGCCGGCATCCCGGCAAGGGGGCCGGGCAGCGCCCGGCGGGTGGCATTGGCGATGAGCGGGTGCAACCACGTGGGCGCGGCCGCTGCACCGGGCAGCTCCACGGCCGCCGGCTGGACACGATCGGTCATGTCGGGTCTTCTCGGCCGTCTGCCTGGCCGGTGTCCAGCAGGCCGGCCAGCCGCAGCAGGTGCGGACGTTCCCGGCCCACCACCAGGGCAGCCGCCGGTTCGACGTCGGTCGGTCCGGCCCCGAAAGCGGGGCACAACGCTGCCAACTGGCAGACGCCGCAGGCCGGCTTCTTGGCGTGGCAGACGCGCCGGCCGTGGTAGATCGCCCTGTTCGAGAACGGCGTCCATTCACTGGCCGGAAGCTGCCCGGCCAAGTCGCGCTCCACCTTGACCGGATCGGTGTGCTCGGTCAGTCCCCAGCGCCGCAACAATCGGCCGAGATGGGTATCGACAGTAATGCCCGGCAGCCCGAAAGCATTGCCCAGCACCACATTCGCCGTCTTCCGACCGAAGCCCGGCAAGCTCACCAGATCGTCGAGATGGGCAGGCACCGCACCGTCGAATCGCTCCACCAGCGCCTGGCCGAGCCCGATCAGCGAGGTCGTCTTGTTCCGGAAGAATCCGGTCGAGTGGATCATCTCTTCCAGCTCGGCGCGGTTGGCAGCGGCATAGTCGGCGGCTGTCGGGTATCTCGCGAACAGCGCCGGCGTCACCATGTTGACCCTGGCGTCGGTGCTCTGCGCGGACAGGATGGTCGCGACCGACAGATCGAGCGGGGTGACGAAGTCGAGCTCGCACGGCGCCTCGGGAAACTCGACGGCCAACTCGGCGCCGATTCTGCGGGCCCGGCGGGTGCGCGCCAACGGGGTGGTCGGCACGCTCGCTCGCTTGCTCCGCGCCGGCCGTGGCACGGCGGCAGCCGGGGCAGTGGCAACGGCCGCACCGGAGGTTCCGGCTGCCTGCCCGGCGGCTTGTTCCCGGTTGACCATGTCTGCCAGGTTGCCACAGCGGTCTGTCAACCCTTGCCGTTCGGCGGGGGTTTACCTCGATGCCGCCGGACAGGGGCACAATGAACCCGCTATGACGGTCTTCCTGGTGCTACTGATCCCACTGTTGTTGATGGTGTTCGCCCTGCTGATGGAGCGGGTGGAGAACCGACTGCGTACCTCGACGGTGAGCGAGGGCGACGTTTCCGAGTTCCTCGACGAGGCGCGTCCGGACGAGGTCAACACCTTCATTCGCGAGGGCTGGGGGCGGGCGCTGTCCAGGTTCCGGCGGCGCCGACGAGTGGCCCGTGGTCGCTGAGGCCGCCGTTCGCCAGCTGCCCCGGCGCGGCAGGCCGACGTCGCCACCGGGATGGGACCATCCCCCAGCGCGTCCACCTGGCGGCACCTACCCTGCGGTTGCCTAGACTGTTGACCACGCCAGAGTGCGGACGGCCGGTCCCGGCCTTTCGCGGCCCGTGAGTGGCCGAACTACAGGAGGACCAGGTGGAGGAGAACCTCGCCAAGGCCGGCATCTTCCAGGGTGTCGACTCGGACGCGGCACTCGCTCTGGGCAATCAGCTCGAGACGGTCGACTATCCGCGTAGCAGCGCGATTTTCACCGAGGGCGAGCTGGGCGACCGGCTGTACATCATTCTGACCGGCAAGGTGAAACTCGGCCGGCACGCCCCCGACGGCAGAGAGAACCTGCTGGCCGTAATGGGCCCTTCCGACATGTTCGGTGAGCTGAGCGTCTTCGACCCTGGCCCGCGCACGTCCACCGCTACCGCCGTCACCGAGGTGCGGCTGGCCACCATGGACAGGGCGAACATGCGTGAGTGGATCGCCAAGCGGCCGGAAATCGCCGAGCAGCTGCTGCGGGTGCTGGCTCGCCGGCTCCGCAGGACCAACAACAACCTAGCCGACCTGATCTTCACCGACGTCCCCGGTCGTGTTGCCAAGCAACTACTGCAGCTGGCTCGACAGTTCGGGCAGCAGGAGAACGGGCAACTGCGGGTGACGCACGATCTGACGCAGGAAGAACTGGCGCAGCTGGTCGGCGCCTCCCGGGAAACCGTGAACAAGGCGCTCGCCGATTTCGGGCACCGCGGCTGGCTACGGCTCGAGGGCAAATCCGTCGTCATCCTCGACCCAGAACGACTGTCCCGACGCGCTCGCTGACCTCCCGAACGCCCGCTGGCTGACAGCCAACCCCCGCCTGGCCGGCTACTTCCACTTCCGCGGACCGCTGCTGCCTGCCGGGTAACTGTCCAGCGGCACCTCGTTGGCCCTCCAGGCGTTCAACACCGGCTGCACGATGCGCCAGCAGTCGACGGCCGAATCCCCACGCACCGACAACGCCGGATCGTCATCGAGCACGTTGAGCAACACCTCGCCGTAGGGCGACAATTCTCCTGGACCGAAGTCGACCTCGACCTCCACGGGGTCAATCTGCAGTGGGTCGCCCGGCCCGTTGACGTTGAGGCTGAGCCGCATGAACGCCGGATCGAGCCCGATGCGCAGCTCCTCTGGTTGCGCCTTACCGGTGAAGCCGTCGGGGATCCGCGGCGCCAGCTTGAAGGTGACGCACAGTTCCTTGCGCTGGGTGCCGAGCGCCTTGCCGCTGCGCAGCACGAACGGGACGCCGGCCCAGCGCCAGGTGTTCACCTCAAGGGCGATCTCGGCCAGGGTCTCGGTCTTTCGCTGCGGATCGACGCCTGGCGAGGAGGCATAAGAGTTGAGCTTTCGGCGGCCGACGGTGCCAGCTGTGTATCTGGCCCGGCGACCGGCGGTCAGCGGGTCGTCACCCCACAACCGGGTGGCCCGCAGGATTTCTGCCTTGCGGTCGCGAATGTCGGCAGCGTCCAGCGTCGGCGGTGCATCCATCGTCATCACCGCCAGCACCTGCAGCAGATGCGACTGGATCATGTCGACAAGGGCACCGGCGTTGTCGTAATAGCCGGCCCTGCCCTCCAGACCGAGATCTTCGTCGAAGACGATCTCCACCCGCTGGACGTGTTCACTGTTGAGCACCGGCTCGAATAGCCGGTTGGCGAACCGCACACCGAGCAGGTTGAGCACCGTCGACTTCCCGAGGAAATGGTCGACCCGGAAGATGTGCTCCTCCGGAACCAGCCTGGACAGCACCGTGTTGAGCCGGCGGGCACTCGGCGCATCCACCCCGAACGGCTTCTCCAGCACCAGCCTGGTATCAGCGGGCAGCTCGATCTTGGTGAGCGCAGCGCAGGCCCTCTCGGCGATCGCCGGCGGCAACGCGAAGTAGATAGCGACGGGGCCGATCACCTTGTCCAGCAACGCTTTCAACGCATCCGGGTCGGTGACGTCGGCCTGTACGTATTCGGTGTCGGCCAGCACAGCAGTGATCCTGGCGCCCTTGGCGTTCTCGGTGGCGAACGAATCCCGCACCCTGGCCTTCCAGCGCGCCTGCGTCCAGCTCTCCATGCCGGCGCCCAACAGGAACATGTCCTCGCCGCGGTGGCTGGCCAGCAGACCGCCCACGCCCGGCAGCAGCAGCCGGCCGGTCAGATCGCCGCTGGCACCGAGGATCAGCAGGGTCTGACGCTGTCCCCGCGCCGGTTTCTTCGCGGTGACGGCCCGCTGGCTTCGCGCCGCCGTGCGCGGCTTGGGTGAGCCCGACTTGGGCGTACGCGGCTTCGCCGGTCGCTGCTTCGGGGTGGTCGGTGTTGTGGGACTGGATGCCATGCCGACAGCCTGCCAGCAGCCGCGCCACAATGCAGGTCAGCGCGGCGTGCGCTGCGCCACTGGACGCACCCGCAGTTCGGTGACGGTGACCGCCAACGTCACCGACACTCGCTCGGGTAGCGCTTCGACGGCGGCGGCGATGTCCGCTGCGCTGCGATGTCTGGCCGCTGGTCCCATGGCCACCAACGCCCGCAGATCGCGGTGCCCGAGCGACATCTCGGCCGTCACCGCCGTCGATGATGCGGCCGAAAACGCCTCGCCCCAGCGCTGCTCGAGGGCATCGGCCTTGCCGGCATCAATGTCCAGCATGCCGAGTGGGCCACGCATCTCCGTGAGGTGTGCTGGCAGCGGCGTCACCACCAGCGCAGTGCCACCGGGCCGCAGCACTCTGCCGATCTCCGCCGGCGTCCGTGGCGCGAAGATCACCAGCACGGTGTCGATGGCCGCCGATGCCACCGGGAGCGGCGCCCAGGCATCCGCCAGCACCGCCGCCACCCGCGGATGCACCTTCGCGGCCCGTCGGGCCGCGTACTTGGAAGCGTCGAGGGCGACGCCGAGTGCCGGTTCGGAGTGCGCCAGGTAGTAGCCGGTGCCGGCGCCGATTTCCAACACCACGCCGGTGGTGCGGTCGGCGACGGCGTCGGCGATCGGCCGGAAGTGGCCTGCGATAAGGAACTCGACCCTGGCATCCACCATGGCCGCATCGTCGCCGGTATCGGTCCGCGACCTCGGCCCCAGCAGCGGCAGATAGCCCTGCTTGGCCAGGTCGAACCGATGTTTGCCAGAGCAGCCGACGACCTGCTCTGTTGTCCGTTCCAGCGGGCAGCCGCAGAACGGGCACTGCAGCAACGGCAGCGCCGCATCGATCACCGACGTTTACTCTGGCCGATGCGGTCGCGGTCACCGATCTCATCGCGGCGCAGGTACTCCAGTTGTGCCGCAACGGATTTCACCGCGGCGAACCGCACTTCGGGCGGCGTATCGGCGTACACGGCATCGACTACCTGGTCGACCGTCGCCTGCGGCCCGAGGTCGGCAAGTACCGCGCTGATCTGGTCGAGCCGCTGCAGCCGGTGCTGTCGATACTCCCGGCAGACCTGCCCTAGATCACCGCGCTGCGGGCCGTGCGCCGGCAGCACGATGGCCGGCCCGACCGCTTCCAGCGCGTCCAGCGAGGCGAGGTAGTCGGCCACACTGCCTTCCGGATGAGCGATCACCGTTGTGCCGCGGCCGAGGATGGTGTCGCCGGTGAGCACCGAACCGGTCGCTCCGTCGTCCGGCAGCACGAAACTCACCGAGTCGTCGGTGTGGCCGGGGGTCGGCAGCACCTCGATCGTCAGACCTGCCAACTGAATCCGCTCCGCGCCGAGCACCGCACCACCACCGTGACAGTGGGCCGGGTCGGCGGCCCGCACCGGAGCGCCGGTCAGCTGGTGCAGGCGGGGGGCGCCCGCTGTGTGATCAGGATGCCGGTGGGTGATCAGGACCAGCTGCACGGCGCAGGTGGCCAGCGCGGCCAGATGCCGCTCGTCGTCAGGCCCGGGATCGACGACCACTGGGTAGCTACCGCCGCTGCCGATCAGGTAGGAGTTGGTGCCCTGAAGCGTCATCGGGCCGGGGTTGGGCGCCAGCAGAATCCTGGTCAGCTCGGTGCTGGCACCTGACGACACGGGTGGCAGCGGCATCGGCACCTCCTGATTCGGGGACGCGCTGGTTCGGGGCTGTGCTTGTTCAAGTAGGTGCCGTCACGGTAAGGCGGCCAGGTTCCGAAGCGCTGGGCAACCTCCGCCATCACGGCCAGCTCGGCCGCCGACAGATTCGGTCCGACCACACTGTTCCTGGATCCGTCATGGATGCCAGTATGCCGGTCCGCCTCAGCAAATCCTGAGATCCAGTATGCCGGTCCGCCTCAGCAAATCCTGAGATGGGGACGCCAGTCGGGCTGACGGGTCAACGGCCGCCGAATCCTCTTCACTGGCGGCCGGACTTCAGGGATGGCCGCTGGTCCGATCAAGGCGATGACGGCGGCATCCCCAGCGCGCCGAACTCGGTGCCGGCGACCAGCACCCGCAGCGGCTCACCAAGACCGGAGATGGGTTGCGGCGCAACGGTTTCGATCATTCTTTCCGCCGCGAGCAGGTGCGTCGTTGAGGAGAACACTGCCAGTTCGGTCAGCATCGCCACCGTCGGTGGCATCAAGGCGATCTCGCCAAGCGCTGCCGCACTCAACGCCTCGTCCGGGCGCATCCACTGCCCCGCCTCGGCTTCGGTGGTCAGCATCCGCGCCTCCGCGCCATCGGGCAGCAACGCCAGCAGGAAGAAGGTGTCGTAGCGGCGGGACTGGCCGGCCGGAGTCACCCAGCGCGCCCACGGCCGCAGCCGATCCGCCCTGATGCTGCCCTCCCCCACCACGGTGTCCAGCCCGATCTGGTGATCGACGATGCGGTGCCGCAACTCGGCCAGCGCGGCGGCATCTGGCGCCGGCGTCGGCAGGTCGATCAGCAGCACGCCGATCTCCTCGAACAGTTCGCGGACGGCGGCGACGACCACGCTGCCGGCCAGCTCGGCGTCGGCGCCGAACTGCGCCGCCCACCACTCGGGTCCTGGTCCTCGCCAACCGATCGGGGCGGCATCGCGGGCGTCGACTCCCCCGCCGGGGAACGCCGTCATCCCGCCGGCGAATGCCATCTGCGCGACGCGTCGCAGCAAGTACACCTCCGGACCGGCGGCACCGTCCCGGAGCAGCATGACGGTGGCAGCTGGACGAATCGGCACCTCTGGCATCGCCTCACGGTACTGAGCAACCGGCTGCGAACCATCCGCCGGTCGTGCCAGGGGTGTCGCACCGGCGACCAGCCGACTAACTTCGGGCCCATGACATCCGCGGGCACACCGACCAGGCCCATCGTCGATCTCACCGACGAGCAGGCCCGCAAGGCGCTGATCCTCAAATGGGGAGACATCGAGCCGGACGTGCTGCCTGCCTGGGTCGCCGAGATGGACTATGCACTCGACCCGGTGGTGGCGGCGGCGCTCAGCGCAGCGATCGCGGACGGCGTCACCGGCTACCCCGCCTTCAGCAACACCAGCGCGCTCGGCGGCGCCTACGCCGGGTTCGCCGAGCGGCACTTCGGCTGGCAGATCGATCCGAGCTGGGTGCTGCCCACCTGCGACGTCACTGCCGGCGTGCGGATCGCCCTCGACGTGTTGAGCGATCCTGGCCCGGTGGTGTTGCCGGTGCCCGCCTACCACCCGCAGCTCGACGTGGCCGCCCTCAGCGGTCGCCAACGGGTCGATCTGCTGCTCGACCCGGATGCCGAAAGAGCCGAACTCGATTTGGACGCGCTCGATGCCCTGTTGGCCGCCGGCGCCCGCACGGTGATCCTCAACCAGCCGCACAACCCGTGGGGCAGGGTATTCACCCGAGGAGAACTCGAGGAGCTGCGTGACGTGGTGGCGCGGCACGGCGCCAGGGTGATCAGCGACGAGATCCACGCCCCGCTGGTGTTGCCAGGCGCCGAACACGTGCCCTACCTGAGCCTTCCAGGCACCGCCGACCATGCCGTCGCGGTGGTCGCCGCTTCGAAGGCGTTCAACACCGCTGGGCTGCGCTGCGCGCAGCTCGTCACCGGCGACGACGCCACCCGCGATCGGCTGCTGGACATCCCGCTGGCCCGCAACGACTCGTACTCGCCGCTGGGGGTGATCGGCGCCATCGCCGCCTACACAGATGGCGACGGCTGGTTGGCCTCGCTCGTGCAGCGGCTCGACTCACAGCGCGCCCTGCTGATGCAACTGCTGGCCGAGTACCTGCCGAAGGTCAGGATGCGACCGCTGGAAGCGACATTCCTGCCCTGGCTGGATGCCAGGGCCTACGGACACGACGATCCGTGCGAGGTCGCCCTCACCCGGCAGCGGGTGCTCGCCTCGCCAGGACACCTCTACTCGCCCGGCCTGCCGGGACACCTGCGACTCAACATCGCCACCAGTCCGCAGCGGCTGACCACCATCGTGCAGCGGCTGGCGGCCGCCTGGTAATGGGTACCGGGTCCGGATGCCAGGACACAGCTGGACCGATCTCACCGACACCATCCCGGTGTGCCACAGCAGCAGGTACACCACGGCCAGCACGGTGCTGCGCCGCGACGACACCGCGCTGCTGGTCGACCCGGCGTGGACACCCGCCGAATTGGCAGCGCTGGCAACGGATCTCGCGAGCTGGCAGCTGCGGGTGACCGCCGGCTGGCGGACCGTCGTTACCTGGACGCGGTACTGGTCGGCACGGATCCGGAGGTCGAGCGGCGAGCCGAGCCGAGCCGGTCATGGAACGGGCCCACACCGCCACCATGGCGATGGCGCGCTGACCTCGGCAGGAATCTCGGCGGGCCTGAAGCTGGAGTTCTCGGCGAACGGCCGAGCTCAGCGGACCTCGACGATCGCCTCGACCTCGACGGGTGCACCGAGTGGCAGCTCGGCAACGCCGACCGCCGACCGGGCATGACGACCGGCGTCACCGAGCACCTCGACCAACAGATCGGACACTCCATTGACCACCCCAGGTTGACCGGTGAAGCCTTCGGCCGAGGCAACGAAGCCGACCACCTTCACTACCCGCACCACGTTGTCCAGCCCGACTTCGGCGTCGATGGCGGCCAGCAGATTGAGCCCGGCTTGCCTGGCGATTGCCTTGCCATCCTCCGGCGATACCTCGCCGCCGACCTTGCCGGTGGCCACCAGTTTGCCGTCGGCGAACGGCAGCTGACCGGCCGTGTAGACGGAGGAGCCCGACCGGACGGTGGGCACGTAGGAGCCGGCGGCCGCGGCCACCGATGGCAGGGTGATGCCCAGCTCTGCGAGCCGATCTGCGACGGCCATCACTTCTCCCGCTTTAAATAGGCGACCAGTTGCTCCGGATTCGGGCCGGGGATGACGGCGACCAACTCCCAGCCGTCCTCCCCCCAGGTGTCGAGGATCTGCTTGGTGGCATGGGTGAGCAGCGGCACCGTGGAGTACTCCCAGGTGCGCCTGGCTGGTGATGATGTCATGGCGATCACTGTAGGACCGTGAGCGCCGCCGCGGAGCCTCAGGTGAACCGTGACAGCTGCCCAGCGGTCGGGGCCATAATCTGGACCCATGCAGTGGTGGCGCTGGTTAGCGGCGGCGGTGGAGGCAGGTCTGCTGGTCGTTCTGCTACTGCTGTGGTTCGACACGCTGCGGGAAACACCTGGTTGGACGATTGCCAGGGCGGCGCAACGGCCAGCGCTCGGGTCGGTGATCGTGCCGATCGGGTTCGTGCTGGTGCTGCTGCTCCCGCTGTGGATCGGGCCGCTGCTGATCGCCATTCCGGCGCTCGCCGTGTGCGCGATGGCGTTGGCCAGCTGATGACGAACACCAGCAAGCAGCTGGACACCGTCACCGGTTGGCCGGCGGCCTGCGCGCACGCCAGACTGCATATGGTCACCGGAAAGGGCGGCACCGGCAAGACCACCGTCGCCGGTGCGTTGGCGTTGTCGTTGGCGGCCGGCGGTCAACGAGTGTTGCTGGTCGAGGTTGAGGAGCGGCAGGGCATCGCCAGGCTGTTCGATCTGCCGCCACTGCCGTACGTCGAGACCAGGATCGCGGTCGCATCCGGCGGCGGTGAGGTGCGGGCGCTGGCTGTGGACGTCGAGGCCGCGCTGCTCGAATATTTCCAGCTGTTCTACAACCTCGGCATGGCCGGCCGGGCGCTGAAGCGGATGGGTGCCGTTGAATTCGCCACCACCCTTGCCCCAGGACTGCGGGATGTGCTGCTCACCGGCAAGGCGAAGGAGACCGTCACCAGGACGGCGAAGGACTCCCGCCGCGTCTACGACGCAGTGGTCGTCGATGCGCCGCCGACCGGCCGTATCGTCACCTTCCTGAACGTGACGGTCGCGATGGCCGACCTCGCCCAACGCGGGCCGATCCGCAATCAGGCCGAAGGTGTTGCGGCACTGCTGCATTCGCCCAATACAGTGGTGCATCTGGTGACGCTGCTGGAGGAGATGCCTGTTACCGAGACGATGGCCGCGATCACCCAATTGCGGGCGGCCGGCCTTCCGGTCGGATCGGTGGTGGTCAACGCCGTCACCGACCCATTGCTACCACCGGACGAGCTGGCCGCAGCGGCCGGCGGAACACTCGACATCGCTGCGGTGGCAACGGGTTTGGCCCATGTCGGCATCGAGGCGGACGCAGCAGCGGTGGCCGGCCTTGTCCGGCAGGCCACCGAACACGCCGAGCGGGTCACCAAGGAGTACGACCTGGAGTCGGAGCTGGCAGGGGCGGGTGTTCCGATGATGAACCTGCCGCGACTGGTGGACGGGATCGATCTTGGTGGCTTGTACGAGTTGGCGGCGATGCTCACCGAGCAGGGCGTGGTGCTCGGCGGTGAGCAACAATGACCGAACTCGACCTGCGGTCGCTGGTCGCCGATACCGCCACCAAGGTGGTGGTCACCTGCGGCTCTGGCGGCGTCGGAAAGACGACAACGGCTGCGGCGCTTGCGGTGGCAGCTGCCGACGCCGGCCGAAAGGTGGCCGTGCTGACCATCGATCCGGCCCGCCGGCTGGCACAGTCGTTGGGACTGCAGGAGTTGGACAACACTCCCCGCCGGGTCGATATCGACACCGCCGGGGAGCTCTGGGCGATGATGCTGGATACCAGGCGCACGTTCGACGAGATGGTGCTGGCCCATTCCACACCGGATCGGGCCGAGAAGATCTTCGCAAATCCCTTCTACCGCACCATATCCACCTCGTTCTCCGGTACCCAGGAGTACATGGCGATGGAGAAGCTGGGGACCTTGGCCGCCACCGGCGAGTACGACCTGATTGTTGTCGACACTCCGCCCAGCCGATCCGCGCTGGACTTTCTTGATGCGCCGCAACGGCTTTCGTCATTCCTGGACGGCCGGATGATCCGGTTGCTGGTGACGCCTGGTCGCGGGGTGATGAAGCTGGTCGGTGCCGGGTTCGCTCTGTTCGCCAGGGCAGTCCGGACGGTGATCGGTGGCCAGATGCTGACTGATGCCACTCAATTCGTGCAGCTCTTCGAAGATCTGTTCGGTGGATTCCGGGAGCGGGCAGAGGCGACCCAGCGGTTGTTGCGGCGGCCGGGAACAGCCTTCGTGGTGGTGGCCATCTGCGAAGCCGAGGCAATCAGGGAGGCGTCATACTTCGCCGATCGGCTGCGGGCCGATCAGATGCCGCTGGCCGGCTTGGTGCTCAATCGGACGCACCCGCTGCTGGCCGAGTTGTCGGGGCTGTCGCCGGCAGCGGTGGACGCTGCCGCCAGGCAGATCGCCGACAGCGATCCGCTTACTGCGGGTGTACTCGCCGTGCACAGTCGACGGCTGGCCATTCACGGCGAGGAGAAGCGGATGCTGGCCAGGGTGACGGGCGCCCATCCCGACCTGCCCATTCGGCAGATTCCGGCGCTGGCCACCGACGTGCACGACGTCGAGGGTCTGCGCGCGTTGTGCAAGCTGATGGGCTGAGCCGAGGTCAGCCGGCGGTGGCTGCGGTGGAGTCCTGCCGGGATTCGGTGAGCACGTCCAGCCAGCTGGTGACGTGGGGACTCTTGCGCAGGATCGCCCGGCGCTGCCGCTCTGTCAGCCCTCCCCAGACGCCGAACTCCACCCCGTTGTCCAATGCGTCTGCCAGGCACTCGAGCTTGACAGGGCAGCCGTGGCACATCTTCGCCGCGTCGCGCTGGGCGGCACCGGTGACGAACAGCAGGTCTGGATCCTGATTGGCGCAGACGGCCCGCGATGTCCAGTCGGACTCGGTGTTTGCCGACCGGCGCCGCAGCAGCGCCGGAAGCCCGCTGTCCGGTGAGGTCTTGTCGGTGCTGACGGTGGCCGTCCCGTTTGCCGGGACGACATGCAGGCCTCGTGCTGTCATCGTCGTAGTCCCCTTCATCAGCCGGGCGGTGAGCCCGATCGAGGCGATCCATCCCCTGTGATCGCTCGGTCCCTACGACGCAGGCATCCGCTGGCTCGTTCCCCTCCGATTGGGCGAACGAATGGGGCGGCCACGTCACCGCAGGTGAACAACTCACAACGGGCACGGCAAAAACCGCAGGTCACGGCCGTTCTGATGGTGTCCAGGTAGCGTTTCGACTCGTGCGGGTGATGAGTGGTGTCGGACGGCTTCTGGTGGCGACCTTTCTGGCCGGTGTGTTGGTGGCCGCCCTGATGATGCCGTACTTCCTCGGGGTCGGACTGGCCTCGAACGAGGTGACGGGTGCGATCGCCGATGTACAGGCCAACGACTTCGGCAACCCGCCGCCGGAACGCAGCGTCATCGAGGACGACTCCGGCAAGCCGTTGACCTACGTCTACAGCCAGAA
>JALYVF010000135.1 GCA_030853385.1 Actinomycetota bacterium | reverse complement strand
CGTTGAGTCGGCCTGGGGCGCGGTGTCGGGATTGCTCCCGATCCGTTTCCCCAGACCGCTCGCCGAACCCGCCGTGCGTGTTTCCACGCAACGGGCTCTCCACGGTGACTGCCGTCAGGCTGGTTGTGGCAGGGCCCAGGGTGTGGGGATCCCGCCTCGGTAGCGGTACCGGGTCACCGGCACCGCTGCGAGGTCGAACAGATTGATCCCTCCCGCTGACAATGGTTTCCACCGTCCATCAGGGCGGGTGAAGTGTCGGCGGAAGTCCGTCCACGTCCAGCGATGCAACGTCGCCAACCACCGCGCGACCCGCCACCACACGAAGTGGGCGAGGCGGGCAAACGTGTGCTTGCAGACCGCATGCCGGAAGTAGTTGGACCAGCCGCGGATGATCTGGCCGAGCCGGATCAGTACCGCTTTCGGGTCCTGCTGTGATGACCTGTTCGTCGCGGCCCGAATCTTCACCTTCAACGACCGGACGGGCCGGTCCGCGATGAAGGTGTAGACGTGCCACTTGTTCGTGCCCATCTTGCGGCGCCACTGGATGCGGAACCCCAGAAAGTCGAACCCCTCGCTCATGTGAACGACTCTGGTCTTGGCCTCCGAGAAGGACAGTCCCATGGTCGCCAACACCTGCGCGATCTCTTCGCGCAGATCGTGGACGTCGCTCTCGTTGCCGTGCACCAGCACAGCGAAATCGTCTGCATAGCGGACGATTCGCCATGTCGGCAGACCTTTCGCGCGACGCCGTACCCGCCTTGAAGGGGTCGACATCGTCCCGCCCGGCTGCCACGGCCCATGCAGGTGCTCATCGAGCACCGACAGAGCAATGTTGGCCATTAACGGCGACAAAATCCCACCCTGCGGGGTGCCGGTGTTGGTGTCCTGAAAACGGCCGGACTCCGTCAAGATCCCGGCCTTGAGGAACGCCTTCACCAACGCCACCACGCGTTTGTCCTTGATCCGCGCTCGCACCCGATCCAACAATGCCCGGTGCGAGATTTGGTCAAAGCAGGCCTCGATGTCGGCGTCCAGCACCCATCGGTAGCCGTGGGTGCCCAGATGCTGAATCTCGGCGATTGCGTCGTGGGCCCGCCGGTTCGGCCGGAACCCGTAGGAGACCGGCTGGAAGTCGGACTCGAAAATGGGTTCCAGTACCAGCTTCAACGCGGCCTGGACCACCCGATCGGCGATGGTCGGGATACCGAGACTTCTCAGTTTCCCCGAGCCGTGACCTTTCGGGATCAACCGTTGACGCACCGGCAACGGACGAAATGAGCCGTCCTTCACCTGCGCCCGCAGATCGTCCAGAAACCCGGAGACACCGACGACCTGCTCGACGTGTCCGGCCGTCAGACCGTCCACGCCGGGCGTGTTCGCGCCGCTGTTCCCCGCGACCCGGGCGAACGCCACCAACAGCGTCGCCGGGTCGTGCACCAAGTTGAACAGATCATCAAACCGGCGGTCAGGATCGGCCACCGCCCAACGGTGAAGTTTGGTCTGCATACCCGATACCCTGATCCAAGGTTCTCGCCCTGGGCCAGGGCCGCCGGTGTTCACCGGTGGATCTTTCGGCATCACAGTGTCCTTCCCTTCTCGTTTCCGCTGCCGCCCTTCCCGATGTGGCCGGCTTTCCCGGCCTCGCAGTACTACGGCGGCTCCGCCCCGTCCCGACCCGATCGGCCGACGATGGACCCAACCCCGGACAACCCCGCCGGCAGCGAGGATCAGGGTGAGGACCGGAACGGTTCCCATGTTCACTGCTGCACGCTCGATGAAGGAGGAGCCCTGCTGCTATCCCTGCGGCATCGCCACGGCCAACCCGCAGCACTTCACCGTGGCCTCCTGGCAGTCGTGGATAAAACCACCCGAGAGTTCCCCTGGCGCAGGCGAACTCACCTGCGCAGGGTGCGCACCGCACCCGGCCCACATCCACCAGATTCCGGGCCGGTCAAGACTTAAGGGACGTAATCACAGGTTCCTGTCGTACTCCTTTCCATCACGCTCGCCGGACCCACACCATCTGGTAGTACTGGCCCGTCCCGGCTTTGTCAGGGCTGCTCCCATCCACCCCGGCATCTCCCGGGGCCGACTGCCCTCAGCTCCGCAGCCCTGCTGCGACAGGGTCAGCGGCGAAGGTCTCTCACCTCCGCTCGCAACAACAGCGCCTCATGGCGCACATCCACAGGAGTTGACAATATCTCCCCACCGACGTCGCGGGGGCGCTGCGAACAGGCCGTGTCTGGCCAGCCGTCCGGGCCATCCCCTGCGGGCAGTCGTGAGTCGATCCAGTGCCGGGCGTCCTACGCGACGAACCTGACCATCGGGCACCTCGGAGCGTGAAGGCGTTCCACGGGTGTTTCCGGGGCCTTTCGCTGGCGGTTAGGGAGGCGGCGCGAAGCTGCGTCTGTGACGGTCAACAGACGGGCGCGAAAGGCTTGCTGCCAATCAGGGACGTGTCTCTGCCGCCAGCCGCACCGCGAAGCCGATGAACACGGTGGCCATGAGGCGATCCAGCCAGGCGCGGACCCGATGGCGGGCCAGTAACCGACCGGCGGTCCCGGCCAGCCGGCTCAGCAGCAGGTACCAGAG
>JALYVF010000131.1 GCA_030853385.1 Actinomycetota bacterium | reverse complement strand
GGTGCGGGCTTCGACGGCCTGGTGCACGTCACCGGCCAGCACCTCGGCAACGGCCACGGCGTGGGTGGCGCTGTCGCGCGCGCCAGGGCGGCGCCTCGCTGACGGTCATCGTGGCGGCGGCGGCCGCCGGCGACGATCCGCGGCTTGTCGAACAGGCCGCCGGCCATCACGGTGCCGGACACCCCGTCAGCCTGGCCCAGGTCGCGCTCGACGGCGACATGAGCCAGGTCGTGTGGGACCCGGAACTTGCGGTCCGAGGGCGGCATCACCACCACTGCGCCATCGCCGGATCACGCCGCCGCCGGCTGCTGCGAGGGCCCGAACGCCTCACCACCCAGCAGCGCGGCAAGCTGTGGCGCAAACTCGCCGACATCGACCCGGGCGGTGACATCAACGGCAGCCTGGATCACCAAAGAGCTGCTGCGCAACGTGTTGGCCTGCAAGGACACCGGCGCACTGAGGCTACGAGATCCGGGTCGCCCTGGACGAGTTCTACACCTTCGCAGCGGCCAGCCGGGTGCCGGAGATCCATACCCTGGCCGCCACCATCGACCGCTCGCAACAGCCAATGATCACCGCGATCCAGACCGGGCTGTCCAACGCCGCCTCCGAGGAACACAACCGCATCGTCAAACACATCGGCCGGATCGCGTTCGGCTTCCGCAACCCCACCAACCAACGCCGCCGGATACGCTGGCCCTTCCAAATCGGAAGAGCCGATCTATCTCAGTACAGATCCGATCCCGGCTCAGATGCAATTAAAGAAATGGGTCTGCCAGCTAGTCGCTGACGAAAGTGAGTCGGGATCCAAGCCAATCGTCTCTCTGCTCGCGGGTTCTGAATATACCCCGTAATGCGGGAGACCGCCTGGGTCGAGATTGGCTCCTTGATTTCGTTGGCGTGAGTGTGTTATTCCACGTCACATCCGCGAACGACCGCGGCTGAGTCCCGATAACGTTCTCGTTGATGTATTCCGCGCTACTCCCGTCATAATATCCGCTAATCGAATAACCGCCGATGCTCGTAACGTCTACGCCTATTACTATCCCTGAGGTAAGGTCGTGCCATCCGAAGTGTGCCATGGGTACGTTCGAATAATAGGTGGCGCCGATGTTGATCGAGTCACCTTGATGTACTGAAGCCGCGCCCGCCCCAGTCAGAAAATTAGGTGGGTTATCATTGTTACCGTTAATCGCCTTCCAAAAGAGAGCGTTAGGGTATCCTGACGGAGCATCGGAGTCGCCGATAGTCAGCCCATTTTGGATAAAATTTCTGCCGTACACCCCTCCGACGCCAACCCACGAATCATCGATCTCGGAGTTCCGGCTGCGGTCGGTAGGGCGCAGGCACAGGTGCATCCGGTTCTTCACCGTCTTCGGCTCCGGAACCTTTCAGGAACAGCAGGGTAGCGATCGTCGGGACCGTTGAGCCCGCACTCCTCGTCATCCGGTTTCTGTTCGTCGCCATGGGGGATAACGAAGTCGTCGAGAACCTTTGCCCACCACTGAGTCTGGGCGTACGGGTCGGTGGCGTCGATGCAGAAGTTACTCGCGCGAGAGGCTGTCGTGTGACGATGCCAGGCCGGCGGTCGGGTAACAAGAGGTCAGCCGTAGTGCTGGAAGGACGGCCAGAGCCGATCCCAGCTTGCTGTCGGGCCGGTGCAGACAGCGATCGGCAGATCCTGTTCTTCGTTGTCGATGTCCTTGTTGTTGTCGAGCTGACCGCGCACCGTGCAGCTGCTGAACAGTCCACGGACAGCGTTGTACTGCCCGCCGACGATCACCGCCGTCGCCGCGCCAGCTGGCGGCAGTCCGAGCGAGTACAGCTGGTTGTGCCCGG
This sequence comes from Actinomycetota bacterium, assembly GCA_030853385.1. Lineage (GTDB taxonomy): Bacteria > Actinomycetota > Actinomycetes > Mycobacteriales > Nakamurellaceae > Nakamurella. The sequence continues at coordinate 162 of JALYVF010000131.1, read as the reverse complement.
AATAGGGGTGCGGCAGCCCGTTGGCCGGCCCGTACTGCACCACCGCCCCGTACTCGCCGTAGTTGCTGACGATGATCACCGTCGTCGGGTCCTTCGCGGCGGCGGCTAGGTAGACATCGCCGATCTCGCGGGCGTAGTCGGGCCAGCCGATCGAGTCGGCGG
>JALYVF010000161.1 GCA_030853385.1 Actinomycetota bacterium | reverse complement strand
CCCGCTTCTTCGTCAGATCGAATCAACGTCTGTCTCGAATCAACGGTCTGTTTCGAATCAACGGTCTGTTTCGAATCAACCGTCAGTGCCGAATCAACCGTCAGTGCCGAATCAACGCCCGGCCGGTGCGGTATCGAGCAGTCCAGTCCGTTCACCCTCGGACAGACCGCCCCAGATGCCGTACGGCTCGTGGACCGCCAGGGCGTGTGCTCTGCACTGTGAGAGCACGGGGCAGTCCAGGCAGATGGCTTTGGCTTTGGCCTCGCGGCGAGCGCGAGCGGGACCTCGTTCCCCCTCAGGATGAAAGAAGTACGAACTGGCCATGCCGCGGCAAGCGCCGTGCAACTGCCAATCCCAAAGGTCCGCGTTCGGACCGGGGAGTCGTCGCATGTCTGCCACGTTTGGTGGTCCCTTCGTCTCGGCGGGTGCCGACGGTGCCGTCAGGGAGTCAGTGGTCAGAGCGGCCGGCGTTTCGTCAGTGGACGCCTGGTCCGCCCGCTCCGACCCGACTCGGTGCGGTGCACTGTTATCGATCATGAAGCTAGGCCTGTTTGCACTGGTGGACAACAGCCCGCGGGTGAAGACAGGGCGAACCGGTCCGGTTCGGCAGCTGATACCCGCAGAAAGTGTGCGCTCTGTAGATCGCATCGCCCGTTAGGGGGAGATCATTGGTGCCGTAGACCCGCTCGGGGTAGGCCGAACTGGCTACTCTGTGGTAAACCTCAACACCAAAGGGGAAGACGGGCGCCGAAAAGTCGCCTAGTGGGATGAAGATCCCCGGAGGCGCCGACGGGTGGGATGAGAACTGTCGGTGTGTGTGCCACAGGAGGTGTCGGATGACCAATGTGTTGATTTGTGACGAGCGACGAGCAGCGCGAGACAGTCTGACCCGGGTGATGCTGGCAGTTGCTTCGGTCGACACCGTCGACTGTGTTATCTCGGGGGACGAACTGCTCGGCAGGTACGGCAGGGAATCGGCCGACATTGTGCTGATCGGTACCCAGCGGGCCCTGACCAGCGGCATCGAGGCCACCCGCAGGCTGATGGCGCTGCATCCCAGCGCCGTCGTGATCGTGTTCGGGTCGCCGGACGACACCGCTTCTATCGCCGCGGCCATTGCCTGCGGCGCCCGCGGATTCCTGCGCTGGGATGCCACCAGACCGGAGATCGTCGCTGCGCTGGCCGACGCGCTCTCCGATTCGCGGCTGCCGTCGCACCGGGTGGACGGCTCCGATGTCGACATTCCGCTCACCGAACGGGAACTGCAGGTTCTCCGCGGCATGAGTCAGGGACAGTCCAATGCCGAGATAGGGCGCGAGCTGTTTCTTTCTGAGGACACCGTGAAGACCCACGCACGCCGCTTGTTCCGTAAGCTCGGCGCACGAGACCGTGCGCAGGCCGTCGCCGTCGGCTTCCGCCGGGGACTGGTGGCCTGAGCGAGCAAGGACGGGGACATGGCCGGCGACACCACGACGATCGCTGCACTCGCGGTTTCGTCGGATGCCCTGGTCGACTCTGCACTGCAGGGGGATCGGGAAGCACTGGATCGGCTGATCGAGAACATCCATCCGATGATCGTGCGGTACTGCCGATCCCGGGTGTCGGCCGATCAGCGGGCACTTGCCGGCGCGGACGACATCGCCCAGGAAGTCTGCCTGGCAGTGATGGCAGCTCTGCCGACCTATCGCAAGGGCGAAACGCCTTTCCTGGGTTTTGCCTACGGCATCGCCGCGCACAAGGTCGCCGACGCGCATCGCGCCTCCGCCCGCATTCGCAGCATCCCTGTCTCGCAGGTTCCGGACGCGCCCACTGGCGAGGTGAGCCCCGAGCAGCAGGCAATGCGAACCGAGACGGCAGCCACGATCGGCGAGATGCTGGCCACCCTGCCCGAGCAGCAGCAGGAGATCCTGCGACTGCGGGTGGTGGTGGGGCTCAGCGCCGAGCAAACGGCGTCAGCGCTGGCCATGTCGGCCGGCGCCGTCCGGGTGGCCCAGCATCGGGCGCTCGGCCGTTTGCGATCTCTGCTCACCGCGGCCGGCGAATCTCCGGTCGACTGGGGTGGTTGGGCGGCGGTCGTCGGATGACGCGCGCAACGGATCGCAGTGCCGATATCCACGCGGTGGTGTCGGATGATGCCCTGCTGGATCGACTCGGATCGGGCCTGGACATCTTCGACGACGTTCCGGTGGAAGCGATCCTGCAGCAATGGCGAGCCGACTGCCTGCTGTCGGAGCTACCCGGCGTGCCCAAGGGCCGCGCCGTCCGCCGGGCCACCGAATGGCTCGAACCCGACTCGCGGCGTAGCCGCCGCCACCGTTCCTGGCAGGCAGCGACCGGCATCGCCGCTTCGATCGCGCTGCTGCTGGGCGCGACCACGGCGATCGGCGCCAGGACCGCGCATCCCGGGGACGCGCTCTGGCCAGTCACCGAGCTGCTCTGGTCCGATCGCGCCGATTCGGTGAAGGCGCAGCAGTCTGCCCAGCAGGCAGTTGTCGAGGCGCAGAAAGCTCTTGCCACCGGCGATATTCCGCGGGCAAGAGCCGCATTGTCGTCCGCTGAAACGGTGCTGTCGAGGATCGAATCGCAGGAGGGGCACGATTCCGTGCAGGCCGACCTGAACGCGATGGCGATCCGACTCGGTGCGCTCGCTCCCTCATCGTCGCCGGCGGCCGGTTCGTCGTCACCGGCGGTCGACCAGCAGGGCGCGGATGCCGGGCCGGCGACCGATCCGGTGACTCCCGGCGACCATGACGCGAATGTTGCCGCGGCGCCGAGCCACCCGTCCGTTCCGTCCTCGACACCGGTTTCGGCAGCGACCCGGGCAGCTGCCAGGGTGGCGCCTAGTTCTGCAGCGCCGAGCCATTCCCCGAATACCCAGGCGGCGCGGGTCCAGCAGCCGGCGCCCCCGGCACCGACAACGGCACCGACAAGGGCCAAGCGGCCGCCGGCGACCAGCGCCGGGCCGGCCAGCTCGGCCACGGTCGATGCGCCGGTGGTACCTGGGCTGACCTCGGCGGCACCGTCGTCGGCAGCGCGCTCGTCGGTTCGGTCCTCGGCGCGGTCCACCAC
>JALYVF010000110.1 GCA_030853385.1 Actinomycetota bacterium | reverse complement strand
ACGACGCTGGAATCTGCCGGTCGGTGACCGGCCTGGGATCGTCATACGGATCATCCTCCGCGACGATCGATTCGCCAACGGATCACGTCCGGTAGGCGTCTGAGCGGTGCCGGATCGCGGTGACCTCCACTACGCGATGATCCTCGTCGAGGAGGAACAGGATGCGGTAGCTGCCGCGACGCGCCGTCCATGCCGGCGCCATCGGCGGATCGAGCGGCTTGCCTACCCGGTGAGGGCTGTCAAGTAGTGGGCCAATGATGAACTCGTAGGCTGCGGTAGCGACTTTCTCCGGCAGCAGCTCGGCCAAGGCCCTTACCGCCGGTCGGGCTATCCGCAGCCGGTAGCGCTCGCTCACCGAGGCAGGCGTCCGGCTTCCCGCATCGAGTGCGTGAGCTGGTCAGCGTCGAGGTAGTCGCCGGAGTCGATGGCGGCGCGACCCTCGTGGTGAGCCGTGAGTAGTTCTGAAACGGAGAGCACGGCGATGGTGTCCTGCAGGATGTCGTAATCGTCAGCGGACATGAGCACTGCGGCTCGGTGCCCGTTGCGGGTGATCTCGAAGCGCTCGTGGGTTGTCGTCGTCGCGTCGATCAGTCGTGACAACTGGGCTCGGGCAGCTGCTACGGGTAGAGTTGTCATGTACGTAACCGTAGCGCATTTAATGATGACGTACACAGTCACTCTGGACGGGTGTTCCGTACGCCGATCGGCGACTGAAACGGTTTGGCGATCGGCGCGGGAGCTACGAAGCAGACGCCGATATGGTGCACCAGTGAGCACCACGGCCGACATCCGACGCTGGCGATGGCTCTGCCTGGGGTGGAGGAGCTCAGCCACTTCCGGTTCCCTGGCTTCAAAGTCAGAGGCCGGAACTTCCTCGACTGCGCCCACGAGCAACCGGCCGTGTTTGCATCAACGAACAGGACGCGGATACGGCGGCAGCGGCCGATGCCACCACCTGTGAGGCTGTCCGACGCCGAGACGCGAGAAAGAGCTTTCTCGGCCTGCAGGTGCGGCAGGCGCCCGCAAGCGGAGGGCGACGATCATCGACCCTCAGCAGCCCCCGAAGCATAATCACCACCGGCGCCGGTGGAGGATCGGTCACCGAACACCAGGCGGCGGTCTGCGGGGGCCTGTCTGGACGTCCGGTGTGCTGTTGGTCAGTTCGTTCTACGAGGCGAGGTAGCGTTCGATTGCTTCGCGGGCGACGTCGGACACGCTTCGTTCTTCGGTGTCGGCCCGGGCCCTGAGTCCGTCACGTAGTTGCTCGGGGATGCTGATGCGAAGTTGTGGCGATCGTTGTCCCGGAGCTGAGCGACGGGCGGCCGCTCCACTTAGTCATCGTTCTCGACTCCTCAACGCGGTCGGCATGACGTGGACGACGAGGTAGCGATCCGGCAGTACTGCCGCGATGATCTCCAGCTCGACACCTCGGTCGTCCCGATCGAGCCACAGCAAGGCAGGCGCCGTGTATCCAGGCTTTGGCTGATGGTGTCGCGTCGTGCAGGCCGAAGGTCTTGTCCAGGAAAGCCCACAGGAACAGGAACCCGATCGCGATGCGCAGCACCGCCAGCCCTTTCGCAGCGGCTGAGGCGAACATCCGCTCTCCGATGTGGCCGACTGCAAGCTGGCCACCAGCCAGAACATGCGCCACATCGACTCACACCACGGCCGGTTCTGCTCCGTGCTACCGGCCTCCCGCGCCGAGGCACCCAGTTCCGCGACTGGGTCGTCGACCACGACCCCGTCTGGACCGAGGCCGCCCGCCGTCCGGGCCGCCACCACGCCGATCCCGATCACCTGTGGTGGACCATCCAGGCGCCGTGGCCCTCGGCCGAGTGCTACCGCGTCGTCTGGATCAAGTCCTCGGCCAAGATCTCCTACGACGGTCCCGCACGGTGCATTTCGGGCGCCCGGCCGATCAGTCCTTCGGGCTCAGTCATCGGACCGGGCGAAGCGGACAGGCTTTCCCGTAGGTGCCGCCAGCCCGCCAACGGGGCGGGGTGATAGTCAGGCGGCGGTGCGGGTGCCCTTTCGCTTGATCCAGCCGTCCACGGCAGTCGCCACGAACAACACGGTGCAGATGATGGCGAGCCAGACAAGACCCTTGACGACAAAGCCGATCACGACATTGACGAGCCAGACAACAAGCAGAACTCCAAGGATTGCAACCATGGTCCTCAGAATGTGCCGCATCGGGGCCCCGCTGCGCTGCATTCAGCGGTGCTCTGGCATGTCCGTGTGCGCGCCGTGAAACCCGCTGCCGCCACTACCGTTTGTATCGTGACGATGGGAAAGTGGATGCGGAGTGGTGACCGATCGGGCCGGGGCTTGAATTTCGCGGGCCACTAGTCGCACGATAACCGGAGCGAATCTTCACCGTGAAGCTCACGTGGATGAATTGTAGGCGCCCCGATGGGCAGAGGACAGCAGGGACTGAACTCAGGTATTCGTGGTGCGGTCGGCGCCATGGCAATGTCCGGTGTCCGGTCGCTCACGACCTTGCGGTGGTCGGCCAAACGCCACCGGAAGCCGTTCTGTACAAAAAGGCCGGCTGGTTGAGCAGCCGACTGTCGGCCGGCACGAAACGTCCGGCCCGGACGTCGGCCCAGGTGCCACTCGAGCCGATTTGTTGCCGGCCGGCCGTTACGAAGAGTCCGATCAGCAGGCCACCCCAACCAGCCGATCCTTCGCGCTGATAGCAATGTCAACATGCGCGAGAATCGAGTTACGACCGCGGCGCGACGAAGCCCCGCGGGATGGGCTACATCAGGGAGAGCATCGTGTCACGACCGCCGCTGCAGGGCCGCTCCGAGCGAGATCAGCGTCTGGATGTTCACAACAGCAACGTCGATCAGGCCGCCGCGGAGGAAGGCCGTTGCGGTGCAACGGATCTGAACACCGGACGGACATGCCGGCAACCTGCACTCCACCGCGACGGCTGCATCTTCGACGCAGCACAGCAGGACCCAGGCGTGACTGACCACCCCGCTCGTGACGAGCCGCTACCCAGTCGCAGCAGCGCTGACCACACACCCGAAGCGGAGATCCGATGAGCAACGCCAGAACGGCCTCCGCCGGCATTCCTCTCACACCGACAGCCCCGCACGGGCACCGCATCCATCCGGGCAACATGCTCCGAGCCGGGTAGCTGGGGCCGTGGCAGCCTCTTTTTTATTTGCACCGGCACCGCCACCGCGGCGGCTGGCGCGCTGGGCAAGTCCACTGCCGGTTCGCCGCCGGATTCCCTCGCGGGCGCGCTCGCATTTGGCCTGGTGCTGGCTGCGCTGGTCGGCGGTCTGGGTCAGGTATCCGGTGCCCATCTGAACAGCGGTCACCCTCGGGTTGGCCGTCACCGGCAAATTCTCGGGCTGCCGCGCAAAGGTGCCAGGCCGGCCAGAATGGAAGCGTGGATGACGAGTCGCGGTAGCTGCTCGCGCGACGGTCACCCGACCGCGGCGCCGAACAAGTGGCCGACGGCGTAGGTGAAGGCCAATCCGGCGGCGCCGCCGACGACGACCCGGAGCACGGCTCGACGGGCGTCGCTGCCGCCGATGCGAGCGCTGACGTAGCCGGCGATACCAAGCGCGATGACGACGGTGACGAAAGTGACAGGGACCCGCCAACCACCAGGGGGGAGCAAGATCGCCAGCAGTGGGAGCAGCGCCCCCAGAGTGAACGACAGCGCGGATGCGAACGCGGCCTGCGCCGGGTTGGCCAGGTGCTCCGGATCAATGTGCAGTTCGGCATCCAAGTGCGCCGCCAGCGCGTCATGCGTGGTCAACTCCGTGGCGACCGTCTTCGCCGTTTCGGCGGACAGGCCCTTGGCCTGGTAGATGGCGGCCAGTTCCGCTAATTCCTGGTCGGGGGTTTCCGCCAGCTCTCGACGTTCCTGAGCCAGTTGCGCGGTTTCGCTGTCCCGCTGGCTGCTCACCGACACGTACTCGCCCAACGCCATCGACACCGCCCCGGCCACCAACCCGGCGATCCCAGCTGTGAATATCGGCCCGCGGGCGGCCGTGGCCCCTGCCACCGCGAGCACGATGCCGGCAACCGACACGATCCCGTCGTTGGCGCCAAGGACACCGGCCCGCAGCCAGTTCAATTTTCCGGCACCGTTGCCGGTGTGTGGCTCGTTCAGATGAGTGGGCTTTCCCTGGCCGGCGGCGCGGACCTGGCGAGCGTTCGGCGAGGAGCCATCTGCAGTCATGGCAGCAACTCAAACAGAAATCTGCCACCGCATCCAGATAGGAAAGGCGTACTACGGCCACCGAGAAAGGTCCACCTCCAGCCCAGCACTTCCGGTAGCGGGCAACTGGGCGGACCGGCGAACTGAGCCCGCTGCTCCACCGTGTAGTTCGCGGGCCTTGTCAATGTCCGCGGGCGGGTGCACGGATGTCCGACCTCCTCTGCATTTCGGGCTTCGGCGTACCGCAGGGGCGTTTCCCGGGTTCTAGTGGTCATGGCATCACCGCTGATCACGGGGTGGTTTGAAGGATGCGTTCTCGGCGGGAGTCGTTGGTTGGACGTTCAGCTGGCGTACTGGGCGGCACGTCGACGCGGGGTCCAGCAACACGGTGGCCTCCAGGCTGGTCGGTGTGCACAGACGACAAGGCCGGCGGTGGGCAGAACGCTTAGAAGCGGCGGGTGAACCGATCCCGCGGGCGCGGTCGGCGTCGCCGCGGTATCTGTCGCTGACCGAGCGGAAGCGGATCGCGGACGGTATCGCTCAGGGCCGGTCACTGAGGGCGATCGCGGCCGCTGGAATCCGCCGGGAATCGGCTGCCGAGCCGACGCATCTCTACCTGAGGTCGTGGGCACGGCACACCCTCCCGCATCGGCTAACCCAGGTTGGCGCCAGGTTCAGAGATCTGGGTTGACCATCCAGGCCTCGCCGGGACATCCGCTGGGGAGCTTCTATGGCTGCGTCACGGTGACCGACAGCACCGGTGCCGCGGAATCGCCGTCGCCGCCTGCCTCGGCGTGCTGCTCAGCGGCTGCTCCAGCGTGGGGGATACAACGCCCACCGGGTCGAAGGGGCCCATCGTCCCGCGAACCATGGTCCGCCGCTGTCGCCGCCAACCTGGGAGGCGTTGACCGATACGAAGGCTCCATTGCAGTGTCCGCTGGGGCAGGCACCCGTCCAGTCCGTCGGCGTTGACCAGTACTGCCGAGGGGTACTGCAATGTGCTGCGGTCACAAATCCCACTTCGGAGCCGCGCTTGGCGGTGAACCCGACGGCGCAGTTGTCCAGCGCGCTGCCCCCGTACACATTTGCGGCGTCGCTCATCGCGTCCGGAGTGACTTCGACCTTGACGTTCGGCGAGCTCAGCCCGGCGGTCTGCGCAGCCGCCCGTACTGCCCCGGGGGTACCCGGCTGCGCCACTCTTTCTTGGACGACAGCGACGATTTGCCCGAGACTTGGTTCTGCGTAGAGCATTTCCAACTGCTGGCCATCCACATCCATCTCGGAAATGGCTTTTCGAAGTTGCGGGACCTTCGGCGTTGCGCTGTCGATGTGGAGTCCGTCCTCGGCAGACAGGCGAGACGTGAAGATGCCAACTACCCGGTCGTCCTGCGTGCGCACGTTGAGCGTCTGGCCCGACGAGGTCTGATCGGTCCAGGCGTCAAATGAATCCTGCCCGGCGTCGTCCACGGCGGCAGCGCCGGCATCATTGAATCGCTCCTGCAATGCCAGCCGACGTGTCGCTTCATCGGGGCGCGACGCCAGCCTGACTCGCAAGAGAGCGGGCCGCCTGACTCTCGGAGCCCAACGCACCGCTGGATCCACTGGCCTGAGCCGGAACAACGACCACCATCAAAACCAGCGCGACCGCGCCACACAAGCTCAGCAGCCGAAACCACACCCCGAGGTGCACTGGCCGCAGGGGCAGGGTGACCTGCCCGGTGGTGAAGCCCTCCAGGGTGAGGCGATCCAGCGCCGCGATGTGTGCATTCACCGGCGTCGGCGACAGCCTCTCGTTCATTGCGGCTGCGATGGCGATGTCGACTTCGGGCATCAGCCGACAAGCATGCTCGGGGCAGCTGATCACGATCGGGAGCTGGGATATCAGGGTGAGTCCCCGGTCAGGAAACGACGCGCACGTCGGGCAGGCTCGGCGCATCGGCTTCGCCGGCAGCCATGGGCGCCACCGGCACACCTGGCGGCGCTTGGCTTCGCTGGCCGGGAGCAGGACAGAGTCCTGCCGGACGTAGGTGTCGAATGCCGCCGGGTCGCCGCTCGGTTCGAGGGTGTCCAGCAGCCAGGGCACCCACCCGGCGACCGTCATGGCCCGTAGCTCGTTTCGATCGACGCCGGTCCGCTCGGCCAGCGCGTCCAGCACTACAGCGGGCGGGTCCCAGTCAAGATCGTCGGCTGCCATATCGGCGAGTGGCGGGGCCGGGCCAAGGTTGTGACGCAGCAGCTCTTCCCGGACAGGCCGTAGGTCCCGGCCAGCCGACCGAGCCAGGACGACATCGAATCGACCGGGCCGGGCGGCGGGTGCAGCGGCCAGCGCCGGGACGGCTCACGTCAGTTCGCGTTCGAACAGCCGGCGCCGTTCGGTCGGGCCGGCGTACGTCGCCAGGAGCAGAGTCCTTTGGTTGATGGATCCTCCCCGGAGTCGATCGCGGCGACCGCGGCATCGGTCAACAAACGGGTGAGCTTGCCCATCGTGCCCTCGCTGCGGCTGAGCAGGTACCGGGCCATCTCGGGGGTGGCGAGGGGCGAGCGGCGGCGCAGCGGGCCAAGAGTGATCAGCGGAGCGCCAGACCGGCAGCACGGGGCGGGAGATGAGCCAGACCGGTAGTCAGCTGGGAACTGTTGGCTTGCTCGTCGTCTTCCCCGTTCTCGCCGCCGTGCTCGGAGCAGTCCTTGCCGCGCTTCGCCGACCCGGCCGTCGTCTCACGAGCGGTGTGCAGCACTTCGCTGCTGGCGCTGTCATTGCTGCGATCGCTCTGGACGTACTGCCCGGCCTGCATATGCAGCGCCACCTCGCGATCGCAACCGCAGGTTTCGTCGTCGGCGCTGCTGCGTTGCTCGGTCTGCGGCAGCTGGAGGCCGCTGGTGGCCAGGAGACCCACGATGGCCCAACTCGCAGGTTGCCGATCGGTCTGCTCGTTGCAGTCGGCGCAGATCTGCTTGTCGACGGGATCCTGGTCGGTCTCAGCGTCGCCATCCTCGGCCCGGCGCAAGGCGTCGCGTTGACCATCGCCCTCACCCTGGTGATACTTCCGCTCGCGTTGCCCGTGACCGTGGAGCTCTCTGACCGGGGCGCGAGTCCGGTCAAGGCCGCGCTGATCCCACCGCTACTTTCTCTCGCTCTGGTCGTTGGTGCCGTCGGCGCGGTCATCGTTCTCGGCTCCGCCCCGGCGGCGCTGCTCGCTGCCATCCTTGCCTTCGGCGTCGCCGCGTTACTGTTCTTGGCGGCGGAAGAGTTGCTCGTCGAGGCACACGAGATGATCGACACCCCGCTGCTTGCGGCAATGTTCTTCGCCGGCTTCTTCGCCCTGTATGTCCTGGACGCGAGCGGTTGACCGTGCTCGACGACACTTGACCATCCCGGCGGCAGGCTCATACAGCTGTGCTCTGCCTCCAGCAGCACCACCACCACACCCCACTCCACCGAACGGGCCAGGACAAGCTCGCCGTAGCACTCGTCGTTGGAGAAGGTCGTCATCTGAAACGGCTGGCGATAGAGGAGTTCGGCATAAGCCCGAGCCATCCGGCCCGACGTCTCGGCCAAGCCGTCGCGATCCAGGTCAATCCTCAGTGCGGCGAGGAAGGCCACGCTTGATCGGCCGCGCGCAGATCAATCTGCGTCGGCTCGATCTGGAGGGCCGTCCGCGCTGCCATCACAGTCGACTCGTCACGAATGTCGGACCTGGACGGTGTCCGCGTCATCGTTGCCTACCCGATTCCTGGACAACTACCCAAGAGCTCATCGACTGCATCCACGCCGCTCGGCGCGAGGGCTCGGTTACTTAACGCGGGGACACGCCGTCCCATCGAACGGCTCCAAGATCTACCTGTCGGCTTCGGGTTGGTGTCCCGGCGGTCGACTGCGTCCCCTCCCCACCACTTCGTCGGGGTGATCCAGGATGATCATCGGGGTTTCGCCGACGATCGCATTGTGGCTGCGATGCCAGAACAGGTACCTGGCGCTCAAGTTGAGCATCGTCGCGAAGCGGTTGCGGTTGCCCAGCAGCGAGAAGACGTGGACGACGATCCAGATGACCCACGCGACGAAACCCGTCAGCCTGGGCAGTCCCTTGACCTGCGCCACTGCCGAGTTCCGCCCGATCGTCGCGAGTGTGCCCTTGTCGTGGTATTCGAACGGCTTGAGTTCCCTGCCGGTCAGCGTCGCTCTCACCAGCACCGCGACGTATGCGCCGCCCTGCCGGGCGGGCTGCGCGAGCTGAGGCAGCGCCCGGTCACCGCCCTCGACGGCGATGTCGCCGACCGCGAACACACCGTGCAGACCTCCCACCCGCAGATGATCATCGACGATGATCCGCCCGCCACGGCCCTGCGGGAGATTCCACTGCCCCACCTGCTCATGGACCGTGACACCACTGGCCCAGACGACGATGTCGGCGGCCAGCAAGACCTGATCGTCGAGGATCACGCCGTCGGGCCGCACCTCCTTCACCGAAGTGGTGAGCCGCAGGTCGACGCCACGCTTTTCTAACGACCGCCGCGCGTACTCACGCAGCCTCGGGTGGAATGGCGCCAGCAGGAACGGCAGCTGCTCGACAAGAGTGATGTGCACCCGTGCCGGAGTGAGTTCGGGATAGGTGACGGGCAAGTCGTTGTTCCTCAGCTCGGCCAACGCCCCTGCCGTCTCGACCCCGGTGGCGCCGCCGCCGACCACGACGATGCGTAAGTCGCGATCCTGACCGTTGATCACGGCATCTTCGAGCGCGGCGAACATCCTGTCCCGCAACGCAAGCGCCTGCGACCGACGATAGAGCGGCATCGAGTTCTCCGGCGCACCGGGAACGCCGAAGAAGTTGGCCGTCACGCCCGCCGCGATGATCAGGTAGTCGTACCCAATCGACTGACCGCCGTCCAGGACAACCGTCCTGGCCGCATGGTCCATGCTCACGACCGTCCCCTTGAGGAACCACACATTGTCCTGACGTGCCCGGATGGACCGGAGGAACCAGGTGATGTCACCGGGATTCAGCGTCGCGGTTGCCACCTGGTAGAGCAACGGCTGGAACGTGTTGTAGGTGTGACGATCGATCAGCGTCACGTCTACGTCCGCGGTCCGCAGCCCGTGCACGGCGGCTAGACCAGCGAAGTCACCACCGACAACAACGACGTGCGGACGGCCCCGTCCCCCGGGGCAGGAATCAGCCATATCCCAATCTAACGCGGATCTTGCATGCCAATTCAGCTTAGTTTGGTGTTGAGATAACGAAAGTGCCTGTATCGCAGAGACAATGAGGCTTGTCGAGGGTCTCAAATGTTCGAGCTGCAAGGCGCTTTCTAGGTGCGGGTGGACGACTTACGGCGCGAGTTCACCCACCCGCAGCATCTACTGGTGCTGCCGGGACGTCCGCACGGCCGGCCCGCCGTGCCCGGGGCCGGTGACGGAGACGGAGACGCAGCGGCCGTGCCGGTGTCGCGGATCGGCCGGTTCAACGCGAGGTAGATCGCCGACAGCGCAGGGCTGCTGCTCCAGTGGCCCGGGAGCGTCCCACCAGCGCAGGTCGGGGTCGAGCTCGGTGTCGGAGCGGGCGCCGGAATCGTCCGGGGTCACCATTGGAACCTAGGACTTTGACCTGCTGAACGGCGTGCACTCGCGCATGATGTAACCACGGAGCAGCCCGCGACGCTTGGGCTGCCCGAGGAGATGAGAGGTTAGTGGCCGACACCCGTACGGTGGTGACGATCGCCAGCCAGCTTGATGCTGGGCTGGTGGCTCGGATCGCGGCGGTCGACGACCGGCTGCGGGTCTGTCACGAACCGGAGCTGCTCCGGCCACCAGCTGCCGGCGGCGCGCCGGGCGGC
>JALYVF010000078.1 GCA_030853385.1 Actinomycetota bacterium | reverse complement strand
GGGGCGGCTGCGAGAAAGATGTGAGTGCGGGAACCTTTACAGGCTCCTGGCGCGGGCTCTGGCCCGCCGGCGCTTGAGAGCGCGGCGTTCGTCTTCGGACATGCCGCCCCAGACTCCGGCGTCCTGTCCGGACTCCAGCGCCCAACTCAGGCAGTCGCTGATAACGGGGCAGCGTTCGCACACTGCTTTCGCCTCAGCAATCTGCAGCAGGGCGGGTCCGGAGTTGCCGATCGGAAAGAACAGCTCCGGGTCCTCGTCGCGGCAGATCGCGCGGTGACGCCAGTCCATCTGTGGTGCACTCCTTTGCAGCCCGACTGCGATTCTGGGCGTGGTACGGGGCGAGGTCGGATTGGCCTCGGCGACCTGGTGGGCCGTGTTGGGGAAACCTGCGCCAAATGATCGATGTTGTTCGATCGTGGCCAGGAGAATGCTTCCATGCAACACCGCGATGTCAAGGGTTAATGACAACGAGGTTGCGTAGCTCGCGTCCAAACTTGCAACGCCTGCCCCGCCTCTCCATCATGCCTGATCGCATCGATTCAGCAAGCATCTACGGATGTGAGCTGGATCAACTGCGCTGCCGACGAATCTCCGGTATGGGGCGACTGCAGGAGACGAACCAGCAGTCACTACCGGGCGTCAGCGACGAATCGTCTGTGAGACGGCGCCTAATTGGGGTGAAATGCCTGACTTGCGGCAACTCACCGGGTCAGCGGATCACCTTAAGTGCGTTGGGTACCGAGACGAACTCCACCTCATCGAACTCGCCGAGATAGTCGCCGTCCGCCTGGACTCCCACCGCGCCGTTCGGTGCCGCCACTCGCACCCACGCCACGTCGTCCGCCCTGACCAGCTTGCGGCCGTGAGGACCACGACCGGGCTTCGACCGTGCCAACTGACCGACGACGTGGGCGACCGTCGGAAACTTCAGCGAGCGGCTGAGGAAGACGCCGAGTCCACTCTCCGTCGAGGTGTCGGGGTTCGTTCGGATGGGACGGCGGCCGAGATAGGTCCACGGATCGACGTTGGAGACGAAGGCGACCTGGCAGTCCGGAATCGGGTCGTCGCCCGGCAGCGTGATCACCATCGAGCCAGATTTGCGGTCGCTGGCGCGATATGCGCGCAGTGCCTGGCTGAGGTGCAGCCGGTTCGAAATCTTGCCGCCCGCTGCCCGGCGTTCCTCGACTCTTCGCACCACGTCGGCGTCGATGCCCATCCCCGCGTTGAAGGTGAAATACCGTCGGCCGGCTCTGCCCAGCGAAACGGTGCGGGGCGGTCGGTGGGCTGCCAGCGCGTCCAGGATCTGCTCGGTGGCCGCCGTCGGGTCGGGCTCGACACCGATGGCGCGGGCGAAGACGTTGGTGGAGCCTCCAGGCACGATGCTCAGGGCCGGGATGTCGGGCCGCAGGCCGGCGGCAAGTAGCCCGTTGGCGACCTCGTTGACCGTGCCGTCGCCGCCGTGCACCACCACCAGGTCGATGCCGTCCTCGGCAGCCTTGGCGGCGAGCTCGGCGGCGTGGCCGCGGCCGAGCGTGTGTTCCACACGTAGGTCCACTTCCCCGGCGAGCGCATGGGTCAGCAAGTCACGACGACGCTCGGTCGTCGAGGTGGCGTGTGGGTTCACGATGAGCATGGCGCGCATATGGGTCGGAAGCCTAACGAACGTGCGGGGGTGCGCGCTGCCACAAGATCATTTTCGAGCCGCCAACGCCGCCTTCCGGGGCCACCCGTCTCCTACCCCCTTTGGCGATGCTTCAGCTGGCGGAGCATTGCCAAAGGGGTGGTGGGGACAGCCACTGAGGCGAACCTGGCCGGGCAGCGCGGTGCGCGAGTCTGGCGGGCAGCGCGGTGTCAGGTGCGGTGTCAGGTCGGCGTTGTGGAGGCACCTGGAGGCGGCAGAGCGCGACTGTCGGTGTCGAATGCCAGTCTGGTTCCCATCGCTGGAGGTGTCCATCGCTGGAGGCGAGCGGTGGGCGCCTGGCTGAGCGAGAGCCGATGTCGATGGGCGTCGGATGGGCAATGGGTTTCGGGACGCTGTCCCGGATTCAACAAGGGGACCACACGATGGGAATGCTGACCAAACCGGCACCGGCGGATGCCGGCGGCCGGACCCGGTTCGCGATCACCACCAGGCGCTGGGACAGAGTGGGCGCCCTGCGAAGGGCCAGGCGGATCGCGGACCTCAGCCAGCGCGACATGGCCGACCGGATCGGCGTCAGCGGGTCGACGATCGCCAGGGCGGAACTGGCGTCCGAGACGGTCACCGTCGCGGTCGCCGAGGCGATCCTGGCCCAGGCCGGCCTGCGACTGGTGGTCGTCGACGCAGCCGGCAGGAGAGTCAGCGGGCTACGACACGACGCCGCCCGCAACCACGGTGGCAGTAGGTACCCTGCCCACCTCGATGCCTGGATCGCCACCGAATCCGACTCACCGCTGGGGGCCGGCTGGCGCCAGGACAGGCCGATTCCGCGTCTCACCTTCCACCACCGGCAGTGGCGGGAGGCGCGGCGGCGCCGACTCCGGCTGGTGCCACGGGACCACTCGACGGAGGCCGATCTCCGGCTGCGCCGGCATCCGCTGTGGTCGTGGGTGCGCAGCCGACGCCGGCGGACCGCAACGCTCGCGGTGCGTCCACTGGAGATCTGCCGCTGCGGCCCGCGCTGTCTTGAGTACTGCGTACCGAGCTGTCGATGTCAGTGCGAACCGTCGACCAAACGCGACAACGACCGCTGGGACGGGTGGTAGCAGCAGCGCCCAGTAACCTGGCCGGGTGAGTCAGCAGGCCGATCCACCTCCGATCGCCATCGCCCCACCACGCCAGGTGCAGGCGGCAGCGGTGCTGGTCGGCCTGCAAGGACTCGCTTTGCTGGTCTTCGCCGTCGTCGCCATCATCTCCGGCACTGGCAGCCATGCGGCGGTCGGCGAAATGCTCGCCCAGGCAGGCTATTTCGTCATCCTGGCGGGGCTGCTGGGCGCCGTCGCCGCCGCCTTGATCAAGGGCAGACGGTGGGGCAGAACGCCGGCGATCGTCATCCAGATCATCGCCGTGGCGATCGGTTTCTGGCTGGCGGTGCCGAGCGGTCAATGGCCGTGGGGGGTCGCGCTGATGCTGGTGGCGATCGCCACCGGAGCTTTGCTGCTGAGTCCACCGGCGAACGACTGGATCAGCCGGTTCCCGTCGATGTTCGGGCCGGAGCAGGACGCCTGAGGCCTCAGTGCCGTCCAGCAGTGGCAACGGCCGCCGGAACATTGAGGTGTTCGATCGAACGATCATCGTGATAGTGCCCGAGCACCGACACCGCCGCTGCGTCCATCTCCAGCACCGCTCCAGCGGTGACCGGCAGCCCGGTCCATCTGGCTGCCAGCACCCTGGAGAAGTGCCCGTGCCCGATCAGCACCACATCGCCCTTCGACAGCGACGACGCCGCCGTCGCGAGTGCCCTGTCCGCCCGCGCGCCGACCTGCTCGGGCGACTCGCCACCCGGACAGCCGTCGACGAACAGCGACCAACCCGGCTGCTGGGCGCGGATCTCGACCGATGTCAGCCCCTCGTAGTCGCCGTAGTTCCACTCCGCCAGATCGTCGACGATGCTGGTGACCGTCAGCCCGGCCATCGCAGCCGTGCGCTGCGCCCGCAATCGCGGACTGCTGAGCACCGTCTGCGGGTCAATTCCCAGAACGGCGAGCGCGCCGCGCACTGCGGTCGCCTGCTGCTCGCCCTCGGGCGTCAGATCCAGGTCGGTGACCGACGTGTGGCGTCCGTTGGCGCTCCACTCGGTCTGGCCGTGTCGAAGCAGAGCGATCCGGGCTTCTGTCATCAGCGAGCTCCTAGACGAGGCGACCACGCTTCGGGTGGATGGTTCGCCGGGGACCCTACCGGCTGATAATGAGTTGGTGAATCCCCAGCCAGCGCAACCCGACAAGGGTGTCGACAGCGCGACCGTCACGATGTCCGTCGGGCCACTGAGCCTCGAGCAGGTGGTCGCCGTTGCCAGGGCGGGCGCCCGCGTTGAACTCGCGCCGGCGGCGCTGGCCGCGATCGTCGAGTCGAGGGCGGTGGTCGACGCGCTGGCCGGCGACACCGTTCCGCATTACGGCATCTCCACCGGATTCGGGGCGCTCGCCACTACGCACATTCCGGCCGCGCGGCGGGCTGCGCTGCAGACCTCGCTGATCCGCTCGCATGCGGCCGGCACCGGAGTTCCGGTGGAGACCGAGGTGGTGCGCGGCCTGATGCTGCTGCGGCTGTCCACCCTGTGCACCGGACGCACCGGAATCCGGCCCGGCACCGTGCAACTGCTGGCCGGCCTGCTCAATGCCGGTATCACCCCCATCGTGCCGGAGTTCGGGTCGCTGGGATGTTCCGGCGATCTGGCGCCGCTGGCCACGGTGGCGCTGGCGCTGATCGGCGAGGGCGAGGTGATCGACGCCGACGGTCTGCAACGGCCGGCAGCCGCCGCGCTGGCCGCGGCCGGATTGACGCCGGTGGTGCTCGCCGAGAAGGAGGGGCTGGCGCTGATCAACGGCACCGACGGCATGCTCGGCATGCTGTGCCTGGCCCTGCACGACCTGGAAACCCTGTGGGACGCAGCGGATCTGGCCGCCGCGATGTCCATCGAGGCGCTGCTGGGAACCGACAGGGTGTTCGCGCCGGAACTGCAGGCGCTACGACCACAACTCGGTCAGGGTCACAGCGCGGCCAGCATCGCCGCCATCCTGGCCGGCTCCCCGATGGTGGCCTCGCATGCCGGACCCGAGGACACCAGGGTGCAGGACGCCTACTCACTCCGCTGCACTCCGGCGGTGCACGGCACCGGCAGAGACACCGCGGCGCACGCCAGGAACATCGCCGAACGGGAACTGGCCAGCGCCATCGACAATCCGGTGGTGCTGCCGGACGGCAGGGTCGAATCCAATGGCAACTTCCACGGCGCACCGCTGGCGGCGGTGCTCGACTTCCTGGCCATCTCCGCCGCCGACGTCGCGTCCATCGCCGAACGTCGCACCGACCGCATGCTCGACCCGGCCAGATCCCATGGCCTGCCGCCGTTTCTGGCCTACGAGGTGGGCGTCGACTCCGGGCACATGATCGCCCAGTACACCCAGGCGGCGATGGTGGCCGAGATGAAAAGGCTGGCCGTCCCGGCCTCGGTCGACTCGATCCCCAGCTCGGCGATGCAGGAGGACCACGTCTCACTCGGCTGGCACGCCGCCCGCAAGCTGCGCCGCTCTGTCGATGCACTGCGCAGGGTGCTGGCCATCGAGCTGCTCACCGCCGCCAGGGCGCTCGACCTGCGTGCACCGCTGCAACCCGGTGCCGTCACCGGCGCTGTTCGTAACCTGATCCGCACCGTGGTCGACGGTCCCGGCCCCGACCGTCACCTTGCGCTCGAGATCGACGCCGTGGTCGACCTGCTCGCGAACGGGCAGATCACCGCAGCAGCCAACCTTCCGGCGAACACCGAGGAGTCCTGAGATGTCCACACCACGACCCGTCAGGGCCCCGCAGGGCACCACCCTGACCGCCAAGTCCTGGGCGACAGAGGCGCCGCTGCGGATGCTGCAGAACAACCTCGACCCGGACGTTGCCGAGGACCCGGACAACCTGGTGGTCTACGGCGGCACCGGCAAGGCCGCGCGTGATTGGGCCAGCTTCGATGCCATCTGCGCCTCCCTGCGGGACATGTCCGACGACGAAACGCTGCTCGTCCAGTCCGGCCGTCCGGTCGGGATCCTGCGCACCCATGAGTGGGCACCCCGGGTGTTGATCGCCAACTCCAACCTGGTGCCGGACTGGGCGAACTGGCCCGAGTTCCGACGACTGGAACAACTGGGGCTGACGATGTACGGCCAGATGACGGCCGGCTCGTGGATCTACATCGGCAGCCAGGGCATCGTCCAGGGCACCTACGAGACCTTCGCCGCCATCGCCGACAAGATGGCCGCGGCACGCGGTGACGGGCACAGTGGCGGCACGCTGGCCGGAACCCTCACGCTGACAGCGGGTTTGGGCGGCATGGGCGGCGCGCAGCCGCTGGCCATCACCCTGAACGGCGGGGCGGTGCTGGCCATCGACTGCGACCCGCAGCGGGCCCGGCGCCGCGTCCAGACCCGCTACCTGGACGTCGTCGCCGACTCGCTCGATCACGGTGTCGAACTGGCGCTGGCGGCCAAGAAGAGCCGAAAGGCGTTGTCCGTCGGGGTGATCGGCAACGCCGCCGAACTGGTACCCGAGCTGCTGCGCCGGGGCGTCGACATCGATATCGTCACCGATCAGACCAGCGCCCACGACCCCCTTGCCTACCTGCCGATCGGAGTCGAGCTGGACGATTGGCACGACTACGCCGCCAAGAAGCCGGACGAATTCACCGACAGGGCACGGGAATCGATGGCCGCCCATGTCGAGGCGATGGTGGGATTCGCCGACATCGGCGCCGAAGTCTTCGACTACGGCAACTCGATCCGCGGCGAGGCGCAGCTCGGCGGCTACCAGCGGGCCTTCGACTTTCCGGGGTTCGTGCCCGCCTACATCCGGCCGCTGTTCTGCCAGGGCAAAGGCCCGTTCCGTTGGGTGGCATTGTCCGGCGACCCCAAGGACATCCACGCCACCGACCAGGCGATCAGGCAGCTCTTTCCGGACAACGAATCGCTGCAACGCTGGATGAAGCTGGCGCCGGAACGCATTGCCTTCCAAGGACTTCCGGCCAGAATCTGTTGGCTCGGCGCCGGCGAGCGCCACCTGGCCGGCCTGCGGTTCAACGAGATGGTGGCCGCAGGGGAGCTGTCCGCACCGATCGTGATCGGTCGCGACCACCTGGATGCCGGGTCGGTGGCATCGCCGTTCCGGGAAACCGAAGCGATGGCAGACGGCTCCGACGCGATCGCCGACTGGCCGCTGCTCAATGCCCTGGTGAACACCGCATCCGGCGCCAGCTGGGTCTCCATCCACCATGGCGGCGGCGTCGGGATCGGCCGATCCATTCACGCCGGGCAGGTGTGCCTGGCGGACGGCACCGCACTGGCGGCGCAGAAGCTGGAGCGAGTGCTGACCAACGATCCGGCGACGGGGGTGCTGCGGCACGTCGACGCCGGCTATCCGTCCGCCGAACAGGCGGCCGACCGCATCGGCCTGCAGGTGCCGATGCACAGCAACGGGCGGACAATCAGCGGATGAAGACGACCTCGCCGGACGGCCGGTTCGGTGCGCTGTGGTCGGATCTGGCCGGCGTCGGCAGGGACGGTCGCCGCGGCGGCTACTCACGGCACGGCTTCGACGACGCGGATCTGCAGCTGCGGGAATGGTTCACCGAACAGGCAACACGGCGTGGACTGGACGTCGAGGTCGACCGCAACGGCAACATCTGGGCCTGGTGGGGTGCCAAGGGCACCGGGGCCATCGTCACCGGATCGCATCTGGACTCGGTGCCGGGTGGCGGCGCGTTCGACGGACCGCTCGGCGTGGTGTCGGCGCTGCTGGCGATCGACGAGCTGAAGGTGCGCGGGATCCGGCCGTCCGTTCCGTTGGCGGTGGTCTGCTTCGTCGAGGAGGAGGGCGGCCGATTCGGCTTGCCCTGCTTGGGTTCTCGGCTGCTGACGGGTGCGGTCGACCCGGATGTCGCACGCCGACTGCACGACCAGGACGGAGTGTCGCTGGCCGATGCCGTCCGCCGGGCCGGCATCGATCCGGAGACCATCGGTGCTGACCGGCAGCGGCTGGCGCTGATCGGCGCCTTCGTCGAACTGCACGTCGAGCAGGGCAGGTTGTTGCACGCGGCCGATCCGACAGCGGCGATCGGCGTGGGTTCGCAGATCGTCGCGCACGGCAGATGGCGGCTGACGATCACCGGCGAGGGCAACCACGCCGGCACAACGGTGGTGGACGATCGACACGATCCGATGATCCCCGCTGCCGGCGCGGTACTGGCCGCCAGGCGCATCATCTCAACGCATCCGGGCGCGGTGGCAACGGTCGGACGCATCCGGCCGAATCCCGGCGGTACCAACGTGATCGCCTCCTCCGTCGACCTCTGGCTCGATGTGCGGCACGGCACGTCCACCGACACCGCATCGGTCGTCGATGCGATCGTCGCCGCCGTCCGTGACGAGGCCGACCTCGAGGGTTGCGGCCTGCTGGTACACCGCGAATCAATCTCCGATCATGTCGATCTCGACCCTGGGCTGGAGGTCGCCCTCGCCGAGCGGCTCGGCGCGCCCGTCATTCCCACCGGCGCCGGTCACGACGCCGGGATCCTCGCCGCCCAGCTGCCTGCTGCCATGCTGTTCGTGCGCAACCCGTCGGGGATCTCTCATGCTCCCGGCGAGCACGCGGAGACGTCGGACTGCCTCGTTGGTGTCGATGCACTCGCCGATGCACTCGAAGAACTGGTCCATTAGTGCAGGAAACGGTGTCGAAGGAGAAGGTGTGGGGGATGCACAAGCAGGGCGGACGGCCGAATGGCAGCCGACAGGATCGCTGCTGTTGCACGGCATTTCAAGCTTGGTGACGGTCGACGAACAGAGTGGGCACGGGCCTGTTGGCACCATCACCGACGGTGCGGTGGTGATCGAGGACGGACTGTTCGTCTGGGTCGGCAGCGCTGCCGACGCACC
>JALYVF010000074.1 GCA_030853385.1 Actinomycetota bacterium | reverse complement strand
CTCCCCCGCGTGTCTGCGGGCCTCGTGGGACGCGTGTGACTAGCGTGACCAACGGGCATCGCTGGCGCCGCGTACGCGTGCGCGTGTCAGCCTGGCCGGCCAACTTGTCCCACCGCGCCGAGGGAGCAGCGACGATGCCGAACCTGCCGACGTCTCTGATCTTTGTTCTACTGGCCGTTGCCTGGCTGGTGGTGCTGGTGCCGATGTTCGCCCGCAGCCGGGAAGCGGTCCCCGAGACCGACGACACCGCAGCCGGATTCCGGGTGCTGCGCAGAGCCGGCGGGGTGTTGCGGCGTCCGAGGATGCGGCGCCATCAGGACTTCGACGACGACTGGGGCGACGCTGTGGTTGATAACGCCGAATTTGACGACGCCGAATTTGACGACGCCGAATTTGATAAGGCCGACGACGACCGGGCCGGCCGCCGGCTGGATGCCGAGCTGCGCATCGATGACCAGGACGATGATCTGGTCGAGGACCTCGTCGACAGCGATGACGATCTCGACGATGACGATCTCGACGATGTCGCCGACGATGAATCGGACGACTTCGCCGAGGTGGCTGTTGAGCGTGCGCCGGCGTTGGTCGGTGCCAGCACCGCCGCGCATCAACTCGACGCCGCCGATGAGTGGGCAAGCGAGCACCAGCGGGTGCCGATGCGGGCCACCTCACATGCCCGTCCGCGGCCGTCGGATCCGCGTGCCGATCGTCGGGATGGGCAGCGTCCGGCCGCAGAGCACCCGCTTCCTGTTGCGCTGAAGCCGGACCGGCACGGCCGCGGCGGTTTCGATCCGGAACACGCGGCGGCCACGGCGGCGTACCGCTATCGCCGGCGGCGCTTCGTCAGCCTGCTGCTGTTGGTGCTGACGCTGGGTCTGGCTGCCGGCGCAGTGATGATCAACCCCGCACTGTGGCTCGGCGTCACCCTGGCAGCGCTCACTCTGGTCGGCTATCTGGTGTACCTGAGTCGACAGGTGCGTATCGAGCGAGCGATCGCCGAGCGGCGGATGGCGCGGCTGCGACGGGCGAAGGAGATTCGGCCGGTGCAGCGGCGCGAGGCGGCGCCGGTGTCGCCGTACCAGCGCGAACATGCGCCGCGCACCGGTCCTGCTCAGCGTCCGGCCGCCGCCAGGGTGCGGGCTTCGCAGCGTCGGGCCGGAGTCGTGCTGGACCTCGACGACGACGATCTAGCCTTCGACGATCTGGAGTACTACGAGCCCATCGTCTACCGGCGCGCCGCCGGCCAGTGAACACCAAGTCCGGCAGCGGGGTGCCGGCAGCTGGCACGCCCTATGCGCAGACCGCTGCGGCGGTGCGGTTCGACTGGGGCGTTCCTGGCGCGATCGCCATCTCCGACGGCGCCGATGTGGTGGTGGTGGTCGACGTGCTGTCGTTCACCACGGCACTGTCGGTGGCCATCGACGCCGGCGTCGAGGTCTATCCCTATCGCTTCCGGGACGCATCGGCGGCCAGCTTCGCGGCCAGCAAGCAGGCGGTGCTGGCCGTCGGACGGTCGGAGGCAGGCACCTCGGGGGTGAGCCTGTCGCCGTTGTCGGTGCTGGCCGCGGCGCGGCCGGGTGGCTCGCTGGCCGAGCGTGGCCGGCTGGTGCTGCCATCGCCCAACGGATCGGCCATCTCCAAGACGCTGTCCGAACGTGGATCGACCGTCGTCGGTGCCTGCCTGCGCAATGCGCCGGCGGTGGCGCTGTGGGTGCAACGCCATGCCGGCGGTGCGCCGATCGCGGTGGTGGCGGCGGGGGAGCGCTGGCCAGGGGACACGCTGCGGCCGGCGGTCGAAGACCTGTGGGGAGCCGGCGCGGTGATGTCCGCCCTCGGCGGCTCCCTGTCGCCGGAAGCGGCAGCTGCGGTGGCGGCGTATCGGCAGGTCGCGCGGACCCTGCCGGACTCGTTGGCCGCCTGCGCCTCCGGCCGTGAGCTGATCGCCGACGGCCACGGTGACGAGATCGCGCTGGCCGCCGAATCCGGCACCTCGGTAGCCGTGCCCGTCCTACAAGGCGAGTGCTTCCGTCCGGCCTGACGCCCACTTCGCGGGTTCTATGGCGGTTATCGGCCGGAGCCCGTGCGGTATCCTTGCCGGGCACCTGTTGGCAGCGATGTGGTGGCTGACGGCAGGTGCGGTTTGGGGCTGTAGCGCAGTTGGTAGCGCGCTTCGTTCGCATCGAAGAGGTCCGGGGTTCGATTCCCCGCAGCTCCACCACGGTGACAGCCCGATTGGGAGTGCCGCGCCTGGACATCCCGCCTAGTGCGGCGCAGGATCCTGGTATGAAGCGCTTACTGACCGTGGTTACTGCGTTACTCATTGTTACCGTGGCCACCGGGGCGGGATGGCCGACAGATCACGGCGACAATCTGCGCTCCGGAAATGCTGTTGGGGCGACGAAGTACGCGAAGCTCAGCGCCGCGTTTACCCGCCCGCTGGATGGCGCGGTTTACGGGTCGCCGATTCTTGTCGGCAACAGCGTGGTGGTGGCAACCGAGAACAACACGGTCTATGCGCTCAATCCGTCCACTGGGGCAGTGAAGTGGAGCCGGCATTTGCGAGCCCCCATCACTGACACTTCGGTGCTGGCCTGTGCCGGCAACATCAACCCGACGGGGATCACCGGCACGCCGGCCTACGATCCGGCGACCGGTCGGATCTTCGTCGTCACCGTCACCAACAACGCGACCCTCGGTGTCGAGCATGAGATCTGGGGATTGAGCGCCAGCACCGGGGCAACCGTGATGAACAGGCGCACCGAGGTGCCCGGCACGAACCCGAACGCCCAACAGCAGCGAGCTGCACTGGCGGTCGACCGCGGCAATGTCTACCTCGGCTTCGGCGGACTGGCCGGAGATTGCGGCAACTACAAGGGAGCGGTGATCTCGCTGAAGACCAACGGCCAACTCGGCGGCATCGCGTACGTGGTCCCCACATCACGGGAAGGAGCGATCTGGGCGGCCGGTGGTCCTGTCGTCGCCCCGAACGGAAACCTGTTCGTGGCGGTCGGCAACGGCGAATCGACCTCCAGCTACGACTACAGCGACTCGATCACCGAGATCAATCCCAGCATGAAGCGGGTCGACTACTTTGCACCCAGCAGCTGGGCCAGCGATAACGCCAACGACTTGGATCTGGGATCCATGACCCCGGCGTACACCTCGACTGGCTACATCCTGCAGGCGGGCAAGTCCGGCACTGCCTACACAGCCAAGATCACTCACCTGGGTGGAATTGGTGGCCAGGCGAGCTCGGGACCATTGTGCAGAGCATACGGAGTGTCGGCGGTGACGGGGGCCAGCGTCTACCTGCCCTGTACCAGTGGAGTCACCAGAGTCGACGTCGCTTCGAACGGCACCTTCCGCAAGGTCTGGAGCGCTGCGGGAATCTCCGGCTCGCCAGTTGCCGGGCCGGGTGCCCTCTATTCGTTGGGCGGCAGCACCCTGTATGCACTGAGCGGACATACCGGCGCCACGCTGGGCAGTATTGCCGTCGGCGCCACCAGCAGATTCGCCACGCCGATGATCGCGGGCAACAAGGTCTATGTCGGGACGGTGTCGGGCATCACCGCGGTCAACGTCGGCTGACGGCCCGCGTCGTCAGAGCCCCGCACTGCACGACACACGCGCGTCAGAGTGTGCGATCCGAACAGGGTCCAGCCCTCGCGCCGATTACTCTCAGCTTCAAAGGGGCTGCGCGGGTTGCGTAACTGCCATGTTCAGCGCGCTCTCGGGAGGACACGATGACGGAGCAGTATCCGGCCGGCGACGATGGTGCAGCCGGTGAATCTCAGCAGCCATTAACGACGAGTCCAACACCGCGGCGCGGGCCGGCGCTGACCGTTCGGATCGTCTTGATCGTCGCGGCGGTGGCAGTGCTGGCCGTCACCGGCACCGCCTGGGTCATCCGCCACCGGGCGGATGTGGCCATCAGCCAACACCGGGTCGACGCGCTGGTCCCGAACGATCCGAACATCAAGCAAGGCACGCCCGACAAGACCGCCGGACCGCCGACCGGCACCGCAGGGTCGACCGGATCGACCGGGTCGGCCGGCTCCAACGGATCGACAGCGGCACCTGGAGCCGCCGGCCGCCCGGTCAGTCCACAGGACGCCGCCGCGATGCCGGCGGAGAACATGCTGGTTCTCGGGCTGGATACCCGCGGCAAT
Organism: Actinomycetota bacterium; assembly: GCA_030853385.1. Taxonomy (GTDB): domain Bacteria; phylum Actinomycetota; class Actinomycetes; order Mycobacteriales; family Nakamurellaceae; genus Nakamurella. Next base: position 2,882 of record JALYVF010000074.1, on the reverse strand, counting down.
GCCACTGGTGGCGTCGGTCCTGGCACCAGCCAGTCAGACGTCATCATGATCGCCCACCTGTATGCGGGGCACCAGCAGATGTCGGTGCTGTCGATCCCCCGTGATCTGTACGTCCCGGCGCCGACCTGCAAGGAGTGGGACAACGCCACCGGGCAGGTGTCCGATCACAACTTCACCAGCCAGTACACCTCGTGGAAGATCACCAACGCCTACTCGGTCGGCGGTCCGCGCTGCACAGTGCAGGCCGTCCAGGCGCTCACCGGGCTGCGCATCGACCGGCTGATCACCATCCAGTTCGACGGGTTCAAGTCCATCGTCGACGCCCTCGGCGGCGTGCAGATGACGTTCGCCACCCCGGTGATCGACCAGAATCAGGGCACCGTGATCGCCGCGCCTGGCTCTCAGCTGGTTAACGGCACCCAGGCGCTGGCGTTGGTGCGGTCTCGAGAGGTGAAGGGCGATTCGAGCGGCGACCTCGGTCGGATCGATCGACAGCAGCAGTTGTTGAAGGCAATGATGCGGAAAATGGTCACCTCGGGAACGCTGACAGACCCGGCGAAGCTCGACCGGGTGATGCAGACCTTCATTGCCAATTCGACCACCGACAACGTTACGACGGATCAGCTGCTCAGCCTTGCCCGCAAGTTCGCCGGCGGCAGCGCCGTCAAGTTCGTCACCCTGCCGACGACCCCGGCACCGGGAACGGACGGGTTGCATGGCACGGGCTCGGATGCCCAAATCTTCACGGCGTTGGTCAACGATCAGCCGATCCCGGTCGTCGCCGCGAGCTAGGCCAGCAGGGTCATTAACACCCGCCGTGGGGAATACCATCGCCGATGCGTTCCGACTGACTCGACCGGTGAAACTACCTGACCTGACAGGGTTCTGGCCACTGCGGGCTGGAGCGTCACATGCCTTCTACCCGGGCCGGAAGGATGCCTGGCGCGTTCATCATCTCGTTCGGCACACTAGAGACGATGGACGGATGGCGGAACACGCTGCGGGCCGCGACCTACTCCGGTGACGGTCCGGCGGTCGTCCGTGTGCTGACAGCCGCGCCGCAGCACGGTGACGCGCCGCAGCACGGTGACGCGTTCCAGCTCGCCGGGGATGGCCTGCTGCTCGCGTTGGCCCAGCATGCTTCCGGTTCCGTCGAACTTGCCACCGACTGCTCCCAGGCGCTGCGTCAGCGGGACTGGACGGGCGACGACATGCTCGCCGACCAGCTCGGCTCCGCGCTCGGCCGTAATCCCACGCCGCTGTTGCGGGCATTGACGGTCGATCTCGAGGAGCTCGCCGGGATCCTCGAGGGTGACCCGCTCAACGGCGGCGGCCGGATAGACCGTGCCACCGGGGAGGTCTGGCCTGCCAGCGCCATCGACTACGTCCGGGAGACCGGCGAAGAAGACGACGACGTCACCGACGACCCGGACCGGTGGCTCTGGGTTCACTGCCAAGGATCGCGCGAAAGCTACCGGGACATGCAGAGCTTCATCGATACCATCGGCGACCCCGGGCGGGCGGACGCGCTCGACCGGGCCATCAACGGGCGCGGCCCGTTCCGACGCTTCAAAGACACCCTCGACCGATGGCCCCGCGAGCTCGAACGCTGGCACAGTTACCACGAAGACCGCCAACGCGGCAGCGCCCGTGACTGGCTCGCCGACGCCGGCCACACCGTCGCACCGCCAACACCACCCACGGCCTGACGGCATCGCGTGAACAACCAGCCGGGCATATCGGCGTCAGGGTCGGGGTCCCCGCGCTGCTCGCGGCCCCCCTCCGCAGGCGGACGGCCGAAGTCAGGTCGCCGGCGGGCTCGGTGGGCTACGAGCCCGGTGGGTCAGATATCGATGATGTTGAGACGGCGTGCTCCAGCCAGGTCGACGAGGTGACGACGGTTGCTGGTGACGCAGGGGCTTTCGCAGCGCAGCGTGCATTCGACGACGCTGGCATCGACGATGCCGGGTGGTGCGGCGGATAGCAGGACACCGGCTGCCTTCGCGGACTCTTCGCTGAAGCCCTCGATATCGCAGCTCTGGATCGAACTGACCCAACCGGTGCTGCCGTCGGCCGCCGCGCCAGACCTCCGCGAGCACCGTGGCAGGGGACCACTGGTTGGCCGCCGCGGGATACGGCGAGTTCGACGTAGAGCGCGTCGGCCAGCCGCAATTGGTGGCGTCGTGCCCATGCGCCGAGCATGAGCTCGTTCGCCGGGTGCCGGTGGATGGGTGCGGTGGCCAGCGCACCGAGCTTGGTCTCGACCTCGTCGGCGCTGAGATCTCCGGCTCGGTGCGACCGTCCGAGAGCCGAGAGGATCTCCGCATCGACGTGCGACGGAGCGTGCAGGCCCTGTCCGGCAATGCGCCGGCGGACGGCACGGCCCACGTCATTGGCAAGCAGAAGATCGACGAGCGCCGAGGCATCGGCGGCGACGTCAGCCATGTCGCGTCGGCGGTTCGTCGCGCGAGGCGTCCAGCGCTTCGAGAGCCCGGCCGTGGGTGACGGGATCCGGAGATGACGCCTCGAGCGTGGACAGCCAGGAGTCGGTGGAGCGCGCCGCGAGGGTTTGCCTGATCGCCGACAGGTTCAGGCTCGCCTGTTTGGCTTGTTGAAGCCCTCAATATCGCAGCTGGACCACATCCGTGAGGTGGTGGGCTACTTGCTCGGGCGGGCAAGGCGACGAAGCTGGTCACTACCCAGCCCGTGCTGGCAGAACTGGACACCCGCGGCATCAAATTCCTCACCCGGCGGATGCGTTCACCGGCCCTGGCGCGCATACTCACCGGTCCTACACCAGGCCGGCCTACCCAACAACACCACCGTCCCGTGGTGGGGCGGACGTATCCTCCATTACCAAATCAGCTGACCCTTGCCCCGAA
>JALYVF010000062.1 GCA_030853385.1 Actinomycetota bacterium | reverse complement strand
GCGAACGTCGATGCCGCGCTCCGTCAGGCCGGCCACCACACGTTCCCGCTGGAACTTGTCCCGTACCAGGATCGCGATGTTCTCCGGATCGGGGCCATCGCTGTTCGCCAACCAACCCTTCAGGCAGTCGGCTGCCGCGTCCAGCTCGTCGGCCAGGCTGGCGCCCGGCAGCATCCGCGGCCGAGGCCCCGACCGGGCCGAGCGGTAGTCGTGCGTCTCCGGTTCGTCGTCCAGATCGGAGAAGCTGCCACCGTCGAGCACTGTCATTGCCCAGTCAAGGTTCTGCGCGGTGGTGCGATAGTTCAGCCGCAGCTTGCGGGATCGCCCGACCACCTTGATCCCATACCGCGACAGGGTCACCTTCTGCCCATAAATCCGCTGGTGCGAGTCTTCCGACAGGAACAAGTCGTCTGGCCCTGGGGCGACCATGGCCCGCAAGAGCAGCAGGTGCGAAGGCGTCAGGTCCTGCGCCTCGTCGACCAACACGTGGTCGAACAGCCACCCGTGCCCCGCCTCACTGTTCGAGGTCGCCCACTGGGCCGCCACCGTGGCGGCTTCAGCAAAATCCATCGTGCCGTCGATGTGCCCGCGGGTCCGATAGTTGTCGACCACGGCCCACACCGCGGCCCGTTTCGCGCGATCGAGGGCGACTCCCCTGCCTTGCCGGCGCGCCCGGTAGTACGCGTCGGCGGTGGTGATGCACTGCGGCAAGATCACCGCGGCGTACTCGGCCTCGAAGAACGCCGGGGCCCGCAGCGCGTCCGGCAGTTCCGCGCCGGCGTCGTCGATGGCGGCCCGCCAGTCGCCTGGGTCGCGACGCTTGGTGACCTCCGCAACGGCAGCGCCCAACGATTTCACCATCGCCGCCTGCACGTGCCCCGACTCTGCAGCGACCAGGACCGCCCAGACCAGCGCGTCGATGCCCTTCACATACAGTCCCGGCTCGCCGAGCTTGCCGGCCCGTGGCACCGACGGGTCGAGCCGGCTGACGTCGCGGTCCAAGTCTTGCGCGAGGTTGGTGGTGAAGGTGGTGAGTAGCACCCGCGGTGTCGGCCGCCCGGCGGCCAGCCTGGCCGCCCGGTGGACAACGACCACCGTCTTCCCGGTACCGGCGCCGCCGGCCAACCGCGCCGGGCCGGTATACCGCTGGTCGACGAACCGCCGTTGTTCGGGGTGCAGGAATACCCGCCAGGCGCCGAAGTCGCCCTCGTCGATCGCCCGACGCAGCTCGTCGGTGCTCTCGGTCCAGGCGAACTGCAGCCGGGCCGCCGGGGTTTGCATGCCGCGCAACAGCCGGTCGTCCGCGGACTCGTCGGGGGTGCCGGCCACCGCTGGTTCATCAAGGCCCAGCGACGCTTTCACCTCCGACAGCGACGTGCCGGCGGCCAGATCGATCAACGCCAGTGCCTGCCATTGGACCAGTGCAGAGGACACCACGTCCTGCAGTTGATCGTCGTCGGCCGCCGCCATCGCCCGCTCGGCAAGCGGTCGGTCGATTCCGATCTGGCTCACCAGCTCGGCGGCATTCCAGCCGTTGGCGAGCAGCCCCGATCGGTGGGTGGGTGCGGCAGTTACCGCCCGCGCAGCAGCCGCCGCCGCCGTGGAGCCAAGAGGCGTGCCCGCTCCCGCGATGTCGGCAGCAACGGTCCCAGGTTCGGCCAGCTTCACCTCGGTGACGCCGTTCACCGGGTTCTGGTCGAGCGTCGACCGCTTGGCCAACTCGATGGCGTCGTCGTGGTTCCAGACGCCGCAGAACACATAGGAGACCGAACTGGTGCCGGCCAACCGGAACAGCACCGCCCGGTACTGGATGTCGACCCGCCCGGTACGGACTCGGGCATCGACGCTGCCGGCAATCGGCTCGATGTGCAACCCGGCCGTGTTGTCGTTCTGGGACAGCTTCTCCAGGAACGCCATTGTCTTCTTCTTGAGCGTCGGCTCCACGGATTTCAGGTTCGCCATGATGATGGTCGGCACGACTATTCGCCTCCTGCAGGCAGGTTCGATGCCCGGGACAGTGCGTGAGCTATCGCGTCCGGATCGGCCGCGACCAGCGTCCAGCCTTCGTGCTCCAGCTCGGTGCGGTCGGCGACGGACAGGTCAAGGACGACAGCAACCCTGCGGTTCGGCCAGGCAATATCCAGCGGGATGCCGTCGGCGGACTCCCAGCCAATTGTCGGCGCGATCAGCTTCCGCCGGTCGAGTTCGACCAGCAGACTGCGTTCGGCCGGCGAGAGAGTGTCGGCCGGCACATCAGCGAAGGCGGCGGAGAGAGCGACCTGATCGGCGGCGCTGCCGGGGACTGCCAGGCCCGCTGCGACGGACGAGCGCGCGGTGACGACCACCGGATAACCCGCGTACGCCAACGCATTTGACAGTTCCAGCCATTGCCACCACGCTGCGCGGTGGGTGCTGGACTGTACCGCAGTGGGGCTGTCGTCGAGCACCACAACGGTGCGGACGGGAGCGCCGGTCGCCGACAACACGGTCAGCGCCACCAGATGCGGCTGCCGCCACAGGACCCCGGCGACCGGCCCGGCGGTGGTCTTTCCGTCCAGTAGCTCGACGGCCTGGGCAATCGTGTCGGTGCCGTTGGGCAGGCCGACCCTGCTGCTGGTCCCGGCCAGGTACAGCCAGGTGAGGTCCGATACCGCTGCCCGCGAGGATGCCATCGGATCTCCGACGACCGACAGCAGCTGCGGCACTGCACCGCCGCGTACGTCGTCGATGGCGGATTGGCTCAGCGCGGCCCCGTGCGGGTCGCCCAGCAGCTGGCCGGTGACGGACTCGGTCAGCCAGCCGTACCGGTCCTTGTCTGCGACCCCGTCGTGCGGCAGATCGGCATCGACCACCGAGACCACCCGATAGCCGTTGGCCCGCAGCGCAGCTCGTTTGGTCGCGTCATCACCGATGCGGTTGTGCACCGGGCTGGCGTGATACGCCCAGCCGTCGCAGAAGACCGCTATCCGCGGTGCGGCGGGGTCGGTGGACCGCAGCACGAAGTCCGGTTTACTGCCGTGCAGCGACTGTTGTGGCAACAGCGACCAGACCCGACCACCAGGGGCACCGGTAATCGACAGCGTCAGGCCCTGGGCCGACGGTATTTCGTTGACCGCTGCCCCGACTGCCGGCAATTGCCGACGCAGCTCCTGACGGAATCGCTGCTCCAGCACCGACGAAGGGTCTGTCGGCGCGACTGTTCCCTCTCGGACGGTCCACCGCTGCACCGCCGGGTCGGCATCGGCCTGGGTCTCCTCTGCTTGCAGACCCAGCAGGGTGCGCAGGTGCCGTTCGGCCACACTGCGCGACAGCAGCTTGGCCGATTGGCCGCGACCGTAGGGCAACAGGCAGCGGTGGCAAGCCTGCCGATTCTCATGCTGGCACGGACACTCGGCGACCAACCGGTAGGCCCGGCACAGCATCTGCCAGATCCACCCCGGGGTGGCCAGGTCGGTCAGGTAGCCGGTGCCGCCCGGCACCACGTCGTGCAGCAGCAGCGCCTCACAGGTCTGGCCCGGCGCCCCGCCGGTGATGGGGGCCCGAATCGATTCCACCCGAAGATGATCGGGGTTGCCGCCGATCTGCTCGCGCAGACCAGCCAGTAGCGCGGCCGCCAACGAGGGCACCGCGAAATCGTCTGCCAGCGTCACAGTGATCGGCAGCGAGATCACCACGCCCTGGGTCAGCAGCTCACGGTAGAGCGCGACGGAGGTCACGTGTTCGTCGGTGGCTCGTCGATGCGGGCACCACGGGCGGTGCTCATGCGGCACGTTGACGCCGGCGGTGCGATCGAGCATCCCGCACGACGAACAGAGCCGGAACAGCGGCGCCGGTACAACGCCACCCGCAATGGGTTGTCCCGCAACGGTTCCGGTTGCAGATCCAAGGTTGAACCAGCGCACCTTCAGTCGGCGATAGTGGCTCACCCCCCAGCTGGCATCGTTCACCGTCCAGCTGCGGCCCGCACCCGCCACGTCGAGATCGGCAGCGGTCACCACCTCATAAAAGGTGGAGCCGCGGTCGTCGCGGACATCGTCGATCTGGTCGCGGTCGCGGCGAACGTCGGAGAACGCTCGCTCCAGCCGAATGCAGTCCAGCCGCTGCTGCATGTCGGCGATGTCGGCGGTCCCGCAGCGCGGGCACGATCCCGGCGCGGCGGTGTCGGTGAGGTCGACGGTGTAGCCACAACTCGGGCACACGACAAACTCGGTGACGGCAGAAGCGTTCTGCCCCAGGTCGATTCCGTCCACCCGCATGGCAAGCCCGCGCCCGAAGAAGGTGGCACCGGGGGCGAATTCCCGCAGCGCCCGCGCAGAGCCGCGGTCCACCACCTCGCCGTGGGATTGGAAGTCCCCGGTATCCGGGTCGGTCCAGGTGACGTTGACCTCCAGCACCACCGAGTCGTCCAGCAGGGTGTAGTTCGGTAGCAGCCCACGTTCTTCCAGTGCGCCGATCCACGGGTCGTCGCGGAGATGGCTGAGCTGTTTGCCGAGCCCGCCGGCAGCCGCCCGAGCATTGCGGGCCGCGCGCTTGTCCTCGTCGGAGGCGGCCGGCAGCGCCGATCGGGCAATGAGCTCTGGCAGTTGAGATTCGATCTCGTTCTTGCGGTGCTGCAACGATTCCTCGTCGCGGGCCCACTGCTCGCAGCTGCGGTAGACCTGCGCCACCAGGCCGGCGGCGCCACTGTCGGCGACCCAGTCCCGGACGGTCGACACAACGTCCTCGCTGAGGGATCCACCGCTGCCTACGGCCTCCAGAAATTCCCCGATGGCGGTGCTGCCAGCCTGTTGGATCCGGCTTACCAGCATGCCGATCATCGATTCGGGTCCGGTCTGCCCCAGCCAGTCCTTGGCCCGGCCCGGCATGGTGGTGCCGGCCCTGGCAATGGCGTCGATCTGAGCGGCGATGAACTGCCGCTTGAGGATCTCTTCGGCGTTCAGGTAGGTGGCCGGCGGGCGTACGACCCCACTGATCAGCGACAGCGGGTCGCCGATACGCGGCAGTTGTTCGCCGCGACCGGTGACGAATGCCACGGCGAGAGCGCTACCGGACAGCCGGCCGGCCCGGCCGACCCGCTGCTGGTATTTCGCCGCGGTGTCGGGTAGCGAGGCGAGCATCACCGACGACAGCTCGCCGATGTCGATGCCCAGCTCCAAGGTCGGAGTGGCCACCAGCACGTTGGGGTCCCCCGGTGTCTGGACCGGGCGTTTGAAGCCGTTCTCGACCTCCCTGCGCTCCGGTCCGGTGAGCAGGCTGGAGTGTTCGGCGGCGGCGATCCGGTGCACGTCCGCGGAGTTGAAAAGGCTGCGATAGAAGTTTTCGGCCCTGGCGGTGATGGTCAGTGTGCCGGGGCAGCGAACAGTCAGGCACGGCGCACCGGCGAGCTGGTCGATGGTTTCCGGCGCCATCGCGAGTTGGGCCTGGCAGACGTCGCAGCACAACAGGGTGCTGGCGAGTTCGGCGTCGGCGAGCGGTCGCACTATCACCGATGCCGCCGGTAGCGCGTAGGCGATTGCTCCTTGTTTGGTCGGAAGCTGCTGCAACACACCGGCTTTCGCCAATTCCTTGAGCAGCGCGATAGCCAGGTGCGGTGCGGTTGCCGTCGACACCCGGAGATTCTTGACCGCCCACCGCGCGTACCAGCCCTGGGCCGCGCTGACCGGTTCGAGCAGGCTCTCGACGGCGCCGGCCAGTCCGGTGCCGACCCGCGGGAATCCTGGGGCCGACCTGCCGGGCGGAAAGGCCGGCATGCCGACGTCGCGGGGACGCCCGCCCCACACCAGGAACCGCGGACCGCCTTCGGTGATGAAGGCCTGCAGCCACTCGTGATAGATCCCGCCCTGTTGCCGGATGTGTTCGACGGTGCCGCGCGCCCAGGCCACCAGCGATCTGTCCAAGCCGGCGCGGGCGGCCGCCGGATCGTCCATGCGGGCGAACGACTGCGGCATTTCGACGGTGCCGAGCGCGTCGGTGGCGATCCGCCGGAGCCGGTCGACGGACCCGGCCCGGACCTGCACGGCGATGGTTCCGGTGGTTTCCAGGGTGCGTCCGAAGCCGGACTGCAGGCCGATCTCCAAGGCCGCGTCGAACAGCAGCCGCTTGCGGACGTGGCTGCGGCCGGCGCTCAGGTCGCCGCCGCCGGCCGGCCGCCAGTAGCGGCGGTATCGCGGGTTCTCCAGGCAGTCGGGCGGCACCAGCCGGTAGCGGTCGAAGTCGTTGTCGCGGGCCGCATCCAGCGCTGCGTCGACCCACGTTTCCAGGCTCTGTTCGCCGGTGAGCGCCGATCGCAGCGCGGCCCGCAGGCTCATCGAGTGCGAGCGGGCCCGGATGAAGCCGGCCCGGTGCGCGGCGTCCTGTACCGAATCGGTGAACACCAGGGCGCGTTTTTCCCGGACGTCGAGGGTGGGGTCGCCGAACAACACGGTGAGGGTCACCGACAACTGGGTGGCGATGGCGCTGCCCAAGAAGCGGATTCCGTCGTTCTGCAGGCAGGACGGGCATCGGTCGTTGCGGCTGTCGCGGTCGGTGTCGTCGCCGGTGACGGCCAGCACCGGCAGCACCTCGCCGGCCAGCAGCTCGGGGTCGTCGGCGGCCGGCCGCTCCGCGTCGATACGTCGGGACAGCGGCCGGAACCAGCGCAGGCCGTCGATCTTCGATCCGCCGTGGTCGTCCAGCGATCCCTCGGCGGGGGCGTAGATCAGGCTGCGGAACCGCCCCATTCGGTGCAGATGGCCGGCCCGGATCTGGGTGTCGTCGGCGGACAGGTCGGTGCCGGTGGCGGCCAGCGAGACGCCCCAGCCGGATCGGCCGCAGTGCCGGCAATACACCGCGGGGAACGCGGCCAGCGCGGCATCGCCGGCACCGAGGTCGGCATCGCGAGCTCCGTGCCGGCCGGTGCTGCTGGTGGCCAGCAGCGCGCCGTCGTCCGACCAGGCGTATTGCGGCACCGACGAGGCGGCCCGGTCGATTCTGCTCAGTTCCCGGATCCACAGCGTGAGCTCCACCGACGGTGCCGACCGGCCGACGCTCTTACGGAGGTGGCTCAACGCGCCGACCACCGCATCGAGGGCGCGAATGCGCAGTTCCGGCAGGGTGTCGCCGATGCGTCGACCGAAAGCGGCGGTAGGGCCGAACATCTCGGTGACGAGCTGGTCGAACGATCGGGCGGACTCGGTGAGCTCCAACAACATCCGCACATCTGGATGGGCCCTGGCCAGCGGCAGCAGTGGCCGCTGGATCGCCTGCCGGGATTGCGAACCGAGCGCCGCCGGCGCCAGCACATCGAAAACGCCGCGGGCCAGGGCGGCCGCCGGGTCCCCCGAAGCAACTGCGGTCTCTGGCAGGGTGGCCAACGCCCGCAGATCCTCCTCCGCAAGCTCGGCCAGCCGCTGAACAGTGAAGCGGCCCACCGATTCCGGCTGTTCTCCAGGATCTAGGCACCAGTCGTCGATCGGCACCCGGGTCTCGGTGACGACGCTGTCCGGGGCGAAGGGCTCGCCGAACACCGTGTGCGCGAAGTCGAGCATCGGGCCGGGGCCGCTACCCTGGCCGCCGGCCGCCGCATCGCCAAGGGTGGCGGAGGTGGCCACCGGGGTGATCCGGCCCAGCGGCCGGCCGCGGTCTTCGTCGGTGATGTCGGGGTGTTCGGCCGGCCACCAACTCTTCAGGGCCAATCCGAGCCGGCGCAGCAGCAGCGCCACGTCGGTACCTTGGGCGCCGTCGTAGGTGTGGAACTCGTCGAGCACCAGGTATTGCAGCGAGATGGCGCTGGCCCGCCAGATCGGCTGGTCGGCTTCGCGGAGCAGCAGTTGGTCGAGCATCTTGTAGTTGGTGAGCAGAATGTCCGGTGGGCTGTCCCGCAGCACCGCCCGGTCGTTGATCAGCCCCTTGTCCGAGACGGTGGTGCGGGTGCCGGTCTGGTCGCCGGTGTAGATGCCCGCCGTTACCCCGGCCAGCGCTGGATCGCCGGTGAGCAGGGCGGTGATCCGGCCGGCCTGGTCGTCGGCCAGCGCGTTCATCGGATACAGCACCAGCGCCTTCATACCGGTGACGCCGACCCGACGGGCCCGCAGCACGTGGTCCAGGATGGGGTGCAGGAACGCCTCGGTCTTGCCGGACCCGGTGCCGGTGGTGACCAGAGTGGGTAGCGGCCGCGGCTTGTCCGGTCCCAGGTCCTTGCTGCTGAGCCGGGCGTAGGCCGCGGCCTGATGGGTGTACGGCTCCCACGGCGGCTTCCAGTCGAGCAGGTTCTCCCAGCCGTCTGGGGCCGGCTCGAACGGCACCCGCAGCCGCAGGTACGGCCCCTTGAAGATGCCGTCCCGTGGGTCGGACAGGAACTCGGCCAACGCTTCTCGCGGCTCGGTATCGACCAGCGCGAAGGTGGTGGCCAGGTAGTCGGTGAGCGCGGTCCGCACCGACCGGGCGACCAGGGTGGGCAGCAACTCACTCATCGGCGCCGGCCCCCGATCCGCTGGCGTCGGTCAGCCGGCGTTGCCACTCGGCGTAGGCGGCGCGCAGGTCGGCCTCCCGGTCCAGGGTTCCGAACGGCAGCCGGTAGCTGTAGTCGATGCCGCTGCCGGGATGAACGGCGGTGAGGTCGTCCCGGTTCAGCACCAGGTCGGTCTGCCGCTGAGCCGTCGGAGCGTCTGCGCCGCCGGCCTTTCGCCAGGCCTGCAGCACCGGGGTGGGAACCTGCCGGCCATTGGCGTCGAAGGTGTACTCGCGGTGGTCGTAGCCGTAGAGCACGGCGAATTGGGTGCGGTACACCGTGCACAGATCGTCGATCGGCACGTTCAGCATCAACGCGACCAACGCATCCAGCTCCACCAGCGCATTGCGCCGGTCCGCGGCACGGCGCAGCGGGGTGCCCCGAGTCCAGGTCGGTCCAATCTCCCCCACTGCGTACGTCGGCAAGATCGCGCCGTCGTCGCGAAAGCCGTTGCCCCAACAGTCTTTCCACAACTCCGCATACGCGTCGGTGACGCAGTTCAGTCGCAGGGTACGCAGGATGAGCGAGTCGATCAGTGGATGATCGAGCGGCGCCATGGCCAGTCGGTTGATTGTCGAGCCGTGAATGTCGCCCTTTGGAGACGAACGAATGCTGAAGTCACTCAACAGAGTCGAGAGGGTGCCGGCAACGGCCACAAGTGCACGATTCGGCCCGTCTGGCATTCCGGCAGACGTCACTGGATGCACGTGAGCGGCTCCCGGCGGGATAATCGCCAGGATCAGCGTCCGCTCGCCGGTATTGGCCGCCATCCGCCGCCAGGCCACCCGGTAATAACTGCGCGCCGGATATTCGCCGTGCTCGCCCCAATGGGTGTACTGCGCGTCGTACACGGCCCTCTCCCCCGTCGGCTTGTACGCAGTGACAGGCAGCGCATCCGTCTCCAACGCCTCAAAATCCGTCGCCGCCCAGTCGAGGTGATTCTGCATGCTCGGGTTCGGCGATTTGTAGAGGGGTGTGGCGACGAACAAGTTCGGGCCCTGCAGAATCGCGTTCTCCCAACCTGCAGAACCCCATTGAAGGGTGAAGCGACCCCTTCTTCGATCTGTCGCCTCATTCCAACCGGTCGAGAAGTCCAATGTCAGCTGTTGCACTCGGTGGTTCACGCTCAGCGCAGCCATCGCGCCCGCGGCGGCAGAGTTGACCAGATACAGCATCTTCGTGGACAGCGTATCGGCACCCTCAGGCTCGAGGATGTTTGCCCACAGTTGTAAGCCGTCCTGATCGATAAGCTGGATGCGGCCACGATGGGGCCGCAGATCCCAATGACCGTCGGGATCCTTGAAGCCCGGCTCCTCGCCGGACCCGTCGTGCCGCATGGACCGCTCCACCGTATCCGGGTGATACAGCGACGCCGCCTGCAAGAACATCGGACTTCGACTGCTCGCATACACGTTGACGCCAAACGTCTTTTGATGCTGGATTTCGAATAATGTCAGCTCATTGATGAATTGCCAATGGCGCCGCAACCTGCGATACGTTTCTCGCCGGAGGTTCACCGCCTTCTCATCGGTGAAGTGCGACTCCAGGTGAATCAGCGTCGAGATACCCGTTGGGGACGAGTGTTGCCAGACCTGACTCATGAAGACTCGATAGAGATCCGGCCGCAAACCGTCCAGGACTGGGAACATCGTTGTCGCTGATACGAATTCGCGCAGGGCGATTGTGTCGCCGGTTGCGACGAGCACAAGCTCAACAGTGCCGTCGAGTCGCCGCGTAGATTCGAAGCGTTCTTGACGGTCCGCTTCCGACGGCTTTACGGCCAACTGCCACCACGGATCTCCCTCGGCGAGTAGTGAGTCGATATCGACGTCCGGCCGCACCCAGGGCGGATTTCCGACCTGCAGGTCAAACCCACCCCGTGCGAACACCGTGGCGAAGTCCAGCTCCCAGTGGAAAAACCCCTGACGCTGAGCCACTTGTCGGCACACGTGCAGCCAGCGATGCTGCGCCAGCACCTGGTCGATGGGCGCCGCCTGATGCAGCAGCCGGTCGTTGTATTCGGCCTCGCCGAGTTGCTGCCAGTCGGTGAAGGCCAGCGATCGGGTGTCGCCGCGGGCGGTGATCGTCGACTTCTTCTCGGCCGCCGCCCGGCCCTGGATCATCGTCAGCGCATCGATCCACTGCGCCGCGGTCGGCGGGTCGACCTGTGTCTCGGTGAGCGGCCAGAACCACAGCGCACACCAGGCATCCATCACCAGCCGCAGCCGGCGGTAGGCACCCTCGGCGTCGGCCAGCGACTCCTCGATCTGCTCCCTGCTCACGGCCGCGCCCGCACCGGCTACCTGGTGGGAGCCGTTGTGCGGCATCGGTTCCCGGCCCCACAGGTCAATACTCCGGCCGGACTCCGCCTCGGCGATCCGCAGCCGGCGCAGCGCGGTCTGCCACAACTGCTCCACCCGGTCGGACAGCGCCGACAACGCCGCCACCTGCCTCTTGTCGAGCCGGCGGCGCACCGCGGATCGCCAGCTCTTCAGCGACGTCACCGCGTCGGGGGCCAGCTCACGCACCTCCTTGCCGACCTCGACCGCCGAGCCCCACCCGTCGGCCGGTAGCAGGAAGTGGTGGATCCGGCCGCCGGTGGACCGGCCGACCTGGCCGGCCGACAGGTCGGCGGCCAGCTCCGACAGTGGGACATCGGCAGGTACGTCACGGCGGTACCCGCCGTCAGCCACCTGCGCCGTGGGGTAGACCGAGCGCCGGGCGCCGATCAGCGAATTGCCGCGGCGCAGCCGCAGGCCGAACCACGGCGACTGCAGACCGGCGACCATGGTGTCCAGCCACAGCGACACCTCGGCCAACTCGACCGCGGTGGCGTTGAGGTCGACGCCGTACACCTGGTGCAAGGCAATGTGCGCCTTCACCTTTTGCCATTCTTGTGGGTAGGCGTCCGGGTCAATCGTTGCGCCGAGTTCGCGCTGCTTGCGGGCGAGGTACTCGGTTGCCAACTGCCGCACCGCCTCGATGGCGAACGCGCCCGAGCCCATCGCCGGCTCGCACACCGACATCGCCAAGATGTCGTCGGCCGGTGTCGCCTCGCCGTCCTGATCCAGCAGCTCCGCCAGCGCCTGCGACACGGTGAACCGGGTGAGTACCTCAGGGGTGTAGTACGACGCCGACTGCTGCCGCTCGCGGCCGGCCAGCCGAAATACGAAGCTGCCCCGGCGATGCAGCACCGGCTGCGGCTCGCCCTGCTCGTTCGGGACCTTGACGAAATCGCCGGGATCCAGGTGGCCGGAGCGATCGACCGGAACCACCCAGGAGCCGCCCGACGGGTCGCCGTTCTTCGCGACCTCGTACAGATCGTCTTCGGCGAAGAACCCGGTGTACGACATCAGCCCCTCGTACACCGCGCCGAGCTGGTTGATGCCCAGCTCGACGTAGGAGATGAAGCCGCGCTCGCGCCCGCGAGACTCCTTGCTCAGCAACAGGTGTCGCAGCACCCGCAGCAACGCCTGGTTGCTCAGGCCGACCGCGTCGATGTGCCAGGTGGCGGCCGGGGCGAACAGGTCGGCCCGCAGCGCCGAGAAGTGCAGACCATCGGGCAGCCGGCCCGCCGACGAGTCGGGTTCGGCATTTGCATCACCCGACTGTCCGGCAACCGTGCCGGCCGGGGTGTGGCCGCGATCGACCAGTTCGAACAACCGGCCCAGCGAGGAATACAGGTGGGTGCCGGCGCGGGCGCGTTCGGTCTGCAGCTCGACCAGCACCAACTCGCGGAGCCGGTCCAAGCCGTAGCCGAGCTCGTACTCGGTGGCCCCGGACGGCAGCACCTCCAGTTCCGGCGAAGCCTCCGCGTACAACAGGAACAGGATCCGGTACAGGTAGCGCAGCGACTGCACGGCGAGCGGCTGCGCCCGATCGGCCGGCAGCGGGTCGAGGTCGGCGGCTCGGCGGCGGACGACCACATCGTTGGCGATGATTTCGATGGACAGCCGCACCCCCTCCCGCAGGTTCTGCGAGACCCCGACGGTGTGCTTGATCGACTCGTCCAACACCGTCTGCCACCACCGGGTGCCGTCGGCGGCCGGCAGCAGCGACGCCGCCTCCAGACAGGCCACGGCGCTGTCGATGCCGCCGCCGCGGCGGGTGTCGTTCTGTTCGCAGACCAGCTGCAGGTCGACCGCCAGGTAGCGACCCTCCGGCCAGCGCTGCGGGTCGGTGATCAGGCACCAACGGCCGGCCAGCACCAGCGCGAAGGGCGGCGCGTCGGCGTCCACCAGTATCCGGGACAGTGCCCTGGCCACCGAGACGACCCGGTCGCCGGAAGCAGTGCGCCGACGGCTGCCGGGCTCGCCGCCGTCGGTGCCGTCGTAGTCGTAGTCGTTGTTGTCGCTGTCGAATTCGTTGTCGTCGTTCCCGGGAAACCAGGGCTCGAGCAGGGTGTCGGCGTTCTTGTCCAGCAGCTCTTCGAGCGACTCGCAGGCGCGGCCGCGCAGCACCGCCAGCAGCGGCCGGTCGGCTACCCCCGGCTGACTGACCCAGAGCATCGGCCCGGAGTCCTTGCACAGGTACTGGCCGCTGCGATAGCCCAGCAGCTCGAGCAGACGGTCGTACAGCGCCCGCAGGTCGGCGCCGTCGGACTCTCGGTTCCGGCCGTCCTGGCTACCGTCGACGGCGTCCAACTGGAGCCGTCCGAAGCTGGTTTCCAACTCGCCGCGCTGCGCGACGAAGCGAGTTCTGGTGGAGCCGGCGGCAGACTGCTCGGCGTCGGCATCCCAGGCCTTGCGGCGTTCCAACACCTTGGCGTGGAAGGACTCTTTGCCGGCATCGGTGGTGAAGTAGTGCTCGCTGATCCAGTCCTCGCCGACGATCAGCGCGTCGTTCGCCGCCATCAGCTACCGTCCCCCAGGTCGTCGTGCAGCCCGCCGAGTTCGTCGGGCACCACCACCAGCAGCGGTCGGACGAACGAGTGGGCCGGCATCCGCATGGCGGCCATGTCCTTCTCCGCCTGCACCGACAGCCGGCGCCTGGTCACCTGCGAGCGTTGGACGAGCGCGTCGGCTTCGCTCTGCCAGCTGTCCACCCTGTCCAGCCAGGCGGCCACCTGCCGGGTGGCGGCCCGCTCGGCGGCGGCCAGGGTGCGGTCCAGTTCGCTGCGCGCCTGGTCGACGGCCGCCGGCATCAGCGCCGTCAACTGGTCGGTATTGGCCACCGGGCCTCGATTGGCGCGGGAGACGGTGAGGCCGACCGAGCGGATCAGGTCGGGGGCGCCGGCATGCACCGACACCATCGCGAAACTCGGGTTGTCGAGGTTCGGGAAGTCCACCCGCAGCCACACCGACGACACCGCAGCGCCGGCCTGGTTCGTCAGCGCGCCGTGCAACAACACGCACGGGTGCTCGACGGCGGACCGAACGGCGAACACCTCGTGCTTGCGCAGGCTGCCCAACGCCCGGTCGGCGGCCCAATCCAGTACCGGGTGCAGCGCGCCGAGGAAGTGCGCCTCCGGCCACGACGAACCCAGCGGATCCGCCCTGGCGGCCTCCAGCAGCTGACTGCCCTTCGCCTTGCTGGTGGCCAGCTTGAACGTCTGGATGACACCGCGATCGGTCAGGTACTTCTGCGGCAACACCTCCAACCGGCGGCGCAGATCGGCCGGCGGGGTCAGCTGGACGATGCTCTCCGCCGGAAACTCCTGCCAATCGACGCCGCCACCGTCGATGCCGCGGTGCGGCTGCGGGAACGCATGCACAATCGCTTCGCGCAGGAAGTCGACGGGGCGCTCGAACAACCCCGTCTCGCTGCTCGCCGGCGTGACCCCAGCCTGGGTCGCAGCGGCCGGCGACGGTCCGGTCGCTGCCGACGCTGCCGGCTGCTGCCCGCCCGGTTGCCCGCTGACCATGATCCTTGCCAGCAGGCCCGCAACACCATGCTCGGCCGCGACGCTGTCGGGCTCGGCGACCACGTCGTCGAGTTTCTTCGTGCCGGCCAGCACCTGGCGGATCGCGTCCTCTTCGGCCTCGACCGAGTAACGGCCCATCAGGCTGGCGGCATCGCCGAGTGCCCGGTGCGCCTTGTCCTCCTTGTCCACCAGCGTGGTGAGCACCCGCAGGTCGCCGGAGAACTTCTCGTTGGACGGCTGCAGCAACAGGGTGGAGATGCGGGGTGGGAACCGCTGCCCGTAGCGGTCGATGCGGCCGTTGCGCTGTTCGATGCGGATCAGCGACCACGGAATGTCGTAGTGCACCAGCTCGTGGCACTGCAGGTGCAGGTTGACGCCCTCGGAGGCCACATCGCCTGTCACCAGGACTCGGATCGGCGAGCTGCGCTGCTTGAAGCTCTCGACGATGTCCATCTGCTCGATGTCGGACAGACCGCCGTGCAGGATCGCCACCTGGTCGTCGGCGAGGTTAAGGTCCGCGCGTAGCGACGCCGCCAGCCAGCGCAGGGTGGCGATGCGCTCGGCGAAGATCACCACCCGCTCCGTCCGCTGCCGCCCGATGCCGATCTCGCCGAGCAGGGTCAGCAGAGCGGCGTACTTGCTCTGGCTGCCGTCAGCCGCGTCGGCCAGCTCGATCAGCCGTTCCAGGTCGGCGCGCTGCTGCGGGCCGGAGCTGCCGATCCCGCGCAGCCGGTTGCGACAGGTCTCCAGCAGCGCGGCCGGCGAAGACAGGAACGCCTTGGCCAGGGTCCAGCCGAACAGGGCGCCGCGGCTGCGGTCCGTCGGATGCAGCCAACGGCCGACCAACTCGTCGGCGATGGCGTCCTCGGCGGGTGCCGCCGGGATCAGCACGTGGTGCGGCTGCCGGCGTTCGGCCCAGTCGGCGCCGACCACCGCCGCCACCTCCGGCGAATGCCGATGGCGGCGCACCACCAGCCGGCGCACTTCATCTTCGACCAGGTTGCCGTCCGGGTCGACCGCCGACGGCTCCAGCAGCCGGATCAGCTCGGCGAACGACTCCGGCTTGCCGTTGTGCGGAGTGGCCGAGGCCAGGATCAGCGCGTCGGTGTTCGGCGCCAGCACGGTGGCCAACCGGTTGTTCTGGGTAGCGGAGTTGGTGATGTTGTGCGACTCGTCGATCACCACCGCATCCCAGCGGTGCCGCCGCAGGTGGTTGAGGTACCGCTCGCTCTTGAGGGTGTCAACCGAGATGATCACCCGCCGGTACAGCGAGAACGGGTTGCGGGTGGCCGGAAGATGTTGCCGCACACGCTGAATGCCCAGTGAGTCGAGCCGGACGAACGGCAGCGCGAACCGGCTCCACAGCTCGTGCTGCATCTGTTCAAGGACGTGCCGCGGGGTGACGATGAGGATGCGGTCGCCGCGTCCCCGCCGCACCAGCTCGGCCAGGATCATCCCGATCTCCATCGTCTTGCCGAGCCCGACGGCGTCGGCGAGCAGGATGCGCGGACGCAGGTTCTCCGGGTCGAGGGCCCTGGCCACCGCGGTGCGCTGGTAGGCGAGGGTGTCGACCAGGGCATGGGAGCTGGCATCCAACGATTGATCGTCGATCGGCAGCGGGGTTTTGCGGATCGTGGACTCCAGCCACAACCGCGCCGAGCGATAGCGGGCCGACGAATCCCCCACCACCCGAGTGGTGCGAGGGTCGAGTACCTCGATCGGGTCCAGGCCCTGGTAAAACATCGCCGTGGTATCGCGGACCAGTTCGGTGAGGCCCTGCACCGTGAGCAGCGCCCCGTCCCGGGTCTGCTCGACCGCGGTCACCAGCCACTCCTCGTCCCGGACCACCACCACCGAGCCGGGGGCGACCTGCAAGGCAGACATCTGGACGTCGATGGGTGCTTGAGTCACCGATTGCCCTCCCCTCCGGCCACCCTGCCGGCGCTGTCCTTCGACCGTGTTACCCGCGATTCCAACACACCCACCGACCTGGCGGGCACCCACCTGGGGTCCAGGGCGGCGCGATCCGTCTCGGGCGGCCGCGTTAGCTCGCGCACGCCCCGGACATCACAGCGAGTCGCCGCGCTCATCACGCCGCAATTTCCTTGCCGTGTTCCCGCATCGTGCCGTGTTCCCGCATCGTGCCGTGCCACGTCCAACCCATGCCCGCGTCGACGGCGGTCACCAGAACCGGCCATCCGCACGGCCCGCATCTTAAGTTCACCCATTCGGTCGATGCCTATTGTATCGATCATCTGTACTATTTCAATAGCTCCAATAGGAGTTAAGAGCTTAGAGGGTGGGTGGACGATTATCGAACTAGAGGACCCTCCAGGCGTGCCATCTTGTCCGCCGGCACTCTCTTGGGAGGCACGATTGCAGCGGATCCTTGCTGACGGTCGCACTCAGCGTCGGCTGGCGGCCCGCCGGTTTGATCTAGCCGGGGTTCGCCGCGATCGTCAACGCCGGACCCGCAATCTGCTGCGTCACCACTGCATCACTACCTCCTGGTTGGACGTCGACCTGGTTGTCCAGCCCTTCCCCGCCGAACGCATCGCCGCCCTGGACGGCGCAGCGATCGACCCTGGATGGATCGGCGAGCTCGCCGCGCTGGCCGAGCTGCCAGCCGAAGCGGTGCCC
>JALYVF010000037.1 GCA_030853385.1 Actinomycetota bacterium | reverse complement strand
CGCGAGCCACCGCATCGCCATAGCGCCGGGACCGGTCGCTGCCGAGGGCGCCTTGTCGATTCTCACTGTTGCCAATCCAAAGGCGCCGATCCACACGGGCGGCAGCTTGAGCAGGTTCGCCACCCGGTAGTCGACGGTCGAGCTGAGGTACCTGGCCCGGGCGAACTTGATCGCGGTCTCAGAAATGTCAAAAGCTGTGACGCTGGAACCGTTCTCGGCCGCAAGCCCGGACAAGTATTCGGCGTCGACACCCAGGCCACAGCCGATCACCATGGCGCGGCTGGCAGGCACGAGTGGGTGCGCCGCGAAGTAATCCGTGACCAATGGCAGCGGCGCCTGTCGATCCCACGGCATGCCGATCTCGCCGCGAGTTCCGGCCGAGTACAGCTCGTCGAACCACGAGGTGGGTCGACCCTCTCGGATGGCGGCCCTGGCCAGCTCGGCGCTGCGCAGGTCCCGATCGGGCGCGGTGGGGTTAGTCATGCGCCCCGTCCTGGTGCCCGATTGTGAGAGCGGCAAAATGGGACGCGTGCATCCAAGACAGACGCTGGTGCGGCACCGTGCGGCGCTCAATGCCGAGCTCAAGCTGGCGACCGCCGCAGTGGTCGAGGCGAGGCGGCTGCGGAGCAACGGATTCGACGACGACGAGCACGACCCCGACGGCGACCCGCTGTCCGCTGAATGGGCGCGGTTGGAGTCCCTGCGACGCGCCGCCGAACTGAGAATCGTTGCAGCCGACGAGGCGATCGCAAACTTCGATGCCGGCAACTACGGCACGTGTGTCGTCTGCGGACAGGCCATTGCACCGGGCAGGCTGCAGGCGTCACCGACCGCGACGCGATGCGTGAGCTGCGCCGACCGCAGGATCTGAGCCCCCCGGACGATGGACTGGCGCGTCGGCTGACGGTGATGGCCGCAGCGCGCCCAACCCGCCTGTCGGCGCCGACGCTTCCGGCCATGTCGGCGGCAGCTGGCAAAGTGATGGCATGGCAACGGAATCCAGGCACGTCAGCGTGTGGGTCGATCGGCCTGCGGCGGCGGTCTATGACTACGCCTCGCGGCCGTCCAACCTCCCGCAGTGGGCGCCGGGGCTGGCCAGCGCGGTCGAGCAACTCGACGGGCAATGGATGGCCGAGTCCCCGATGGGGCGGGTCGCCTTCGCGTTTGCCCCGCGCAACTCCTTCGGCGTTCTCGATCACGACGTCACCTTGCCGTCGGGCGATGTCGTCTACAACCCGATGCGAGTGATCGCTGATGGCGGCGACCACTGCGAGGTGGTGTTCAGCGTGCGCCGGCGGCCGGGCATGAGCGATGAGGATTTCGTCAGCGACGCGGCTGCCGTTGCCGTCGATCTGGGCACGCTCAAACGAGTGCTGGAACAGCGCTAGCCGTCAACATGTCCGGCAGGTCAGCGAACCGTCCACCGCGCAGGAGAGCAGCCAGGCGAGAAGTCCCCAGAGCAGAACCCAGGGATCCCAGAGGTAGGCCATGCCAGGCAAGGGCGCGGTGGTCAGCGGTGGGAGAGACGTGGATGAAACCGAGCTGGGTCAGCAGACCAGTTGCGGTGAGCACCAGGCCGTAGATCGGTGGGTGGCCGGTGCGAGCTGGCCACTGGCGCCTCAGTTGGCTGCTGATTTCGTCACTGAGGCTTCGACGATCTGCGCGATCGATGTGTCCAACTGAGCATTGAACTGCTCGTCGGTCTGCTCAACGGACAGTCCCTCGAGCAGCGCCCGAGAGAAGCTCGCGATCATGCTCGGATCCTTGGCGAGCAGCTCGCACGCTTCGTCGCGTCGGTAACCGCCGGACAGGGCGAGCACCCGCAGCACCCGCGGGTCGGCGGCGAGGCCGGCGTACAGCCCCGGTTGGGTGGGAATGGTCAGCTTCACCATGATGGTCGCGTTGCCTGGCAGCGCCTCGATGTGCCCGTGCAATGCGTCCCGCAACAACGTTTCCGCTTCGCCCTTGTGCGGGCTGTTGATGCTGACCTCGGGCTCGAGGATGGGAACGAGCCCGGCTGCCCAGATCCTTGCGGCGTAGTCGAACTGCTGATCGACAATGGCCGTCACGCCGACCCGGTCGGCGTCCTTGATGACCGACCGCATCTTGGTGCCGAACATCCGGTGCCGATTCGCCCGCTCGAGCAACTCATCCAGGGCGTCAATCGGCTTCATCAGCTGCACACCGTGCTTCTCGTCGGCGAGTCCTTCGTCCACTTTCAGCAGTGGAACGACCTGCTTCTCCCCCCACAGGTACTGCGCCGCCGGGACGCCCTGTATTTCCCGGTCCATGGTCTGTTCAAACAGGATCGCCGCCAGGATGCGCGAGCCGCCGAAGGCGGGGCTGCTGACGATGCGGGTGCGCATCGCGTGAACCAGGTCGAACATCTCCTTCTCGGAGCTGTACCTGCCCTCGGCGATGCCGTACTCGGCCAGCGCCTTCGGCGTGCTGCCGCCGCTCTGATCAAGGGCTGCGAAGAAACCCCGGCCGGAGCGGACCCTCTCAAGCTGTGTCATGTCCATGACTGCCATCCTGACAGCTCGGACCTGCGAGCCTCGCTCGGCGTGCTCCGCAGGCACGGCCGCTGGCCGCCAAGGTGCCGTCCGCCAAGCTGCCCGGGTGGTTCCACGCCGACGACGTTCTGGGCCTGCCCGGCGAGATTGTGCTCGACGGAGGCCGGACGCCCGACAACGTCCAACGATCGATCCTGGACAACATCGGTCCGGTACCAAGTGGCCGCTGACGGGGCTCGGTTTGTCTAGACCGACGCCTGCCGCACCCGTCGGGCGCGGCGGCGGTCGATCAGCGCGCCCACCCCGTCCAGAATGCGATCCAGGCCGAATGCGAGCGCGTCACCCCCGGCCCGCCGAGGACGCGGCCTCAGCGAAAGCGGCCGCGGTCGCCGGGTACTGCTCGGCATGCGCGGACAGCACCTGTTCCATCTGTTCGCCGGTCTCCCGTTCGGGAGCAGTGCACTCTGCTGGTGAACGATCCCACGGACGTGTCCGCTGAGGAGGGCGAGCACGTCGAGCCGCTGCGCATCTGGACGGTCGGCCGGCCCGTTCGATACGCCACGGCTCAGTTCGGCACGTCCTCGGACCCGCTGACCGCTGGCGCGATGCGAGGTATTCGGCGGCGTACGGTGAGTTGGCCGGTTTTGCAATCCCCCCGGCACCCGGTCCACGCTCAATCGACAGGTGATCTGGAGGGTGATCTTGCTGCGACTCGGCGATGCCGGCACCTCTGTCGCGCAGTTGCGCCGGGCCCTGTCCTCACTCGGCCTGGTGGCCCCCGAAACACTGGCGAACGACGCCCACGCGGTGTTCGATGCCGACGTCGACGGCGCCGTGCGCGCGTTCCAGCAGGGCAGGCAACTGATCGTCGACGGCGTGGTCGGCCCGGCCACCGAACGTGCGCTGCTCGACGCCCGCTGGGCACTCGGCGATCGCACCCTGTCGTACACCCTGTCCGCACCGATGACCGGCGACGACGTTGCCCAGCTGCAGACCAGACTGTCCGGCCTGGGTTACAACACCGGCCGTCCCGACGGGCTGTTCGGCGCCGGCACCGATGCTGCTGTCCGGCAGTTCCAGCGTGACTGCGCGCTGCCGGAGGATGGTGTCTTCGGCGCGCATACCGCCGGCGAGCTGAGCCGGATCACCAAACGCAACCTGGTGACGGGCGGCCGGCCGCAGTTGATGCGCGAACACGAGCGGGTGCGTTCGGCGGGACCTCGGCTGCGCGGCAAACGCATCGTCATCGACCCGGCGCACGGCGGTGACGACCCCGGTTGGACCGTCGGCGACGTCCGCGCCGCCGACCTCTGCTACGACATCGCCCGCCGGCTCGAGGGCCGGATGACGGCCACCGGGATGTCGACATTCCTGACCAGGGGCCCGGACCAGAACCCGCCGCCGGACAAGCGCGCCGATCGAGCCAACTCGATCGACGCCGACCTGCTGATCAGCCTGCACATTGACGGCATGGCGTCGCCGCTGGCCTCCGGCATCTCGACGTTCCACTTCGGCACCGACAGCGGCACCAGCTCGACGGTCGGCGAGTCACTGGCCGCCCTGGTCCATCGAGAGCTGGTGGCCCGCACCAGGATGGTCGACTGCCGGATCCATCACGCCGCCTGGGACCTGTTGCGGCTCACCAAGATGCCGATGGTGCAGGTCGAACTCGGGTATCTGACCAACCCCGACGACCGGGCGGCGTTGATGTCCGACGAGGTCCGCAACAAGATCGCGGAGGGCATCCTGGTCGCGGTGAAGCGGCTGTACATGGATGGCAGGGACGAGCCGCTCACCGGCACGTTCACCATGTCCGACCTGCTGGCACACGAGGAAGCTGTCCGCGGCAGCTAGCCACGATCATTGCTGGGCCGCGATCATTACTGCCCCAAGCGTCCGTCGATCCGCTCGCGCAACAGGTCGACGTGACCCAGGTGACGGGCGTACTCCTCGATCAGTCCGACGAGCAATTCGCGCAACGACATCCGGCCGCCGCCGCTGCCGTGCTGATTGTCCGGATCGTTGGCAGTGATGTCGAGACTGGGGGCCGCGGCCACGAACCGGGTGCCGAAGTCCACCTCTGCTTGCCATGCCGCCCATGCCTCCGCCACCACCTGCGGGTCGGGCACCGCTCCGTTGAAATCACCGTCACGGTCGGTGTCGGACATGAACAGCCGAGGCACGTCCTGTCCGGCCAGCAACGTCCGGAACGTGGCGCGCTCACCCTCGGCCAAGTGTCGCACCAGGCCCAGCAGCGACATCGTCGACGGCTCGACGGCTCGCCGCGCCATCGCCTCCGCGTCAAGACCTGCGCATTTCATCTCCAAGGTAAGGCGCTGACAGCGCAGGGATTCGACCAGCGTGCTGCGCTCGTCGCCCAACCTTTGTTTGCTCTCACGCGGATCGTCGTCAGACGGCTTGCCGTCCGCGGTAAACATGTCGGCACGTCGGGTGGTGGCCATGGCCGCCATCGTCGGCGATGTGGATAACGGCCGACAAGCGATTAACAACACCGGCACTCCGAGCAGCTCGAAGCGCGGCATCGGTGGCCTGCTCAGCGGGCTACTGCCCACGATCTTCGGCCGTAAGTAGCGACCCATTCGGCCGTCAGGACAAGAAGCGGTCAGGACAGACTGTCCAGCACTGTCAGCGCGGCCTGGTGCACCGAGTGGTCGCCGGCGACCGCCTGTCGCAGCAGCTCGGCGAGCGCGCCGTCCCGGCTGTGCCGCCGACCGATCAGCACCCCGATCGCCTGGTTGA
>JALYVF010000032.1 GCA_030853385.1 Actinomycetota bacterium | reverse complement strand
CCAGGCTCCGGACAATGCGGCGCACCACCTCATAGCACGGCACCGGCCAGCCGTGCTCGACCGCCACCGCCGACACGGCCCGATGCACCTCCGCGATCCGCGGCGGCGGCCGGCGCAGCGCCAACCCCTCGATCAAATCATGCAACTCGGTCGGCATCCGATGCCCGCCCCGATCCGACCGGGCCGACCGGGACAAGCCCACCGAGCCCCCGGCCCGATAGGCCGCCAACCACCGCGTGGCCGTGCGCCGCGGAACCCCCACCGCTGCCGCGGCCTCGGTCAGCGGCACCCCCTCGAACAGATGCGGACCCAGCACCCTCATCCGCTCATCGAAATCTGCTGGCACCATCACATCCGGTCCCCTGGCTCCAACACCTGCAGGCTCGACCGACCCAGCCGATCGCGCCGCCCCGGCAGCAACACGGAGCTGGGCCAAACAAATCGAGCAAACCGAGCCACTTAGCTAGAGTAACCTGCGCCACCTAAATCGAGGAACGACACCGCTGCGGCTCGGTGAGAGTTGCTTCTCGATTCCTGATCGGTCTGGCCACCTGTTTCGCGACGCACGACGGCATCTGCGAGCTGAGAGCCGGCTGGCGCCGGTAGGCGCTCGGCGGCATGCCGACCAGTTCGACGAAGCGGGTGCTGAAGGTGCCCAGCGACGAACAGTCCACCGTGAAACAGACGTCGGTGACGCTGAGGTCGCCGCGACGCAGCAGCATCATCGCCCGCTCGATCCGCCTGGTCATCAGGTAGCCGTACGGCGACTCGCCGTAGGCGAGCTTGAACTCGCGGCTGAGGTGTCCTGCCGACATGTGCGCACCACGGGCCAGCGCCTCGACATCCAGCGGCTGGACGTGCTCCCGGTCGATCCGGTCGCGGACCCGGCGCAGTCGGGCGAGGTCCTGCAGTTGCTGCTCCTCGGTGGGTCTGCTGGTCACCTGTGGAATCGTCCCACAGCGCAACGACCGGCGGGCCAGGCTTGACGCATGGGCGCCAGCCGGGACGACCCGACAGGTCGGCAGCGCAGTCGGCTCGTTCGATCATTCCGGTGATTCCGAGGGCCGACGAGTCTGGTAGGCCTCGCGGATCACCACCCAGGCGTCCGCTACCGGGCCGACGTGGCCGAGCTTGTCGGGGTTCAGCACGGTGCGGATCATCTGGATCTGCCCGTCGAGGATGTCCAGCGTCCAGGTATTGAGCACCTTGTGGTCCCGATCGCGGAAGATCGCGCCCGGTTGCCCGTTCACCTGGTGTGGCTCCAGGTCTCCGCCGATCCGGACGAACCAGGGGAAGGTCGAGGCAAGCACCCTGGCCACCTTGTCGGCGCCGAAAATGCCCTTGCCCCACTGTGGTGCCTTACCGCCGCCGTCGGCGATCATCTGAACGTCGGCGGCCAGCAGCTCCCGCAGGCCGCCGACGTCGCCCTCACGCAGCGCATCGAAGAATCGGGCCGCCAGCTTATCCCGCTCCCTGCGGTCCGCCTCGAACCGCGGGCGTCCAGCCTCCATATGGCGCCGCGCCCGCATCGCGAGTTGACGGCATGCCGACTCCGACCGATCCACCGTCGACGCGATCTGCGGGAAACCGAACCCGAACACCTCCCGCAGCACGAAGACCGCCCGCTCGAGCGGGCTGAGCCGCTCGAGCAGCAACAGGGCCGCCATCGACACCGAGTCGGCCAGCTCCGCCGACCGCGCGGGATCGGAATAAGGATCGTTGAGCAGCGGTTCCGGGAACCAATTCCCGACGTACTCCTCCCGCCGGAAACGGGCCGAGCGCAGCACATCGATCGCGATCCGGGTGACGACGGCAGAGAGGAATGCTTTGGTCGAGGTAGGTTCTGTCGGAGAGGACTGGTAGCGCAGCCAGGTCTCCTGGACTGCGTCTTCGGCCTCGCTCACACTGCCGAGGATCCGATAGGCGATCGCGAACAGCAGCGACCGTAACTCCTGGAAATCCTCGACCCTGGTCACGCCAATTCTTCCTTGAATCCTTGCCGCCACGAGGGATACCGCAGTTGCCAGCCGAGCTCCCGCTTGGCTTTGGCGTTGGAGAAGCCGCGGCCCTCGGTCATCATCGTCACCGCCACTTGCCCGGCCAGCAGCCGGGCCAGCCAGCTGGGAACTCGCATCGGCGGCTTCGCTCCTGCGCACTCGGCCAGATACGGCAGCCACTGGCTGGCCGGGGCCGGTTCGTCATCGACGATGTTGAACACGCCCTTCGCCTGCTGCTCCACGGCTAGCACGGTAGCGCTCGCCGCGTCGTCGAGATGCATCCACGAGGTGTATCCGCTGCCTCCCCCGACGAGCGGGAACTGCCGCTTGCGTAGCGGGGCGACCAGATCTTCGGTGGCGCCTGGCCCGTAGAGCCAGCCGTATCGCAGGGCCGCGCCGCCGGCCCCAGCGACCACATCCTCGACGTGCCGGATCGCCGACATGTTCGCCTGCGCCGTCGTCCCCGTCAACGGGTCGAGCGGATCTTCCTCGGTCTTCACCCATCCACCCTCGCGGATGCCGTTCCAGCTGGCGTAGCTCTGCGCGAGGAAGTTGGATACGCCGGTCGCGTCGGCAGCGGCCAGCAAGTGGTCCGTCCCCTCGGTGCGCAGCCGGTTGGTGGCGGCGAACCACCGATCCATGTGCTTGAAATCGGGCTTGCCGGCGATCGCCGTCAACTCGTGCACGATCGCGTCGGGCCGCGCCGCGGCCACCGCCTCACCGACCGACACCGCATCCAGCCCGTCCATCACGACAGCCTCGGCGCCCAGCTGCTCCAGCGACCCCCACTTGCCCGGGCCCGTCGTCGTCGCCGTCACCTGGTGGCCGCGGGCCACCAGCTGCGGCACCAATCGCCGCCCGATAACCCCAGTCCCGCCTGCCACGAACACTCGCATTGCCGTCACCTTCCTGATTCCGGGATTGTCTCCGAAACCCGAGACGAGACAACCCGGCCGACTGTGACATCGCAGCAGCGGCTAGACGGAACATGTCCGTCGACCCGGTCAACCGGCGGGCGGGCGCTACCTACGGTGGGCTGGTGAACCTGATCGACCTCGTAGGGTCAGCTCCAGTCGCGTCGAACCTCAAGGTGCACTGAATCCACGGAACTCGGCGCCGGACCCGGTGCGTCGATCCGGCGATCCAGGTCCACCGGCACCACGCCCACACCTTCATATGTGAATCCGAACGGCATCTGGCGCGGTTACCGCAGGCGGTTCTAGTTGTCGTCGCAACACTGCAGTTATTTGTTGGCGTTGATGAGCATATCGAGGCGTTGTGCCGGGGTGTCCCAGTCAGGGGTTTTCCGGGGCTGTCTGTGACGGGACACCTGTCCCGTGCCAGCTTTCGTGTCAGTTCGAGACGGTCAGCTGTCACGTCTCCTGGCGCACTCCGAGCGTTCTTGTGCCAGTCATTTTGTCAGTAGGAGACCGTTCGCATGGGATTGGCCGATCGGTCATCGGTCAGTCATGTTGCTCGCTCGGTGGAGGGTGATCCAGAGGGCGAGTCTTTCGTCGGGGTGGCGGGTCCAGTATTCGGCTAGGTCCAGCGCGTCGCTGATGTCGTTGACGGTGGGCAGATCGCTGCTGTGTGGAGGAGTCCTGGCGAGGATCTGGATGAGGGCGACGGTTTCGGGAAGCATCGACCAGTGGTGGGTGTGGGCTTGGACGAATATGTCGTTGGGGTGGGCCGTGGGGTGCATCTGCAGTTGGCGGTAAGTCCAGCGGCGGGTGAGGAATCGGTGCCAGCCATGACCACGCCATTCGTCGGTGAGGTAGCGGTGGATCCACTGGTAGTGGGCATGTGCGACGTCGTGGCCGTGGCGGCGTTGAACGCGGCGGAGCGCTTTGAGGGCGGTGCCAACCTCGGGTGTCGTGTCGAGTTCGACGTGTTCTCCGACGACCAACCAGGTGCCGTGTCGCTGGCAGGCGAGCTGCATCGGTTGCGGGTTGGGCATCAACCTCGCTCCGCCGCAACGTTTCTCGCAGCGATCGCAGCTGCGCAAAAAAGTCCGTCCCGGTTGCCGGATGAGAACGGTCGGGTCGTTGAAGCGTTCCTCGGAGGTGATCCATGGCAACGCTCGGGCGAGGTGATCGGTCGGTTTCCCCAGGTAGGCGCCGAGGCGGGTGAGCGCAGCGTGATTCATGGTGACCGATGCCATCGGGGTGAGGTCGGTGCGCTGCCCGCTGGGGATTCGGCCCAGCAGGCGCAGAAACGACCACGGCGGGCAGTGGTTGGCCTGGGCCAGTCGGATTAGATAGGAACCGGTGCGTTCATATCGGTGCGGACGAAGACAGATGGGCAGGAGGTGTGGGACGAGGTGATGTGGTTGGGCAGCAAGGCCTTGGCTCATGCTGCTCCGTTGCCGACGACGGGTCGGGTGAGCCGGCCTTTGCGGACGGTGACGCCGGCGGTGCTGGCCGCGTGATCCAACGGCACTGCGTCCAGAGCCGCCTTGGTGATGTGTTCGGTGCCATCGATGATGGCGGTGATCGCCGCCGATCGGATCATCATCGACAGCGAGGAAATCGACCCTGCCGCCTTGCCGTACAGGTGCGGTGCCAGACGCGTGAGAGCACCGGGCTTCTGCCGGTGCAGACGCAGCATCTGATCGAACCCCTCCACGAGTTGTTCCCACCGGTCCCGGTCGCCGGTGGTGGCGTAGCCGAACGGTTTGGTCACGACCGGAACGAACCGTCCGGCGAGTTGCCGGCCCCTGACGCCGTTGAACAGGCCGGTGCGGGCAGCGTCGATGCCTGCGTAAACGAAGGTGGCCGCCACGTTTTCGGCCAGATACTTGAGATGGTCGCTGGCATCGGCGCCGGCCTTGGTGTGATGGTTGAGATTGTGGATTTCGTCGACCAGTATCAGCTCGGTGCCCAGGTCGGACAGTAGATGACAGGCCTGACGGGTCAGTTCGATCTGCGAGGCCCGCATCAGGTAAGGCGCGCCGAGGAACTTCAGCAGCTCGATGCTCAGCGACTTCGGTGTGGCTTGCGGCGGCATCGTCAGATAGACCACCGGAACGCCGGCAAGGCCGATCCCTGTGGTGCGCCGGCGCGCGAGTTCCACCGCTCGGCCCAGCGCGGTGATCGCGGTGGACTTGCCAGTGGTGGGATCGCCACTGACGAGCAGCCCCCGCCGAGCGCCGTGCTGGCGGTGATTGAGCAACAGCAGTGTGCGGCCGGTGGACACGATCTGGTGCAGTTCCGGCGTCTGTAACGCCAGCAGCTCAGCGTGGTAGCCGATCCGGTACTGGATGTCGGCGGCTCGTTGGTCCTGGTCCAGCTCGGACCACTGCTGCGCCGGTAGCAGCACCGGCGGGTCGATGGTCCGGTCGACGAAGGCTCGCCAACCAGCCAGGGTGGTCAGCGGGGTGACACTGGCCGCGGTCAACGGAATCGCCAGTCGTCGCTGGTCGGGTCGAACACTTCGAAGCCGACCACTTTGCGGCCCTTGCGGTTTCGTCCCTCGGCTACTTGTGCGGCGCCCTTGACGGTCGTCGAGGCGGCGGGTGGGCCGTCATTGCCGGGTTCGCCGGCTGGGTCCTGGGCATTGGTCACCACGCTCAGATGTGATGCCCTGGCCGGATTGTTGCATTCCCTGGCCACCATCCGTTGGTCCGCTGCGCTGTGCGCACCGAGACTGCTTTCAGGGTTGAGCATTTCGGCGACCCGGCGGGCGATGTAGTCATCACGCACCGGTTCACCGGTAGCGGCTGTGGCGGCCCGGACGTGTTCATAGATCGCTGCGCTGAACGGTTGCGCAACCAGATCACGGTGTATCCAGGCCGCGGTGATCCACCCGCCGTGGTGATGGTTGCGGATCCAGACTGCTGTGACGTCGTAGGGGTCGTGGTGCAGTTCCCACCGGCCGTTTTGCGCCTTCACCCCGGAATCGGCCTGCCGGTAGGGATTCAACGCCGCCGCGTCGTAGACGCGGTTGTCGAGGGTGACACCTTCCTGGTTGATCCGCCGCCACTGCGCCGGGAGAAGCTCGACGTAGTCCAGCGTCGACCGCGGGACCGGAATGTAGCCGCAGCGAGCGACCATCGCCGTGTATGCCTCGTTCGGCGACACCGATCGGCCCTGCCCCCACACGGCCGTCAGCGATTCGTGTGGCCGGTTCTGCCAAACCGCGACCACCCATTCGTCGAACAACTCCTGCAGCTGGGCAACCGTGAACGCCGCTTGGGCGGCGGGGTCTTTGCCGCGCATCGCGACGCTGGACCCGACGTAGCCCAGGATGTGCTGACAGAACAGTGTGTTGATCGACCCGAATGTCCGCTCCACCACGCCCTTGTCGGTCGGAGTGTAGGGCCGCGCCGGCTGCACCGAGACGCCCAGATGCCGACAAGCCCGCAGGAATGTCTCGGACATGTAAACCGATCCGCGGTCGCAGACCAGTGTGTCCGGCAGGATCACCGGCAACGCCTGCGCCTGCTCGAACCGGGCATCGATGCTCACCAGCCGGTCGAACGGCAAACTCGAGTGCGCCAACATCAGCGACTCCGGCCAACCGGGCCGCAGCGGCTGCGGCACCACCACCCTGGCCAGCACCGCTGTGGCATCGACGGCCTTCGTCGACGGCGCGATCACGCCGGTCAAGATGCTGCGGGTGGCCACGTCAACGGCGATGGTCAGCTCCGCGCGGCGGGTCACCCCGTCGCCGTAGCGGCACAAGATATCGATGGTGTTCGTGTCGATCTGCACCTGCTCGCCGGGCCGCAGCGTCACCGACGAGACGAACGGCCGGACCGGGCGATTGTCGTTGGTCCGCCTCGTCGTCGCCGCACCGAAGGTATGCCGGCCCCGGTCCAGCAACGCGGCCAGCCGATAGAGCTCTCGATCGCTGGGAACCCGCAGCCCCTGGCCGAAGGCCTCCGCCAGGGTCGTCCGAACCTGGATGAACATCGTCTTCCGGGAGATCGTCGAGGCTGCCGTCTGTCGGCTCATTGCCTCCCGCAACGACTGGACGACCCGGTCGTCGGCAGTGCCCAGCGGGTCCCGGCCGGTCAGCTGTTCCCGTAACCGACGATCGACCAGACCGAGCGCGCCGTCGCGGTGGTAGGCCTTGCGCAGCCGATGCAGCTGCCGCGCCCCCACCGCCAGGTCCGTTCCTTTCAGCTCGGCGACCTTGGCGGCGATCCGTTCCTCCACTCCCCTAGACGGTTGGTCGCCATCACCCGGTGGCGGTGGTGCATCGCCTGCCGGCACGGCTGGGTCCAGTTGGATCAGATGGGCCTCCAGCCTGCGCACCCGTTCCCGTTCGGCAGCGGGCAGGCCCGCCAACAACGAATCCGCCGAGACCGGAGCCGGCCGCGGCCGATCCATCACCTGAAAATCGTCGGCAGCAACCAGATGAGTCACCCATACCGCCGACAGGTCACCATCGGCCCAGCACTGCAGGGTCGCGGTACTGCCGTGCAGGGCCACCACCGTCCAGGTCTTCGCGTCGTAGGCGACGTGCATGCCCAGGGCGATGACCGCGCCGCGCTCAGCCACGCTCAGTCCACATCATCGTGTGATCGGTCAGCGGCAGGTCCAGGTCGCAACGCAGAACCCCGGTCCAGAGCAGGTGAAACACCGTGGGAAGAACCACGACGGGATCTCCGACCGCCTCGGCGCCCTGGAGCAACGGCACCGGTTCGGACGCGATCTGCGTCAGCGACCCCACCGTTTGCTCACCGCCGGCGCAGCTGCGGCGATAGCCGGCCAACCAGGTCAGGTTCGCCGCCCGCGTCGGTGTCGGTTCCCCGGCCAACCGGTACTCCCAGCCGATCTGGTCGCAGATCGCCCGGGTGACCGCGGCAACGCCATGAAACTTTTCGTCCGCACCGGCGATCGGACGGCAGTCGACCACCACGGCGGAGCCATCGGCGAACCGGACGAACAGACCCGGGATGTGCTGGTGTCTGCGCAACGCATCCGTCCAAGACAAGGCGAACGGCTGCCCACTGATCCCGACGACCTGCGGTAGCCGGTCGAACTCCATCAAGTGGTGCCGCTCCAGCCAAGACTGGTAGACCACATGTCCGCCGGTGGTCGACGACCACCACCATCCCGGCATGTTCCGCTGACCGCGGTAGGCGCGGATCTTCCGCGCCGGCTGCGACAGCTCAAATGCCACCGCCGCGCAATCCCCCAGCCCCACCGAGGCCAACTGACCGGCGACCGGGGCATGAATCACCGTCACCAACGGTGGACACTGCACGCGAGCCACTTCCCGGTGGCCCGGAACCGGCTCAAGCAGAACCGCAGATGTGGGCATACCGCGCAGCCTGCACCGCCGGACCGACAGTCGCCCCTGACCAGCACAAACCGGCTACTGACACGACCCGCGGCGCACTGACACGCTACTGACGCGTTCCCTGGCGCACTGACATTTTCCCTGGCACGGGACAGCTGATCCGACGACGCCGCTGGCCCATTATCGGTTTGGCCGGGTGGGGGCTGGTTGTTGCCGTTCCATGGCTCATCGAGCATGTCGGTGGGCTGCTGGCCGTTCCCGGC
>JALYVF010000151.1 GCA_030853385.1 Actinomycetota bacterium | reverse complement strand
GGGATCTGCCTCGCGGTGAGTTCGGCCCGTGGAAGACGGTGTGGAAACGCCACCGCCGGTATGCCGGTGACGGCACCTGGGACCGGGTTCTGGCGCAGCTGCTCGCCGAGGCCGATACCGCCGGGCTGGTCGATTGGAACGTGTCGGTGGACGGCACGATCAATCGTGCGCACCAGCACGCCACGAACACGACCCGGCCGGAGCAGGACACAGGGGGCACTGTCGGAATTACCCGAATCGACCGCTGGACGAGGTTGAACCCGCAGGTCATGTTGGAACAGGTCCTGGACGACATCAGAGTGCCGCGACCTGGGCGAGGCCGGCCGCGGACCCCTAGCTGTGTTTATGTGTTGGTTTGAAATGCAGAATCTTGATCGTGCCGGGCGGGACTCGGGAACCCATTGATCTATGCCTCGATCTGAACCAGGTCACGGTAGAACTCAGGACGCCGGTCCCGGAACAGGTGGGCCCGCTCGGTCATTGTCTTGTCCCGGGAAAGGGTCAAGTCGACATCGGCTGCCGCCAGGCCATCATCGCCGGCGGTGGACAGGACCCAACCGTTCTCGCCGATGATCGTGCTCCCAGCTGTCCATTCCTGGCCCCGCTCGGTGCCGGCGCGGTCGCAGCAGGCGATGGACATGCGGTTGACCCGGGCTGCGGCGATGCCGATCTGGACCTCCGGGGGGCGTTCCCCGGGGGGTCTGTAGACCAGCGGCCAGTTCGTCGGCACCGCCAGCAGATCAGCACCCCGCAGGGCGACCGAGCGGGTCAGCTCCGGGAATTCCAGGTCATAGCAGATGATCACGGCGATCCGGCCGAACGGTGTCTCGACTACCGGGGGCGCCGCGGCTCCCGGCGTGAAGATGTTCTTCTCGGTGTCCCACAGGTGCAACTTGCGGTAGACGGCCAACACGCCCGTGCCGTCCACCACGGCCGCACTGTTGAACACGCCACCATCGGGTGCTGACTCGCAGAAGCCGCCGATGACAACCGCAGACCCTTTGGCGGCCAGCGCCGACCACTGCCCGAATAGGTCGTGGTCGGCGCTGATCGCTACGCTCCGCGCCTCAGCCGTCGAGGAGATCATGTAGCCGGAGGTGGCCAGTTCGGGCAGCACCACGATCTGTGCGCCGGCAGCGATCGATTCTTCGATGGCCGCGCACGTCAGGTTCCGGTTGGCGGGCAGGTCGGCGATCACCGGCGCCAGTTGGCGGCAACAGATCCTGGTCACGGGATGAACGTGTCGCTCGAGTTGTCGCCGGCCGCCAGCCGGCTGCGGACCCGACCGGCGAGGCCAGGGACCGCTATCACGAGGAGCAGGCCGATCAGGAGCCAGACGATCACGAAGTACGGGAAGTAACTGTAGGGCGCGTCGGTGCCGTACCAGTTCTTGTAGATGGTGTAGCCCAGGGTGATCACGGCAAGGATCGGAATGACGACCTGCCAGGCCGGAGCTCGTTTCTCCCGCTCGAAGAACAAGAACTTCGCTGCCCCCAACGTGGCCAGGATGTAGGCCACTAGCAACGCGATAGTGCCCACCGTCAGGGAGTAGAAAGTCGCGTCCAGCACGTCGTTGCCCTTGATGTGCTGGAAGAGCACGATGACCAGGACGACGCCGACGACCACGAACAGCGAATTGAGCGGAGCGCCCTTCTTCGACACCTTGCCGATGCCCCGGGCCTGGCCGGCGTCGCGTGCCAGTGCGAACAGGATCCGCGCGCTGGCCGCGATGGTTCCCAGGGTGATCGCGAACAGACTGAGACTGGCGACCAGGTTCAGGCAGACGGCCAACCACTTCCCGACGTAGGCCAGCCCGATATCGCCGTAAGGGTTGCTCTGTGCCTTGAACCTGGCGACCCCCGCGGCGTCGGTCCCGTATCCGAGCGACTGGGCTGCCATCGTCAGGAGGAAGAAAACGCCGACCACGCCGATGGCGATCTTGATCGCCCTCGGTATTTCGCGCTTGGGGTTCTGCGTCTCCTCGCCCAGCGTCGCAGCGCCCTCAAAACCGGCGAAGGCGGTGAACCCGAAGACCGCTGCGCCGGCGATGGCACCGAAGTTGGTACCCGGCTCGAACTTGAAGATGTCCCAGCTCAGGTGGACGTTGCCGGGTGCGTGACCGATTCCTTGCCGGACGATGACGACGATCGACAGGAATGTCACCAGCACCACTCCGACGAACTCCGCGTAGAGCAGAGTCCTGGTGATGACGTGGATCTCGGTGAAACCCAGGGCCACTACCAGGATCAGGGCGATGATCGCGATGACCAGCCATGGCACGGTCGAACTCAGGCCGATGCCGCTCAGGACCTGGGAGAAGAAGTAGCCGATCTCGATGGTCGAACCGGAGCAGATCGCGATGTAGGCCCCCAGGAGCGCCCACCCTGCGACGAACCCGGCCCGCGGTCCCAGGGTGATGCCAACGAGGGCGTACACCGAACCGGAATGGGCGATGTACCGGGCGAGCCTGGTGAAGGAGTAGGCGGTCAGGGCGACCGCGACGAGTGCGAAGACGAACGCCCAGATGGCCGCCCGGCCGATGATCGCGACGGCTCCGGCCCCCAGCAGGGCCATGCCACCGACCGGCCCGATCAGGCCGACGGAGAACGCTGCTGCGTCGACGACCTTCAGTTCCCGCTTGAGTCCCGTTCCGGAACTGCTGTCGCTCTTCTGGATCGGAGCGGCGGTCATCAGGCGAGCAGATCAGCAGCGTCGTCGCGCAGGATCTGGCCCATCACGTCCATCTCGTTGAACAGCATCCAGTCCTCCACGATCTTTCCGTCCTGGTAGTAGAGCTGATTCATCCCCCAGATGAAGACCCGACGGCCGGTCGGTTTGCCGTACAGGCCGTATCCGCGGTGCGTCCCGGAGGCACTCCACCGCACCGAGACCGAGTAGCCGTCCGCGTCGTTGCCCATCCAGTAGATCTCGTCCATGTGCAGGCCGAGGTCGGGGAAGGTGGACAGCAACATGCGGGCCATGCCCTTGACCTCGGCCCGGCCGTAACCGGACCGGTTGGTCGCGGCGGTCCAGCGGACGTTGGGGGCGTAGGCCTTGTCGATCGCTGCCAGGTTCCGGCGGTTGTAGACGTTGTGGAACAGGGCGCGGACCTCGTAGTCGACGTCGAACCCACCGTTGCGTTCGTTCGCCGGGTACGGGGTGGGCACCTGGCCGCCGACGATCCGTTCCACCTCGACGGCCTGGTTCTCGGTGAGCGTCGAAGCGGGCTTCTCGTTGCCCATGATGCGGGCGGCGTCGACCAGGTTGATCCCGAGTTGGGAGAGCCGAGCACCGGCGTTGTAGAGCACCCATTCCTCGAAGATGGCGTTGTCGCGGGTGACGCAGTTGGCTATGACCCACAGGTTGACCTTTTTGCCGGTCGGCGGGCCCCACCGCCACGGACCGGTGTGGTGCCCGACGTTGACCGCGCGGTGGGACGTGGCGAAACCCTGGTCCTGGTCGCCGGCCCAGATCACCTCGTCTGCGTAGTGCCGGGTGTCGGGGAAGGCGTTGAGCGCCTGCATGGTCTCGAAGACCACCCGCTCGACGCCGTATTTCATCCCGTTGTCGTCGAACACGCGGCAGCCGGGGGCGTATGTGTCGTAGATGTAGCCGACGTCCTGCTCGTCCCAGATGCGCGAGGTGTCCCGCAGGATGTAGTCGACGATGTCCAGGTAAGTGTCCTCGAACCCGCGCATCGGCTGTCTGCGATCGCCGGCTACGAAATCCGGATAGACCGTCCCGTAGCCGCTGCGCATCGAGATGGAGAAATCCGGCGGCATGAACCGGGCGTGCTTGGATCCGGGTGGGGCCAAGTGCGACATCGGGACGGTGCCACGCGGTTCGGATGCACTCGGCGATCCGTTGGCGCCAGCGCGTCTGGCCACGGCCGTCGCCTTCTCAGGCGAAGGCGAAGGCGCTGGGCTGGTCTGGTTCTCTGCCATGGGGTCCTTTTTTCGAAGCGGTCTTGAAGTCGATCGGTGCTGGTGCGCTTCTTGCGTAACACGGGTGGAAATAGCACCGGGGGTGCCTCGCGGGGGGTGGAGATCGAGCCTTCCCCTTGAGACACCGCCGGTCAATGAACTGCGACACCGCCGTTCAATGCATACGGCAGGATCAGGTCAGCAGGTGGTCTTGTAGATGAACTTCTGAGCCTCCGCCGTGCTCACGTTGGCCGGGGTGACCATGAAGAACGGTTCACCCTGGTCACGCGGAACCGTGCCGCCGTTGATCAACGTGATCGCCGAATCGACGCCGGTGACGCCCTCACCCAGCGGGTACTGGGCGACGGTGCCGTCGACCGTGCCGGCCTTGATGTCTGCGATGATCGGATCGGAGGTGTCGTAGCCGACGATGTGCACCGAGCCCTTCTTACCGGACTGCTGCACACCGGTCGCCGCGCCCTGCGTGTTAGCCGTCTCCAGTGCGTAGACGCCGGAAATGGTCGGGTCGTTCGCGACGGAGGCCTTGACGATGGACGCGGCCTTGTCGGTCGAGTTGGCCGAGAACTGCCGGTCCAGCACCTTGATGTTCGGGTACTTCGCGGTCATCTCAGTCTTGAAACCGTTGAACCGGTCGTCGGAGATGATCGAACCGGCTGCATTGTCAACGGTGACCAGGGTGCCCTTGCCACCCATGACGTCACCGAGGCGGTCGGCGGCCAGCGCGCCACCCTTCAGGTTGTCGGACTGGATGTTGGTGCTCATGACGGTCTTGTCGTCCAGGTCGCCGTCGATGCCGATGATCTTGATGCCGGCGTTCTTGGCCTTGAGCAGCGGAGCGACCATGGCCTTGGGGTCGGTGATCGAGATCATGATGGCGTCCGGCTTGGTAGCGACCACGGCGTTCAGCACTGCGGTCTGCTTGTCGACCGCGAAGGTCGCATCGCCCTGGGTGTCGAAGCTCGCGCCCAGACGCTTGGCTTCGGCCGCCGCACCGCACGACACCGACGAGTAGAAGGCGACGCCCGTCAACCCGGGGATGTAGACGATCTTCTTGCCCGCACCAGCGTTGTCGGCCAACGTCGCCATCGCGCTTCCTGAGGCGGAACTGCCCAGCGCCGGGGACGCGGCAGCCCCCGATGTCATGGCGCCCGACGTGATAGCCGCCGAAGACATGGCGCCCGACGTCATAGCGGCCGTGGAGCCGCTGGGGGCCGCTGCGGCCGCTGATGACGTCGACGGGGCAGCGCTACTGGGGCTGCTGGCGGCCGATCCAGAGCCGCTGCTGCAGGCGCCCAGGGTCAGGGCCGCTGCCGCGGTGATGACCGTGGCGGCAACTCGAGTCTTGGCGTTCATGGGCGTTCTCCTTGATCGTGACGAGCTAGGGTGACCTCGGCCGGCGGCGCCGGACCGAACACAGTTGCAAGAGAGCAGATTCCGTAAGGCAATCGGGCTCTGGGAGCTGGAAATGGGCACGGAGATGTCCGCCTAGACGGCATTTCGACGGCGTCGTTTGAACTGGTCGAGATAGACGGCCAGGACGAGAATGAAACCGGTGACCACCTGTTGCCAGAACGACTGCACGTGGATGCTGATCAGGCCGTTGGCCAGCACAGTGGGGACGAACATCCCGATGAGCGTCCCGACCATGAGGCCGCTACCTCCGAAGATGCTGATGCCGCCCAGGGCGACTCCGGTCACCACAGTCAGGCTGTCGGTAGCGTGACCACCGACCGTCGTCGTGGTGTTGTTGATCAGCGCCATCATCCCGGCCAGACCGGCGATACCAGAGGCAATGAGATACAGCTTGATGATGTGCCGGTCCACGTTGATGCCGGCCCGCCGCGCCGCTTCCTCGTTGGAACCGATGACGAAGGTGCGGCGCCCGAATCGCGTCGTATGCAGATACAATCCGCCAAGAACGGCCACTAACAACGCGACCCAGACGCGCCAGGGCATGCCCAGGGGTAATTGTGCCGACAGCGTGCCCAGGGCGCTCGGGGTCGGTGTGTTGTCCTGCCCCTGCGTGAGGATGTCGGCGACGCCGAGCGCTGCCCCCAGCGAACCAAGGGTGGTGATCAGCGGTGGGACCCGCAGTTTGGTGATCACCAGACCGTTGAAGATGCCCCAGAGCGTGCCGGCCGCGATCGCCGCGATGAACCCGACGGCGATCGTCCAGCCGCCTTGCCCACCGACCGCAACCATGATCTTCGCCGCAACGACCTGCCCGAACACCAGCACCGAACCCTGCGAAAGATCGAATCCGGCGGCGATCATCACATAGGTAAAACCGACACCCATGATCAGATATGGCGACGTGTCATCGATCATGTTCCGCACGTTCGCGAACTTGGGGAACGTGTGCGGGTGGATGAAGCTGAACACCAGGAAGATCAGGATCAGCACCCCGAACATCAACAGTGGGGTGCTGCCCAGCAGCTTTCGCTTGAGCCGCGCCCGTTGGGCCGCTTTAAGTTCGGCCGATTCGGCGGTCACCGGATCCAGGCCGACCGAGGCAATCGAATTGGCGTGGCTGCTCAGCTCAGGCAGACCGGCGGTCGCACTGGAGACAGTGCCCGGCTCCGGGACCGCCTTGTTGACCTGGACGCCCGGCGCCTGTACGTCCTCGCCCGCGACAACGGCGTCCAGTCCCGCCTGCTCGTCCGGCGTACTCATGCGTTGGCCTCGTCCAGGGCGCCCGTCATGGCCCCAACCAGGGTTTCGATATCCGCCTCACCCTTGCGGTAGATCGCCACCCGGCGACCCAACCGCAGCACCTGTACCCGGTCGGAGACCTGCAAGACGTCGGACATGTTGTGGCTGACCAGGACCACCGCGACGCCCTGATCGGCGACCCGCCGGATCATCTCGAGTACCTTGCGGGTCTGGCGCACCCCGAGGGCCGCGGTCGGTTCGTCCATGAAGACCAGGCCTTTGGCCCACATCACCGAACGGCAGATCGCTACACTCTGCCGTTGGCCGCCGGACAGCGCGGCGACCGGGGCGTCCATGTCTTTGACGTCGGTGCCCAGGGACAAGAACGCCTCGCGTGCCTTCTCGCGCATCTGTGCCTTGTCGATGACGCCCAGCTTGCCCAGCACGCCCTTCTTCAGGATTTCCCTTCCCACGTAGGCGTTCTCGGCCGGTCCGAGATCGGGAGCTAGCGCCAGATCCTGGTACACCGTCTCGATGCCCATGTCTCGAGCATGCAGCGGGGAGTCGAACCGCACCGGCTCATCGTGGAGCCGCATCTCGCCCTTGTCGGGCGGTATGACGCCGGAGAGGATCTTCACCAGTGTTGACTTGCCGGCGCCGTTGTCGCCGATCAGCGAGACGACCTCGCCCGGGTCCACCGAGAAGTCGACCCCACGAAGCACTTTCACGTGCCCGTAGTTCTTCATGATCCCCCGAGCCTCCAACAATGGCGTCACGGTGTGATGTCCCTTCGCTGCGGTGAGTGGGTCGGTTCTTCTGGTGCTCGTCAGCCTGTCAGAGGGGCCGGCTCCGAGTAGGCGGCGAGCCTCATGGTGGCCGTGGCGCGGTGCGCCGCCATACCCTCGTAGGAGGCGATAACGTCGACCGGCTCGGCCAGCAGCGGGGTCGTGGCTCGGGTAACCCGTTGGTAGG
>JALYVF010000278.1 GCA_030853385.1 Actinomycetota bacterium | reverse complement strand
GTGGATCCGGCGGCCCTCGCCGCGCGTGGAACTGTTCGACGACAGTGTCGAGCCGGTGCCCGGAGTGACCGTCGCCCGCATCGGGGGCCACTTCGACGGAGCGGCCGTGCTGCACTGGCCGGCCGGGGCGGGCGGCCGAGGAGCGCTGCTGACCGGCGACACGATCACCGTGGTCCAGGACCGCGCCTGGGTCAGCTTCATGTGGAGCTATCCCAATCTCATCCCGCTCGGCGAGCCTGCCGTCACCGACATCGTCCGCCGGGTGGAGCGCTTCGCCTTCGAGCGGATCTACGGCGGCTGGTGGGGACGCGTCGTCGCCACCGACGGCGCGGGCGCCGTGCGCCGCTCAGCCCGGATCCACGTGCGTCCAGTAGTTCGGGCGTCATGATTGGAAAGGAAGTGGTCATGACATAACCGGACGCCAAGTTCGCGATAGCCAGCCGGTGTAAGTCCGGCCTGGGGAGATGCCAGGGTCCCCGGTAGTGAAGCCCCCGGTTCCGGTCGAGAGGCCTGGGTCGAAGCGGGGTGGAGCAACTGACCGGTCCGCAGCATGAAGCGAAGTCTGCAGCGTCGTCAAGGCTCCCGCGGTTGCGGGAGGTAGAGGGTGCCGAGCCTGTGTGGATTTGGCGAAGGCCATGGAAGACGTCTGAGAACCTGGAGCGGGCGTCGAAGAACCCTCCGGCGTAGGGGACGTGGAACGGCCAGAAGGGTGTCGCGGGAACTGGAGAGGCCCTCCTCGGCCTGGACCCTGTGGGGGTCCAGAGCGTGGCCCGTCTATAACCGGTGCTCCCGGGAAATGACGGGTTGTCGAGAGGGAGTCGGAAGGGGTCGTAGTAGTGCCTGAGCCCGTGGGACAACATAACCCCGGGTGAGCGAAGGGCCCCTACTTCATCGATGCAGTTCGTTGTTGAGAGGGACGCTGATGAGTGCCGCGACGTCGGCTAGATCCGTCAGACAGGCCGATGGCCTGGACCCCGTTCGTGCTCTGCAACGGGTGCTCTACCGCAGTGCCAAGCAAGATCCGGAACGCCGTTTCCATGCGCTGTTGGACAAGGTCGCCCGCAGCGACGTGATGCTCCGTGCATGGAACGACGTAGCCGCCAACCGAGGTGCTCCCGGCGTCGATGGTGTCAGCATCGCCGACATCAAGGACGGGGGCATCGAGTCGGTACGGGTCTTCCTCGACGAGCTTGCCGCGAGGGTGCGGTCGGGAACGTACCGGCCGCAACCGCTTCGGCGGGTGCGTATCCCCAAGCCGGGCAGGCCTGGCGAGTCCAGGCCGCTCGGTATCCCCACGGTGGCCGACCGGGTGGTGATGGCGGCGGCGAAGATCGTGCTTGAACCGATTTTCGAAGCCGACTTCTCACCGGTCAGTTTCGGGTTCCGCCCGAAACGCTCGGCCCAGCAGGCTCTGGAGGCCGTGCGTGTCGCGGCGAACCAGGGCCGGGTGTGGGTGCTTGATGCCGACATCAAGGCATGCTTCGATCGGATCGATCACGACGCGCTGATCGCCCAAGTGCGACGGCGCGTGGTGGATCGGCGGATGATCAAGCTGCTGCGTGGTTGGCTTCGGGCCGGGGTGTTCGAGGGCGGGGTCGTCTCGCAAGTCGAGACGGGAACCCCGCAAGGCTCACCGATCTCGCCGCTGATGGCCAACATTGCCCTGCACGTGCTCGATGTGGCGTGGCAGGCACAGGGTCAGCGGTTGGGGCAGTTGGTGCGTTACTGCGACGACTTCGTCGTGCTGTGTCCCACCAGCGAACGGGCCGAACAGTCCCGGTCGCTGGCCGAACACGCGTTGGCTCCGCTCGGGTTGCAGCTGCACCCGGACAAGACCCGCATCGTGTGTGTGAAGGACGGGGCGCAGGGCTTCGAGTTCCTCGGCTTCCACCATCGGATGGTGCAGTCGCGGAAACGTCGTGGCCGCTACTGGATGCACAAGTGGCCCTCGCCACGCGCGATGGCCTCCATCCGGGGCAAGGTCC
Organism: Actinomycetota bacterium; assembly: GCA_030853385.1. Taxonomy (GTDB): domain Bacteria; phylum Actinomycetota; class Actinomycetes; order Mycobacteriales; family Nakamurellaceae; genus Nakamurella. The sequence continues at coordinate 2,280 of JALYVF010000278.1, read as the reverse complement.
GAGACCTGACCGCACCGCGGCAGATCGGCCTGCCTCTGGATGCGGTGGTCGAGCAACTCAACCCCGTGCTGCGGGGCTGGGGCGCCTACTTCCGCCAAGGCAACTCCTCGGCGAAGTTCAGCGTGATCGATCACTACGTCCACGAACGGATGGCCATCCTGGCCAGCAGGAAACACCGCCGCGCCGGGTTCAACTGGGCCGACCGATACACGTGGTCCTGGCTGGGTGAACTCGGGATCTACCGACTCGAAGGAACGGTGCGCTACCCGGCTGCGCATGCCTGACGGTGAACGGTGTCGGAGAGCCGTGTGCGGGAGAACCGCACGCACGGTTCGACGGGCGGGAGCTGGAAATCGGAGCGATCTGACCATGGACGCGAAGAAGAACGACGCGACGGGAAACCGTTCAGTCACCGTGGCTTCGCGACCTACCGTCACACACCTCGCCACCGAGCCAGCCCCCGACCCTACCGATGAAGTAGGTCGTTACTGCCTGTCGTAACGAACGAATGCCCTGCTGTGTAAGGAGAATGTGGCTTGCGATAGTCACTTTCCACCGAACCAGAAGGGCATCCGCGCGATGCAAGCTTCTCACGCTCCGTCTGCTGTGTCAGCCGGCTTCGATGACCCGAATCTCGTCTCCTGTGCTGGGCTTGTCCCGCTGGTCGGGTTGGCGACCTCGTGCGGGTTGGCGGGGCTGGTCGCCGACAAGCTGAGCGTTCCGTCGCCGAACGCGCAGTTGAAGGTGTCGGCGCTGGTGGCCGGGATGATCGCCGGCGCCGACAGCATCGACGATATGGATCTGCTGCGTCACGGCGGGATGGGCAAGTTGTTCGACGGGGTTCGGGCACCGTCGACGTTGGGGACGTTTCTGCGGTCGTTCACTTTCGGGCATGTGCGTCAGCTGGACTCGGTCGCCGCGGACCTGCTGGTCGCGCTGGCGCAGCGGACACCGTTGCTGGCCGCCGCTGCTGATCAGGTGTGTTTTCTCGATATCGATGACACCATCCGCGCGACCTATGGCTACGCGAAGCAGGGCGCCGGCTACGGGTATTCGAAGGTGAAGGGCATCAACGCCCTGATCGCGACACTGTCCACTCCGGACACCGCGCCGGTGATCGCGGCGACCCGGCTGCGCAAAGGCTCGACGAACTCCGCCCGCGGCGCCGCCAGGTTGGTTGCCGACGCGCTGGTCACCGCCGGCAAGGCGGGCGTGGCCGGGCTGGTGATCCTGCGCGCCGATTCGGCCTACTACAACCACGACGTGATCGCCGCCGCCCGCCGGGCCGGGGCGAGGTTCTCGGTCACGGCCCGGATGGACCCGGCCGTCAAACGCGCCATCACCACAATCGCAGAGGATGCCTGGACGCCGATCCACTACCCCAACGCGGTCTGGGACGAAGACGAGGCCCGGCTGGTCTCTGACGCCGAGGTCGCCGAGATAGGTTTCACAGCCTTCGGCTCCCGCCGCAAGGCCGACCGCATCGACGCCCGGTTGATCGTGCGCCGCGTCCGGCGACTGAACCCCAAGACCGTCCCCGCCGGCCAGGACGAGCTGTTCGCGACCTACCGCCACCACGCCGTGTTCACCGACAGCCCGATGCTGATGTTGCAGGCCGAGACCGACCACCGCCGGCACGCGGTCATCGAACAGGTCAACGCCGACCTCAAATCTGGCGCGCTGGCTCATTTGCCTTCAGGCAAGTTCAACGCCAACGCCGCCTGGCTCGTGCTCGCCGCGATCGCGTTCAACCTCACCCACGCCGCCGGCACCCTCGCCTCACCGTTTCACGCCAAAGCGACCGGTGCGACTATCCGCCGGCAGCTGATCACCGTCCCGGCACGGCTAGCCCGATCCGGACGCCGGCTACGACTGCATCTACCGACGGCATGGCCCTGGCAGGCGGACTGGCAAAACCTCTTCGATGCCCTGCACCCACCACCGGCCACGACCTGACCCGACATCCTGGCCACGCGGCCCCGACCAACCTCAGAACGTGGAAGAGCCGGACAGACCGGCAGCCTCGCCACGCTCGAAGCCATCCAGCCGCGAGCAAAGATCAACAAATGGTCGGGAACCGATCAAGCAAACTCAGACGGTGGATCCGGGCTGAACGGTGACCTGCCGAGCACCACCCAGGCGCTCAACCAGGGCGCGGCCCACCTCAACCAGGCCGCTTCGATCATGGCCAACCTGAGCTAGTCGGCGGCGGCCGCCGGCTGGGCGACGATGCGGCCGCGGACCTCGCCCAGCCCGATCGGTGCGCGCGGTCCTGGGGCG
>JALYVF010000259.1 GCA_030853385.1 Actinomycetota bacterium | reverse complement strand
GGCCACACCAACATCGCCCACGCCGCCCGGCATTACGCAAACCGGCCCGACAGACCCGTCACACTACTGCTGACCAGCTAAAACCGTGCCACACGAGTCCCCTTGCCGACTTTGCCGGGGCCCTGGGTGCGGCAGCCTGTTGGCCGGCCCGTACTGCACCACCGCCCCGTACTCGCCGTAGTTACTGACGATGACCACCGTCGTCGGGTCCTTCGCAGCGGCGGCCCGGTAGATATTCCCGATCTCGCGGGCGTAGTCGGGCCAGCCGATCGAGTCGGCGGTGACTTGGTTCATTCCCGGAATCGGGGTGTTGGCCAGCACCGACAACGGCAGCAATGGCAGCGCGATCAACGCCGACACCATCGTGTTGACGGCGAACAGGGCGACGGCCGTCCACCGCCGCCAGCTGCGGTCCAGCCAGGTTCCGGCCGGCACACAGCCCACCGCGAACAGCACCGTGACCAGGCCGAGTGGGTAGTAGATCTGTCCGCCGCCGACGAAGGTCTCGATCAGCAGGATCAGCAGTGCCGGGATCAGAAAGCGCAGCAGCCGCCAGTCCGGCCGGCGCCACAGCGCGACCAGGCCGAACCCGCAGACGATGCTGGGCGGCGGCCCGAGCAGTAACAGCAGGTATTGCCACATCTGCACCCGGACGTTGCCAGCGTTCCTGTCTGTCAGCGCCTGCCCCATGATGACCTGTGGCCAGCCGTGAGTTGCCTGGTAGATCAGGTTGGGCGCGGCGACGACGACGGCGATGCCGACGCCGATCCACACCCACCTCGACCGGAAAACCTGCCGCGGCCCGACAATCAGCAGGCCGAGCACCAGCGCGAGCACCAGCAGCGAGATCAGCAGCTTGTTGTACGTTGCCAGCCCGATGACGCCGCCGACCCCGAGCCACCAGCGCGGATCGCGCAGGATCGCCTTGATCACCAGCAGGCAGACCAGCGGCCAGATGAGCAGGTCGACCGTTCCGGTCAGCAGTACATGACCGAACACCAACGGGAAGGCGGCGAAGGCATAACCCCAGGCGCACAACGCTTGTGCGGTCCGACCGCCGCCCAGCTCGCAGGTGATCAGCACGACAACCAGCACGGCGGCGACGGCCAGAATGGTGGCCGGAACGCGCATCGCCCACGGGTCGGCGGACAGCCGTGCGGTGATCCTGCCGAGCAGCGGGACGAACGGCGGCTGGTCGATGTAGCCCCAGGCCGGCGGTAGCACCCTGAAGTACAGCTCGTCGCGATGGAATCCATAGCCGTTGCTGGTGGCAGTCAGCAGCACAGCGAGCGCGGCCATCGCCGAGAAGACCGGAACGCGGGCAAGCGGACTGCGGCCGGACGACACGCCGCTCAGCGTAGGGGACAGCCGTGGGCGAGTTGCTGTTCTCAGCCGACGAAACGCGCCAGTGCCTGTCCATCGAGTCGGTAGGTGGTCCACTCGTTCTGGGCCACTGCTCCCAACGACTCGTAGAACCCGATGGACGGGGTGTTCCAATTGAGCACCCACCATTCGACCCGGGTCCACCCGTTCGCGACCGCCAACCCGGCGAGGGCGGCCAGCAGTGCCTTGCCGAGACCGGATCCACGGTGCGCCGGTTCCACGTACAGGTCCTCGAGCCAGCTGCCGTGCTGCCCCGTCCAGCTCGAGAACGTCAGGAACCATAGGGCCATCCCGACCACCCTGCCGTCCACCACAGCCAGGTGGCAGAAGGTCGACGGATGGCCATGATCGGGGAACAGCACGGTGGCGAAGTCGTCGAGCGTCGCCACCGCAGCGTCGGGTTGCTTCTCGTAGCTGGCCAGCTCCCGCACCAGCCGGAGGACGTCCGGCAGATCTTCGGGGACAGCAGGCCGGATCGCGGACTCAGACGTCATCCGCTCATCTTGGCAGCCAGCGGACCCACGATCCGCTTTCCGGTGGTTGTTCGCGGTCCCCTGGAAATGTGCCGCCAGGCAGCGAGACCGCCCAGCTGAAGCCGATTCGACCGCACTGACGACGCGATTTCAGGGTCGTCGGCCGCTGAAGTCGCCCACACCCTAGGGGGAATCCCCCACCAGCCGGGCTGCGTCATAGGTAACACTGGACTCAGAACCCGCGCAGCGCTGGTTTCGCGACCGCCCGCCGAGACGATCGAAGAGGAACCGTGGACCACTGGCTGACGACGATCCCACCGGTCGCTGTCTATCTCCTGGTCGGCCTGGTGGTCGGCATCGAAAGCATCGGTATTCCGCTGCCCGGCGAGATCGTGCTGGTCGCCGCGTCGATCCTGTCCTCCCGGCACGACCTGGCCGTCAGCCCGTTCGGGGTGGCACTGGCTGGCGTGCTGGGCGCGGTGATCGGTGACAGCATCGGCTTCGCGGTCGGCCGCAGATACGGCACCAGCCTGTTCAACTGGCTCGGCAAAAGGTTCCCCAAACACGTCAATCCCGATCTGGTCGCCTATGCCGAGCACATCTTCGCCCGCTACGGCATGCTGGCCGTCTTCGTCGGCCGGTTCATCGCGCTGTTGCGGATCCTCGCCGGACCGCTGGCTGGCTCGCTGCGGCTGATCTATTCGAAGTTCCTGATCGCCAATGTCTGCGGCGCGATCGCCTGGGCCGGCGGCACCACCTACCTGGTGTACTACCTGGGCACCGCGGCGGAATCCGCACTGTCCAAGTTCAGCTACATCGCGCTGGCCGTTGCGGTGGTACTGGCGATCTTGGCCTCCACCATGTTGCGCCGCAAGCTGGAAAAACGCGTGCAGGCGTTCGCCGAACAGCGGTCCATGGAGTCCTGAGACCAGCCGCTGAATTCCCGCGCGGTGCTCAACTGTCGCGTCCCGCGATGGTGATCACCTGTCGCGTTCGGCGGTGCTCAACTGTCGCGTCCCGCGGTGCTCAACTGTCGCGTCCCGCGACGGACGTCGCCGCCAGCACCAGCCCCAGCGTCCAAAGTGCCGCCCCGATCGGCGCCAACAGATGCAGATGCCGGACGAAAGCGGTTGCCAGCGAAGGTGTTCCGGCAATCGCGCCGAAGACCGCGACCCCGAGCGCCGTCCCGGTTTGCCTGGCGGTATTGGAGATGCCGGTGGCCAGCCCGGCCCGATCCCTCGGGGTGGCCCGCACCGCCGCCGTCACCACCGCTGCCGTCACCAGCCCACCGCCCAGCCCGGTGACGAAGATCGGAATCCCGATCCAGCCGACGGCGTGGCCGGTCTGCACCGTCAGCAGCAGGGCAGCACCGACGATGCCGAACCCGCAGCCGATCGCGATCGGCAGCCGCGGACCGAAGCTGACCGTCAGCCGCCCGCTGATCGGTGCCAACAACACCAGCGGGATCGCCATCGGCAGCACACAGATCCCGGCCACCGCCGCCGACAGTGCGCCGACCTCCTGCAGATACAGGGTGGCGACGAACAGCGTCCCGTTGAACACCAGGTTCATCACTAGCGCCACCACATTCGGCGCGAGAAAACGTCTGCGGCGCAACAGATCCAGCGGCAGGATCGGCTGCGGATGATGTGCCTCGACCGCGAACCCTGCGACTGCCGAGCTCACCGCCACCAGGGCCGCCGCGCCTACCACCAGCGCCGGAGCGTGCCGCCCGAGCTCGATCACCGCGAAGACCCCCGCCGTCAGAGCAAGCGCGAAACACGTTGTCCCCCAACGGTCGAAGGCCCCTGACCGGTGTCCCTGCCGGTCCGGCACCAGTCGCAGCACCGCCAGCACCACCACGACCACGATCGGCACGTTGATCCAGAACACCATCCGCCAGCTGCTCGCCGACACCAGCAGGCCGCCCAGCACCGGCCCGGCCGGCAGCGCCAGCGACGACACCGCTGCCCAGCTGCCGAGCGCCTTGGCCTGCTCGGTGCGCTCGGGGTAGGCAGCGGCGATCAGCGCCATGGTGCCCGGCAGCAGCAGCGCGGCGCCGATGCCCTGGATCACCCTGCTGCCGATCAGTACGCCGGCGTTCGGCGCCAGCGCACAGCCCAGCGAGGCCACACCGAACAGGCAGAAACCGATCAGCACCACCCGCCGGTGCCCGAGCCGGTCGCCGACCGTCCCGGCGGCCAGCAGTAACCCGGCAATGGCGACCGCGTACCCATCGACCACCCACTGCAGGGTGGATACCTGAACTTGCAGCGAGCGTCCGATGCCTGGCAGCGCGACGTTGACGGCGGTGACGTCGAGCAGCACCAGGAACATGCCGGCGCACATCACCATCAGCAGCCGGCCTCGGGCGCGGGTGTCTTCGGATGTGGTCACTAATCCATGGTGGGCAGGCAATGCTTCCAGCCGGACTGAACCGTGCCGGGTGCAGACTTCTCCGATGAGCATTGTGACGGCGAGTTCCGTCGATCAGGTGACAGTCCCGAAGGGTGACGCGGATATCGCGGCGGTGGCCACCCTCTTCGGTGAACCATCGCGCGCCAGGGTGCTGGCCGCCCTGGTCGACGGCCGGGCGCTGCCGGCATCGGCGCTGGCTGCAGAAGCGGGAGTATCGGCGCCGGCGATGAGCGCTCATCTGGCCAAGCTGTTGAACTCCGGACTGGTGACGGTGGAGCCGTCCGGCCGGCATCGCTACTACCGACTGGCCGGACCCAAGGTGGCCGCCGTACTGGAAGCGATGGCGGTGCTGGCGCCGCAGCGGCCCATCACCTCGCTGCGGCAGGGCACCAAGGCCGAGGCGATGCGCAGGGCCAGGACCTGTTACGACCACCTGGCCGGCCGGTTGGGATCGGACATCACCGCCGCCCTGCTGGACACCGGCGCCCTCGAGCCGGTGGACGGCAACCTGTGCACCGACCGCCGGCCGGGTGATCCGCTGGCCGCCGCCATCCCGCGCGGCAACGAGGCGTACCGGCTCGGCGACAACGCCGGCCCAGTGTTCGCGGACCTGGGGGTCGATATCGACGCGGCCATCCTCGCTGCCGGCCGCACCGGTCGGCCACCGTTGCGGTTCTGCGTCGACTGGACGGAGCAGCGGCATCACCTGGCCGGCCAGCTGGGCGCCGAGCTGTGCCGCGCCCTCGTCGATCGAGGCTGGATCGAGCGGGTACCGCAGCAGCGGGCGGTGCGCATCACCAACGCCGGCCGAGCTGGACTGGCGGCGACACTAGGTGTGCAGAGCTGAGCTAGCTCCCGCAACAGACTCCTCGCTCGATAGGCGAACAGGGCGTCCGGAAACCGGTTTGCCCGATCTGGCGACGAGCCTGTTGCCACGCCCCTGTAGAACAAACAGGTGACTGCTGAGAAATCTGCGCCCAAGACGCCCGTGCTGCCCTATGGCTGCTGGCCGTCGCCGATCGACACCGAGCTACTGACCGGCGGTTCCGTCGGACTCGCCGCGCCGACTCCGGCCGACTGGCCGATCAACGCCGCCGACGGGCCGGACGACGCTGCCGTCTATTGGCTAGAATCGCGCCCGAGCGAGCAGGGCCGCACGGTGCTGGTCCGCGCCGATAGCACCGCGGGCGACGCCACCGTCGTCGAGGTGACGCCAGCACCCTTCAATGTCCGCAACGGCGTGCACGAGTACGGCGGGGGTGCCTATGCGGTGGCCGACTCGGTGGTGGTGTTCTCGAACTTCGCCGATGGCCGGCTGTATCTGATCGACGGTGACGAGGCTCCTCGTCCCCTCACCCCAGACCTGCCGGGTCGGGTGCTGCGGTACGCCGATCTGGAGCTGGATCTGCCTCGGCGCCGGCTGCTGTGCGTCCGCGAAGACCATCGACGGGACGGCGAATGTGCCAACACCATCGTCAGTCTCGAGTTGGACGGTGAGGGTGAGGGCGACATCCTGGTGGACGGGCACGACTTCGTGTCCTCGGCCCGGCTGTCGCCCGACGGGCACCGGGTGGCCTGGTACACCTGGGAGCACCCGAACATGCCGTGGGACTCGTCCACCCTCTGGGTGGGCGACGCCGAGAACTCCGATGCCCATCAGGTGGATGGCGGACCGGGTGTGTCCATCGCCGATATCGGCTGGCTGGCAGATGGCCGGCTGGCCTGGTGTTCGGACCGCAGCGGATTCTGGAACCTGCACGTCGATGGCCAGAACGTGTATCCGGTGAACGCCGATTGTGCCGGCCCTGCCTGGGTTTTCGGTGATCGCGGCTGGACCCAGACTGGCGACGGCAGCATCGTGATTGCGCGCCACGAACCAGCAGGAATGGCGTTGGTGCGGCTCACTCCGGTCGGCGCCGCGCACGGGAACGGCGCCGGCCCGTCAATCGGCGATCAGCCTGCCGGTGAGTCGCGTCCTGCACCGCCCGACCAGTTCACGGCGACCGATCTCGACGTCGAGCTGGCGGCGGTCAACCACTTGGCCGCCGACGGCAACAGTGTGCTGCTGATCGCCGGCTTCCGCGACCGGCCGTCGGCGCTGGTGCGGATCGATCAGCAAGGCACGCTCACCGAGATCAAGCGTACTGTGGCCGAAAGCGTTGACCCACGGTACTTCTCGCTCGCAGAGCCGATCAGCTGGCCGACGCCGGACGGTGCCGAAGCGCAAGGGTTCTTCTACCCGCCGACCAATCCTGACGCGGCCGCACCTGCCGCGGACCGTCCGCCGCTGATCGTGCTCTCGCACGGGGGGCCGACGTCGGCGTCGTCGCCCGGCCTGTCGCTGTCGTTGCAGTATTGGACCAGCCGTGGCTTCGCGGTGCTTGATGTGAACTATGGCGGCAGTACCGGCTACGGACGCCCGTATCGGGAGCGACTCAAGGACAATTGGGGAGTCGTCGACGTCGATGATTGTTGTTCCGGTGCAACGTTTCTGGTCGAGCAGGGACGGGTCGACGCGCAGCGACTGGCGATCCGCGGCGGCAGTGCCGGTGGCTACACGACACTGGCAGCGCTGGCCTTCCGCAACACTTTTGGAGCCGGCGTTAGCAAGTACGGCATCGGCGACCTCGAGGCGCTGGCCACCGACACCCACAAGTTCGAGTCGCGCTACCTCGACGGGCTGGTCGGTGCCTATCCGCAGGACAAGCAGGTCTACCTCGACCGCTCGCCCATCCATCACGTCGACCAGCTGGACTGTGCCCTATTGGTGCTGCAGGGCGCCGACGACAAGGTGGTACCGCCTGCCCAATCGATCGAGATGGCCGACGCAGTGCGGGTCAAAGGTCAGCCCGTTGCGCTCAAGGTCTACGACGGCGAGGGTCACGGCTTCCGGATGGCCGACACCGTGAAGGACGCCACCGAGAGCGAACTGTTCTTCTATGGCAAGGTTTTCGGTTTCGTACCGGCCGGCGATCTTCCGGAGCTGGAGATCGACAACCTGCACTGAACCGGGTCGGGCATCAGGCTGCCGCCGACCGGCAACGGCAAGAAGGTGGTGGCCGGCCGATCAGCGGCCGACGGCGGCGCTCAGCGAGGTCTCGGTGTTGCCGAGGAACTTCGGGTTCGGTTGCCAGCTGGCGTCCCAGCCGGCCTCCACCGATGCTGAGATCTCGCGCCCGGTGAAGACCAGCCCGACCGGGTCCGCTGGGTGCGGATCGGCCACCCCGGTGGCGTCGATCCCTGCCTGCCGGCACAGGAACACCGCCCGCGGCAGGCGGTAGGTCTGCGTCACCACCAACGCTTTCGTCACCCCGAAGATCTTCTTCGCCCGCACACACGAGTCATAGGTGTCGAAACCGGCATAGTCGCGCACCACCTGCGCTGCCGGAACGCCATGGGCGACAAGGTAATCCATCATCGCCGTCGGCTCGTCATGGCTGGCGGTGGATAGCAGCTGGCCGCGGGCGAGCGTTCGTTTGCTCGGCGACGCGGACAAATAGGCAGCACCCAGTTGCAATGAGCAGCCGAAGGTTCAGCTGCTCATTGCACAGAACTGCTGCTCATCACCGCCCGGCCGTGTCCGCGTCCTCCTGCTTGAGCACCGCCAGCGCCGCGGCGAACCTGGCGATCGGAACCCGGTAGGGAGAGCAGGACACATAACTCAGGCCGATCTTCTCGAACAACCCGATCGAGGCCGGATCGCCACCGTGTTCGCCGCAGACGCCCACCTTCAGGTCCGGCTTCACCGAGCGGCCGCGCTCGGTGCCCATCGCCACCAGAGCGCCGACGCCGTCCTGGTCGATGCTGGCGAACGGGTTCGACGGCACGATGTCGTTGTCCACGTAGGCAGCCAGGAATGCGCCCTCCGCGTCGTCACGGGAGATGCCGATGCCGGTCTGGGTGAGATCGTTGGTACCGAAGCTGAAGAAGTCGGCGTATTCAGCGATCTGATCGGCCACCACCGCCGCCCGTGGCAACTCGATCATGGTGCCGATGGTGTACGGCAGCTCAGCACCGCCGGCAGCCTCCAGCTCGTCGGCCATCGTCTCGGAGATCAGCTCCCGCATCCGGCGCAGCTCCTCGGCATAGGCCACCAGCGGCACCATGATCTCCACCTGCGGATCGCTGCCGCGGCCCTTGACGGCCAGCGCCGCCCTGGCGATCGCGCGGACCTGCATCACCGCGATCTCCGGGTACATCAGCGCCAGCCGAACGCCTCGGGTGCCGAGCATCGGGTTCTGCTCGGTGAGCGAGTTGATCCTGGCCAGCAGCGCCTTGGCCTCGGCCAGTTCGGCGGTAGCGCCCTCGTCAGCCCCACCCTGCAGCTCCAGCCGCTGCACCAGCAGGGCCTGATCGAGGCGGTTCGGCAGGAACTCGTGCAGCGGCGGGTCGAGCAGCCTGATGGTCACCGGCAGACCCGTCATCGCGGAGAAGATGGCCTCGAAGTCGGACTGCTGCATCGGCAGGATTTCTGCCAGCGCCGCCTCCCGCGCCGCTTCGTCGCCGGCCAGAATCATCCGGCGCACGGCCGGCAGCCGGGACTCGTCCATGAACATGTGCTCGGTGCGGCACAGCCCGATGCCCTGGGCGCCGAACTCCCGTGCCTTGGCCGCGTCCTCGCCGGTGTCGGCGTTGGCGCGCACCTGCATCCGCCGGATGCTGTCCGCCCAGCCGACGATGGCCTGGAAGTCCGCGTTCACCTGCGGCGGCACCAGCTCCATCGAGCCGGCGAACACCTCACCGGTCGACCCGTCGAGGGTGATGGTGTCGGCCTCGCCCAGGATGGTGTCGCCGATCGTCAGGGTCTTCTTCGCGGCATCGATCTTGATCGCCGAAGCTCCTGCGACACAAGGCTTTCCCATGCCACGGGCGACGACGGCGGCATGCGACGTCATCCCGCCGTGAGCGGTCAGTACGCCCTGCGAGGCGATGACGCCGGCGATGTCGTCCGGCGTGGTCTCCCAGCGCACCAGCACCACCGCGTCGCCGGTCTTGCCGCGCCGCTCGGCGGTGACGGCGTCGAAGACCAACCGGCCGACAGCCGCACCGGGAGAAGCGTTGAGCCCCTTGGTCAATGGCGTCAACCCGTGCTCCGGATCGATGCGGGGGTGCAGCAGCTGGTCCAGCTGTGACGGCTCGATCCGGCGCAGCGCCTCACGTTCGTCGATGACGCCCTCGTCCACCAGGTCGCGAGCCACCTTCAGCGCCGCGGACGCCGTCCGCTTGCCGCTTCTGGTCTGCAGCAGATACAGGGTGCCGTCCTCGACAGTGAACTCGATGTCCTGCATGTCGCCGTAGTGCCGCTCCAGCCGCGTCATGGTGTCCAGCAACTGCTGGTAGGCCGTCGGCAGCACGCTTTCCATTTCGGCCAGCGGCTTTGGGGTACGGATGCCGGCGACCACGTCCTCGCCCTGCGCGTTCACCAGGAACTCGCCGTACAGCTCCTTCGCCCCGGTGGCCGGGTTTCTGGTGAAACACACGCCGGTAGCAGAGGTGTCGCCGCGGTTGCCGAACACCATCTGCATCACGTTGACGGCCGTGCCGAGGTCGGCGGGGATGTTGTTGGCCCTGCGATAGACGTCGGCCCGCGGGTTCAGCCAGGACCGGAACACCGCGTCGATGCTGCGCCGCAGCTGCTCGATCGGGTCGGTGGGCAGCTCCTCGCCCATGTGCTCGCGGGACAACGCCAGGTAGGTCCGCACCAGCGCTCGCAAATCCTGCTCGGTGAGTTCGGTGTCCGTGCCGACGCCGCGGTCGGACTTCAGCGCGGCCAGCGCATCTTCGTAGAGGTGGCCTGGAACGGTCTCGACCACCTCGCCGTACATCTGGATGAACCGCCGGTAGGCGTCCCAGGCGAACCGCGGATTGCCCGCCTCGGCGCCCAGCGCATCCACCGACTGATCGCTGATGCCGAGGTTCAAGATGGTGTCCATCATCCCCGGCATCGAGTGCACGGCACCGGATCTCACCGATACCAGCAGTGGTGTGTCGGGGGCGCCCAGCCGGCGGCCGGTCCGCTCCTCGAGGTGGGCGAGCGACTGCCGGATGTCATCCCACAGCTGCGCCGGCCACTGGCCGCCGTTGTTCATCGCCGCGACGCAGGCGGTGGTGGTGACGGTGAATCCGTCCGGCACCGTTATGCCGATCCGCATCATTTCGGCGACGTTGGCGCCCTTGCCTCCCAGCAGCGACCGCATCGACGCGTCGCCGTCCGCCAGGTCGTAGAGGTAGCGCTCGGTGCTGGTCACGGTGTCTCCTCGGTCGTCACAGCTGTGGTGGTTGGTGTGATGCGTCGTTCCTCGATCAATTCGATAACCCGGCCGGCTGCTTCCTCGAGCGCGACGTTGGTGGTGTCGATCACCGGGCAGCCGAGTCGGCGTTGGATCGCCCGGATCTCGTCGAGTTCGTCGTAGATCTTGTTGAGCTCTGCGTAGCCGTCCTTGCTGGTGCGCACGCCGAGCGCCTTGACCCGCCGTCCCCGGATGGCGGCCAGCCGTTGCGGATCGATGGTGAGACCGATGATCTTGCGTCGGTCAACGGTGAAAAGCTCTGCTGGCGGCGGGATTCCGGGCACCAGTGGAATGTTGGCGGTCTTGTGGCCGAGGTATCCCAGGTACATCGACAGTGGTGTCTTGCCGGTGCGGGAGACCCCGATCAGCACGATGTCGGCGTCGTCAAGGCCCTCGAGGAACTGTCCGTCGTCGTTCTTCACGGCGTACTCCATCGCGGCGATGCGCTTGAAGTAGTCGGCGTCCATCCCGACCAGCCTGGCCGGCACCCGCTCGGCCCGGTCGCCGCTGGCTGCTTCCAGTGCGTCCATCGCCGGTCCGAGCAGATCGGCGTGCGGGATCTGCATGGTGTTGCACAACTCGGTGACGAGTTCGCGGAGACCGTCATCGACGAGGGTGGAGTAGACGGCAACGCCTGGTCGATGGTCGAGGCTCTCGAAGACTCGCCGCAGCCCGTCGGCGGTCATGATCCGCGGATGCCGGACGATGCGCACCGGATGAGTGGTGAACTGCACCTGCGCCGCGCGGGCCACTCTGGCGGCGGTATCGCCGGTGGCGTCGGCGATGACGTGGATCTCCAGCGGCTCCGACGACATGGCCCAACGCTAGCGGCGACCGGCCGGGACGGCGCGTTGCCGCCGGAACTAGGGTGGGCCGGTGGCAACGACGCACAGCTCCATCGACCCCGAGTTCCTCGCCCTGCCGCTGCGCATCCTGGCTGATGCCGGGATGTCGGCGGCCACCGCAGCCGGCGCGTCCTTCGCCGACTTCCGGTGCGAACGATTGCGCACCGGCAGCCTGCAGATCAGGGACACCGCCGTGCAGGACGCGTCGGAATCCTCCGATGTGGGCTACGCGGTCCGGGTGATCGTCGACGGCGTGTGGGGGTTCGCCTCCGGGTTTGTGTTCACCCCCGACGCCGCGGCGACCACCGCCGGCCGCGCCGTCGAGGTGGCAAGGGCGCTGGCCGGGGTGGTCGACGAGCGGGTGGAGCGAGCGGCGGAGCCGGTGTATGCCGACGTCAGCTGGATCTCCGACTACACCGTCGACCCGTTCGAGGTGCCCGTCTCGGATCGGTTGGCGCTGCTGCTGGACCGCTCCGAGCGACTGCTGGCCAGTGACGGGGTCGCGCACACCACGGCAGGTCTGCTGCAGGTGAAGGAGAACAAGTTCTACGCCGACACCGACGGCAGTATCACCACCCAGCAGCGGGTCCGGCTGGAACCGTCGCTGGAGGCCGTCGCCGTCGACAGTTCCACCGGATCGTTCGAGTCGATGCGGACGCTGGCACCGCCGGTCGGTCGCGGCTACGAGTATTTGACGAACGGCAGCGGAGATTTCGGCTGGGACTTTGATAGCGAGATCCCGGTAATGGCCGAGACTCTGGCCGAGAAACTGAAGGCGCCGTCGGTGACTGCCGGGACGTACGACCTGGTGATCGACCCGTCGAACCTGTGGCTCGTCATCCATGAATCGATCGGGCACGCCACCGAGTACGACAGGGCCATCGGCTACGAGGCGTCCTATGCCGGGACGTCGTTCGCTACTCCCGATCAGTTGGGAGCGCTGCGGTACGGGTCGGAGAAGATGAACGTGACCGGCGATCGCACGGTGCCGCACGGGCTTTCCACCGTCGGCTACGACGACGACGGAGTGGCCGGCCAGCAGTGGGAGCTGATCTCCGGCGGCACACTTGTTGGCTACCAACTGGATCGGGTGTTCGCCCACCGGCTCGGGCTGGACCGCTCGAACGGATGCGCGTATGCCGATTCTCCCGAACACAACCCGATCCAGCGGATGGCCAACGTCTCGCTGCAGCCGGATCCGTCCGGCGGGTCGACCGACGAGTTGATCGCCGGCGTCGATAACGGCATCTACGTGGTCGGCGACAAGTCGTGGTCGATCGACATGCAGCGCTACAACTTCCAGTTCACCGGCCAGCGGTTCTACAAGATCTCCGGCGGCAAGCTGGCCGGCCAGCTCCGGGACGTCGCCTATCAGGCAACGACTACGGACTTCTGGGGCGCGATGGATGCCGTCGGCGGTCAGCACACCTTCGTCCTCGGCGGCGCCTTCAACTGCGGCAAGGGCCAGCCTGGCCAGGTGGCCGCCGTCTCGCACGGCTGTCCGAGCGCCAGATTCCGCGGCATCTCCGTTCTCAACGCCGTCGAAGAGGGATCGAAATGACAGTCAGCGGGACGGCCGGACATCAGGTGACGGAAGTGCTTGCGCCGCAACAGGTGATCGAGACGGCACTGGCGGCCGCCAGGTCGGACGGCTGCATCGTGGTGGTGCACAGCACCGGCGAGGCGAACGTCCGCTGGGCCAACAACAC
The DNA here is from genome assembly GCA_030853385.1 of Actinomycetota bacterium. Lineage (GTDB taxonomy): Bacteria > Actinomycetota > Actinomycetes > Mycobacteriales > Nakamurellaceae > Nakamurella. Next base: position 1,760 of record JALYVF010000259.1, on the reverse strand, counting down.
CGTCACCACCTCGGGGCTGGCCAGCTCGCTGCACTGGTTCGTGGTGGCGGTGCACGGTCAGGCGGCCGGTACGGTTGCCGCTTCCGCGGTCGACGCCACCTCGGCAGCGGGGATCGGCGCTGTCGTCAGAGCAGCTGAGGCGGCGGCCAGGTCCGCCGCCGAATCCGGTCCGGCCCGCGACGCCCAACCGCTGGTAGCGGGCGGTGCCGACGACGGCTTCGGGCGGGCCGCGCCGGAGCCGACATTCGAGGTCTTCTCGCCACTGCTGACCGGACTGTCCGCCTCCTTCGACGACGCCCGCTCCGCCGACCGGCTGCTCTACGGCTTCGCCAGGCACCAGCTGACGACCAGCTACCTCGGCTCGTCGACCGGCCTGCGCCGTCGCTGGGTGCAGCCGACCGGAACGCTTGAGGTGAACGCGAAATCGTCCGACCTGCAACGCTCGTCGTGGGCCGGCAGCGGCACCGCCGACTTCACCGACGTCGATGTGCAGGCGATGGCCACCGGGCTCACCCAGCGCCTCGGCTGGGCCGACCGCACCGTCGAGCTGGCACCAGGTCGCTACGACACGGTGCTGCCGCCCACCTCGGTCGCCGACTTCATGGTGTACCTGGCCTGGAGCGCCGGTGCCAGGCCGGCGCACGAGGGCAGGTCGGTGTTCTCGGCGGCCGACGGCGGCACCAAGATCGGCGAGCGGATCTCCGACCGGGCGCTGCGGCTGTACACCGACCCGGCCGAGCCGGGCATCCAGAGCGCACCGTTCCTGGTGACCTCGTCATCCAGCGAAGAAACATCCGTGTTCGACAACGGCATCGACCTCGGCCGCACCTCGGTGATCGCCGACGGCGCCGTCTCGGCGCTGCTGCAGACCAGGGCGTCGGCGGCCGAGTTCGGCGAGCCGTTCACCCCCGGTGGCGACAATCTGGTGCTGCGCGGCGGCGACGAGTCGCGCGGCATTGACGACCTGGTCGCCGGAGTCGAGCGCGGGCTGCTGGTGACCTCGCAGTGGTACCTGCGCGAGGTCGACCCGATGACGCTGCTGCTGACCGGCCTCACCCGCGACGGGGTCTACCTGGTGGAGAACGGCGAGGTGACGGCCGCCGTCAACAACTTCCGGTTCAACATGTCGCCGCTGGACGTGTTGCGGCGCGGGTCCGACATCGGCGGCACGAAGCGGTGCCTGTCCCGCGAGTGGAGCGACTGGTTCACCCGCAGCGCCATGCCGGCCATCCGCGTCGACGGCTTCAACATGTCCTCGATCTCCAAGGCCCAGTAATCCCCCCGCCCCCGGCGCTTATCAACTTGGTTCCCGCTGACAAAGTCGATGACTCCTGTCCCACCAGTCACAAATCCGCGACTTTGATAAGCGCGACAGAAGTTGATAAGCGGCTTGGAGGGGATCAAAGGGCGACGCCGAACTCCTGGGCGATGCCGGCCAGGCCGGAGGCGTAACCCTGCCCGACGGCCCGGAACTTCCACTCGGCGCCGTTGCGGTAGAGCTCGCCGAAGTTCATCGCGGTCTCGGTCGACGCGTCCTCGGTCAGGTCGTACCGGGCCAGCTCCTGGCCGTTGGCGTCGTTGATGACCCGGATGTACGCGTTGCGGACCTGCCCGAACGCCTGAGCGCGCTGCTCCGCGTCATAAATCGACACGGTGAACACGATCTTGTCGATGTCCGCCGGCACCGCGGCGATCCCGACCTTGATCGCCTCGTCGTCGCCTTCGCCCTCACCGGTGAGGTTGTCACCGGTGTGCTGGAC
>JALYVF010000251.1 GCA_030853385.1 Actinomycetota bacterium | reverse complement strand
CACGTGAAACATCGCATCACCGTCCGGACTGTCGGGCAGTGCTCATAGGGTGGACCGATGACCACACTCAGCGCAGGTCAAGCTGCCATTGGAATGTGCTTCAATCGGACCTTCCCACCGTCCGCCGTCACCGGGTTCGCCCGCCGGCTCGAGGAGGGTGGGGTCGACGAGATGTGGTTCATCGAGGACTGCTTCTTCACCACGGCGCCACCATTGGCCGCCGCGGCACTCTCGGTCACCGAAAGGCTGACGGTCGGGCTGGGCATCCTGCCGGCGGTGGCCAGAACTGCTCCGATCACCGCCATGGAGATCGCCACCCTGGCGGGGATGGGTCCCGGCAGGGTGGTCGGGGGCATCGGACATGGCATTCAGAGCTGGATGGAGCAGATGGGCGTCCGGCCGGCTTCCCCGGTGACGGCGCTGGAAGAAGTGATCGTCGCCGTCAAGCAGTTGCTGGCAGGGGAGACGGTGAGTGTGCAGGGTCGCTACGTCGTGCTCGACAATGTCACGCTTGATCAGCCACCGAGCCCGGTGCCGCCGGTGGCCGCCGGCGTCCGCGGTCCGCGCTCACTGGCGTCGGCTGGTCGCGCCGCGGACGGCGTATTGCTGGACGCGCCCTGCTCGCCCGACTATGTCCGATGGGCGCGTGAGCAGTGCAACGCCGACGACGAATTCCAGATCCGCTGCTTCGGCGTCATGTGCCTCGCCGCCACTCGTGAGGAGGCCTACCGGGACATTGCCCCGTTCCTGTCGGAGCTGCTGGGTGGCGATCATCCCACCCTGACGAAGCTGTCCTTCTACTCCGAGCTGGTGGACCTCAACGCCGCCAAGGGCGCGGACGGGCTGGTGGGTATGCCGGCGGACTGGTGGCAGCGCATCGGGGCCATCGGCACGCTGGACGACGCGCACGCCTATATCGAGGCGATGGAGGCCGAAGGGGTGATGAGCATCAGCATGTTCCCGGCGCCGGATGTCGACGTCGCCCGCCGTCAGCTGAACGACGTCGTCACCCTCGCGAACCGCTAACGTCCGCGGCTGAGTCGCTCGATTGTCTGCTTTGACCGAATTACCAGCGGTGGGCAATAACCCAGTGCTGCGCGGCGGCCGCTGTGGTGCACTGGCGCGACAGCGACCCCGGTCATCGGGAGTGGCCGCGGCCATCGACAGGGGGTAGGACGAAATGCAGCAGATCGCCAAGCGATTCATGAACTGGGCCAAGCATCCTCGAGGACCAGACGCGCGCGCAGGGGCAGCGAACCAGCCAGATGCCGTTCATCTACCCGCATGTCGCGCTGATGCCGGATGCCCACCTCGGCAAAGGTTGCGCCGTCGGAGCCGTCCTGCCGACCCTCGGCGCTATCATGCCGGCCGCCGTCGGGGTGGACATCGGCTGCGGCATGATCGCGGTCCGCACCCAGTTCACCGCGGCCGACCTGCCGACGGACCGTAAGCCGCTGCGGGAGGCGATCGAGGCGGCGGTGCCGCTGTCGGCCGGCGTCTACAACCAGGACGTCAGCCGTAAGCACACCGTCGAGCGGATCGCGTCGCTGCGCACTGCCGTCGGCGTCGCCGGATTCGATCCCGCCGCGTACGCCCGGAACTGGGAGCTTCAACTCGGAACACTCGGCCCGGCAACCACTTCATCGAAGTGAGCCTTGACGAGCAGGGCCACGCCTGGCTGTTCCTGCACTCGGGTTCCCGCGGCGTCGGGAACAAGATCGCCACCCATCACATCGGGGTGGCCCGGCGGCAATGCGCACGGCGATGGATCACCCTTCCCGACCCGGATCTTGCCTACCTGGTCGAGGGTGACGATGAGTTCTGGGCATACATCCGCGAATTGCGCTGGGCCCAGCAATTCGCCCTGCTGAACCGCGAGGAGATGATGGACAGGGTGATCGGCTGCTTCTCCCGCTGGGTTGGCGCACCCGTCACGGCGCTGGAGCGCATCAACTGCCACCACAACTACACCAACAGCGAGACGCACTTCGGGAAAAAGGTGTCGCTGTCCCGAAAGGGCGCCATCGATGCCAGCGCAGGGACGCCGGGTTTGATCCCGGGGTCGATGGGTACTCGCTCGTATGTGGTGCAGGGCTTTGGGAATCGCCTGGCGCTGAACTCGTCACCTCATGGTGCCGGTCGGGAATACGGTCGGCGACAGGCCACCCGGACCTTCACCTACGACCAGCTGGTGGCGTCGATGGACGGCAGCGAGTGGTCCGGGTCGAAGGAGTTTCTCGATGAGATCCCGCAGGCCTACAAAGACATCGACGTGGTGATGCGGGACGCGGCCGACCTGGTGACGGTGACTCACACCCTGCGGCAGATCGTCAACGTGAAGGGGGACTGAGGTGGAAGGGCTGGTGTCGACATGGCGAAGTACCTGGTGAACCCTGATGCTGTGGTTCACGTGCGCGGGCTCATCGACAAGCGGCAGTATGTGCTGGACAGCGACTGGGGCACCGAGCAGCCGGACGCCGAGGCGCAGAACGCCTACCTGTCGACTCACAGTTGGGACGAGTACGCCGGCTGGCATCTCGGCCTCACCGAGGGAGCCACCGACGAAACCAAGGCGCGGTACGCCTTCGTCGTCGGCGATCTGCGCCGGGTGCACAGGACGGCGTTGATCGCCTGCGTCTATCGCGCCTCGGAGTGGCGGCACAAGGATGTCGAGTTGGCTGCCCATGATCTGTGCTCGAAATGAGCAGCACCGATAAGGAATGAGCAACAGAAGCTTCAGCTGCCCATTCCATGCAACAGGTGCTCATTCGGCCGGCGAGCTCGTCCGGCGGCTCAATCGGCCGGGCGAGCTCGTCCGGGGGTACGTTGTTTGCGCGGTGGTCCCGACCGATCTGCCGGTGGGCGCACCCGACGCTGCAGCTCGGCCCGGACCACAAACGTCACCGGGTCGACGATGCCGCCACCGACCTCGAGCACCTCTGCGGCACCGAGGCCCACCGCGGTCAGTTCGGCACCGTCCCTGGAAATCTCGTCGGGGGCGCTGGATCCCTTGAGCGGCAAGAACTTTCCGCCGACGCGCAGTAGCGGTACCGACCAGCGGGCCAGCTTGCCCAGCGGTGCAACGGCCCGTGACGTCACCACGTCGGCGCCGTCCTTCGCACCCTCGCCGAGGCTGCCGATCACGTCTTCGGCCCGCCCTCGCAGCACCCTGACGTTTGAAAGTCCAAGTGCCGCAACGATTTCCGCCAGGTAGACGGTCCTGCGCAGCAACGGCTCGACCAAGATCAGCGTGCAGTCCGGTCTGGCGATCGCCAGCGGTATGCCGGGCAGCCCGGCCCCGGATCCGACGTCGACCACTGAACCGCCGACCGGCAGCAGGGGAGCGGCAACAACCGAGTTCAGCACATGACGGGTCCACAGCCGCCCGGTCTCCCGTGGACCGATCAGCCCGCGCAGCACCCCGTCGGCCGCCAATGACGCGACATACCGTCGGGCCAGCTCGGCCCGGTCACCGAACAGCTCGCCGACGGCCACTGGTTCCGCTTCGAGGGCAGCATCCTCCTCGGGGTCAGCGCTCAAAACAACCAACCGACCCGCGAAGTCCGGACTTCGCGGGTGCTCTGGCGGTTATGGGCAGGAATCATGGCCATAACAACCATAGAACCCGCGAAGTTGGGGGGTCAGCCGGCGCTGACGACGACCCGGCGACGGGGCTCCTCGCCCTCGCTGGCGGAGCTGACCCCGTCGACGACGGCGACCGCGTCGTGCACGATCTTCCGCTCGAACGGGTTCATCGGCGCCAACCGGACCGGCTCGCCCGATTCCAGCACATCCTCGGCGGTGCGGGCGCCGAGCGCGGCCAGTTCGGTGCGCCGCTGCGCCCGGTACCCCGCAACGTCCAGCATCAGCCTGGACCGCTGACCGGTCTCGGCGGTGGCCGCCAGCCTGGTCAGCTCCTGCAGCGCCTCCAGCACCTCGCCGCGATCGCCGACCAGCTTCTCGATGTCGTCGCCGGCGCCAACGATCGACACCACGGCCCGCTCGCCCTCGACGTCCAGGTCGATGTCGCCGTCGTAGTCGAGGATGTCCAGCAGTCGTTCCAGGTAATCGCCGGCGGCGTCACCCTCGGCGACCAGCTGCTCATGCGCTGGCGCGCGCCTGGATCCCATGGTGCTACTCGCGCCGTTCGTGCCGGCACTCTCGTCCGTCGCGCCCTCATCGGCGGCCGCATCATCAGCATCATCAGCATCATCAGCATCATCAGCATCGCCGGAGGCTGCCTCACCGTCCGCAGCCGGGTCACCGTCGCTAGCGGTGGGGGCGGGGGCGGCCGGATCCTCCAGTGCCTGCACGCTGTCGACCGCCGACCTGTTCAACTCGTCGGCCGCCGACGGCGCATCGCTGACATCAGCAACCATGACATCAGCAACCGTCACATCAGTGGTGGGCTCATCCGCGGCCGCATCCGCGGCCACCGCATCTGCGATAGCCCCATCAGCCGAGACAGCCGCACCATCGGAAGCCTGCGGCGCCGCTGAGGTTACTGAGGTGGAGTGTTCAGTCATTATTCGTCCTTCTTGTGGCGAACCCGGACCGGCCGGATCCATCGGTCTGTGCACTACGCCCACTCCAGCCGCCTGCCGGTGACGAATCGGACGCGTCCGGGCAGTTATCGCTTCTTCTTCTTCTTCGAGCTTGGTCTGTTCCGGTTGCCCTGCGGGCGGCTACCGGCCGTAGACTTCGGGCGTTGCCCTGGGCTCACCCTCGCACCGGCGGGTTTGACGCCTGGTCTGCTGGCGTCCGACGTCATCCCGGCCGGCAAGGTCTCCCCGGCACCGACGTCGTCGTCGTCGTCATCATCATCGACGTCCGTGTTGGCGGTGGTGTCCAAGTAACCGAACGCCCCGTTGTCCTTAGCCAGGTTCGGTTTCGCCCCGACCGCCGGCTTCATCCCCGGCAGCGGCCTGGCGCCCGGCGCCGGTTTGGAGAAGCGCAGTGCTTCCTTCTTCTCCTCGTCGAGGGTCACCGTCACCGCCTTGCGCTTGTCCTGCAACCGGTGCACTGCCCACAGCTGCCCGAAGGTCCAGGAGTTGTTGGCCAGCCAGTAGAACAGGATCGCGAGCGGGAAGAATGGTCCGCCTACCACCACGAACAGCGGGAATCCCCACATCATCAGCTTGTTCATGATCGCGGCTTGACCGCCGGCCGCCGCCTCTGGATTGATCTCCAGCTGCCTGTTCACCGAGCGACGGCTGGTCAGGTGGGTGGCGATGCCGGCCAGGATGGACAACGGAACGCCGACCCAGATGATGGTGGCCCTGTCGCCCGCCATGTGCTGGAGCTGAGCGAGTGGCATCGTCATCGAACTGGACAGCGGAGCACCACCGAACAACTTGGCGAACCCGAAGCTGTGCACATCGGTGGCGCCGAAGAAGTACACGTTGTCGCGGAAGGTGAAGCCGCCCTTGCCGTCCGGGATCGGCTGGAACATCCGCAACACGTGGAACAGCGTGATGAACACCGGTGCCTGGATCAGCGCCGGCAGACAGCCGCCGATCGGGTTGACCCCCGCCTCCTTGTTCAGCTTCATCATTTCTTCGGTGAGCCGCTGCTTGTCGTCCTTGTACTTGGCGCGCAGCTTCTTCATCTGCGGCTGGACGGCCTGCATCTTCAGCTGCGATTCCATCTGCTTCATGAAGGGCTTGAACAGGATCGCCCGCAGCGTAAAGACCAGGAAAATCACCGACAGCACCCAGGCCCAGGCGTTGTTCGCGCCGAGCACGGCACCGAACACCTTGTGCCAGACCCACATGATCCCGGACACCGGGTAGTACAGGTAGTCGAGGCTGAACGGATTGAAGGTCACGCGAGTCGGCTCCCGGCTGAGTTGTCGATGGGCGGCGCATCGCGGCGCGCGCTGTGCTGGCGGGTATCGGGCGGACGAGATTCGGACTGTGTGACGGCGCTCTTGGTGCGAACGCCGCCACGGACAAGGCCGTTAACTGAACTCACGGCCGACCCCTCAGGTTCCCACAGTGCGGCATCGGCCACGGTCACGGCGCTGACCGACCCTCCGATACCCGGCGGGACGGCAGCCCGCCTGGCCGGCGGAACCGGGTCGAAGTGACCCCGCCTGCTCCATGGGTGGCAGCGGCCGATCCGGCGGATCGTCAGCCAGCTGCCACGCAGTGCGCCGTGCACCTGCAGCGCCTCGACGGCATACGCGCTGCAGGTCGGGGAGTAGCGGCAGGTGGGCGGCAGCGCCGGCGAGATGAACCGCTGGTAGAACCGGATCGGCCCGGTCAGCAGCCGGACGGGGACGCTGGCGTGCTCGATCACTGCCGCGTCCCTTCCACCGAGTTGGCATGCTTCGAGTCGGCACGCGTCGAGACGACGTCCGTCGACACGTCTGCCGTCGAGCTGTCCGAGGGCGAACTGATAGATAGCTGACGCGTCGGTATCAAACCAGCCCTGTCGGCCTTGCGGCCGGCGGCGCGCAGTCCGGCATCCAGGTCGCTGGCCAGTTGACTGCTGGTGGCGGTGGCCGCGGCCGGCAACGCTCGGATCACCAGATCGGTGCCGGCCGGCAGGGTCGGCAGCCGTTCGTTGACCAGCGGACGCAACCGCCGGGTGACGCGATGCCTGACCACCGAATTACCGACAGCGGTGGACACCACAAAACCTGCCCGCGGCGGTGCCGAGGCTCGATAGGGGTGCGGTGCGGCAGCATCGACCGATTGAACGACCGACGGCGCAGCGATGACCGAGGCCTCCTCGACCGAGGCGGTGCGGGTAGCGCGGAACAGGTGCACCACCAGGTGCCTGGTACCGCCGCGGTGTCCGGAACGAACCACGGTGGAGAAGTCCTGCGAGCGCCGCAACTTCGACGCGGCGGGAAGCATGCGACCTGCGCCGACGCCGGGTCGGCTCAGGCCGACAGCTCGACGCGGCCCTTGCGACGGCGGGCGGCCAAGATGGCGCGGCCGGCGCGGGTGCGCATACGCAACCGGAAGCCGTGTGTCTTGGCCCGGCGACGGTTGTTCGGCTGGAAGGTGCGCTTGCTCACGGTCGTATCTCCACGTTGTCTACAACAGCTGGGTACAGCTTCGGTTCGCCTGCACTGTCCGCAGAGATCCGGGGATGATCGGCTCTGCGGTCCGCGGACGAATCCGGTGGGATCTGCGGGCCGTTCGACGTCATCGACCAACGTGATGATCGACGGACAGCACACAGCGGCCTGGGTAGGTCCAGGCGCTCCTCAAGAATACGGACCTCCCCCGTGACGGTCAAACTAACCGTCGAGTTCGGACACGCCGAGCAGTCAACCCAATCGGGCGATGAGGGATGAGTCGATGATGTACATGCCGACAAGACCGCCCGACCTGTTCACGCTCGCCGAGAGGCGGTCGCCATCCATTCGGGTGGTCTCACCACCGGAACGGCGTCACGCCCAGCCATCGCAGCGACCCGATCCGTGCGCAACGTGCCCTGATGGGGCGATGAAAGTTTCTTCCGACACGCCGAATGGGGTCCTTGCCTCAGTTGTCGGTCTTGTGGGAATGCGTCCCGAGTTGTTAGCGTCGGCCGGCACCCCCTGGACGACCCGAGATCGATTTCGAGGTTCGTTAACCCGGGAGGCGATCCGCGCCAACAAGTTGTCCACCTTTGTGGACAACTCATGTGGATGAGGCTCGCAGCGATAGCGTCGAATTCGGACACCCGTGGATGAACAGGGAGGAATCACGCGACGTGGCGGACGATCTAACTGAGATCTGGCCGGCCGCAGTCGCCGACATTTCCGCCAACCTGTCTCAACAGCATCGCGCCTGCCTGTCGCTGGCACTTCCGGTCGGCATGCTCGGCAATACGGCCCTGTTGTCGGTGCCCAACGGCTACGCAAAAGACACCCTCGAGAAGGCCATCCGGGAGCCGATCACCAGCGTGCTCACCACCCTGCTGCACAAGCAGATCACCCTCGCCGTCACCATCGCCAGTGACGCGGCGACCAGCAACCATCCGGCACCGGCCGCACCGACCGACAAGGCCGCAGTCCAGACGTCATCAACAAATGGCTCCGCATCGCGCAGCACCGCAGCTGCCGGCAATCCACCGAGCGCCGCCAGCACCTTCGACGGTGCCGTCAGCCCGGAGGACGGCGACCCCGACGGAGACGGCGAGGACACCGTCGACGAAGAGGCAGAGGCGCTGGCCACCGTCACCGAGATCTGGCCGACCTACACCGGCCGCCGCGACCTGCCGCCGCCGAACGCCAGCCAGGCCCGGCTCAACGAGAAGTACAACTTCGAGAGCTTCGTGATCGGCGCCTCCAACCGGTTCTCGCACGCCGCAGCGGTGGCGGTGTCCGAGGGACCCGGCCGGTCGTACAACCCGCTGTTCATCTGGGGCGATTCCGGGCTCGGCAAGACTCACCTGCTGCACGGCATCGGGCTGTACGCGCAACGACTGTTCCCCGGCATCAAGGTGCGCTACGTCTCCAGCGAGGAATTCACCAACGACTTCATCAACTCGCTGCGTGACGACCGCAAGGTGGCCTTCCAGCGCCGGTACCGCGACGTCGACGTGCTGTTGGTCGACGACATCCAGTTCCTGCAGGGCAAGGAATCCACACAGGAAGAGTTCTTCCACACCTTCAACACGCTCTACAACGCGAACAAGCAGATCGTCATCACCTCGGACTCGCCGCCGAAGCGGCTGGAGACCCTGGAAGACCGGATGCGGACGCGGTTCGAGTGGGGCCTGATCACCGACATTCAGCCGCCGGAACTGGAGACCAGGATCGCGATCCTGCGCAAGAAGTGCGCGCAGGACGGCATCAGGGTGCCGGACGACGTCCTCGAGTTCATCGCCACCCACATCGAGCGCAACATCCGCGAGTTGGAGGGCGCACTGATCAGGGTGACGGCGTTCAGCTCGCTGAACAAGCAGCCGATCGACCTGGCGCTGGCCCAGACCGTGCTGCGGGACCTGATCCGCGATGCCGCCAGCAACGACATCGATGCGCCGACGATTATGGCGGTGACGGCCGAGTATTTCGAGCTGACCCTGGACGAGATGTGCGGTCCCTCCAAGACCAAGGCCATCGCCGGTGCCAGGCAGATCGCCATGTACCTGTGTCGTGAGCTGACGGATCTGACGTTGCCCAAGATCGGCCAGATGTTCGGCGGCCGCGACCACACCACCGTGATGCACGCCGACAAGAAGATCCGCGGTGAGATGAACGAGCGTCGACAAACCTACGACACCGTGCAGACACTCACCGCCAGGGTCCGGGACCGGGTTCGCCGCTCTTAGGGCACCGACTTCTCTTGGCCGTGGCCCAGTTTCACCCTTGTCGACGTGCCCTGCGCCCGTTGTCGGCCACCACCGGCCCACGGCCGCCAAAAAACTTTCGCCAATAGCGCGATGTGCTGTTCCCTTGTGGCCCGAGTTGGTAGAAAATATGCGGACCATCAAGCCATGGAGGAAATATGTTTCGGCGCCTCGGTATGAATCTCAGCATTTGCGTGACGGCAGCAGCATTACTGGTGGCGCCGGCGATGACCAGCTCCGCCGCTCCCGCGCACACCAGCGCACCGTCGAACACCGCCGCCGCCAAGATCACCACCAAACACTGGAGCTCGTTGCTCGGCTTCCTGTCCGGTCATTGGAGCGGCCTCATCCCGACCATCGGTGGCGGCCTGGCCGTCAAGCCGTTCGGCAGATTGCCGACCACCACCTACACCGACCCGTTCGGTGACGGCACCGCAAAGACCTATGAGTACGGCAGCTGGACCTCGCCGGTGGTGCAGACCGGCTATCCGATCGACGAGTCGATCTCGTCGTGGAATGCCAGGACACCGACCGGCACCTACGTCGAGACCACCTTCCGCGGTCGGCTCGCCGACGGCAGCTGGACCAAGTGGTACGTGATGGGCCGCTGGACCTCCGGCAACAACTTCGCCGCCGGCGACATCCACCGCACCTCACTTGACGGCCAGGGCGACGCCAACGCCACCGTCTACACCGACACCTTTTCGGCCAAGACCGGCCACCAGCCGGTCGCCTATCAGACCAAGGTCACCCTGCTGCGACCGAAGGGTCGTCACACCTCGCCGACGCTGGACGGCATCACCACCATGACCAACGCACCGCTGGCCGACTACTCGGGCGTCACCAGCACCTTCACCCTCGGCAAGCAGGTCGAGCTGGCGGTGCCGCCGTATGCGCAGAACATCCACTCAGGTGAGTACCCGCAATTCGGCGGTGGCGGCGAGGTCTGGTGCTCGCCGACCTCGACCGCGATGGTGCAGTCGTACTGGGGCAAGGGCCACCAGATCCCGCCGAGTGAGCTGGCCAAGATCAACGCCCCCAACGGCGACCCTCAGGTCGACTACGCGGCCATCAACACCTGGGACTACACCTACGCCGGCTCGGGCAACTGGCCGTTCAACGCCGCCTACGCGCACCCGTTCGGGCTGGACACCTTCGTCACCAGGTTGCGGTCGTTGGCCGAGGTCGAGCAGTTCATCAAGGCCGGCATCCCGGTGATCACCTCGCTGTCGTTCACCGCGGCGGAGCTGCCAGGAGCCGGCTACTCCACCGACGGCCACCTGATGGTGATCGTCGGCTTCACCGCCGGTGGCGATCCGATCCTGAACGACCCCGCCTCCAACAGCGACGCCAACGTGCGGACCATCTACCCGCGAAAGAACTTCGAGCAGGTCTGGCAGGGATCAACCGGCGGTGTCGTGTACATCTACCACCCGCACCACGTGCCGCTGCCGCGGAACCTGCCCGGCGTCACCCGGAACTGGTAACCCGCGGCCGGACCAGCAGCTCTGCGCAGATCTCCGCTGATCACCCCCTGATCAGCGGAGATCTGAAAGATTCACTCGTTAGGGTGACGCAGACCACAGAGTCTTTACACATCGTGTGGATAACTGTGTGGATAGCTGGGGACAACAGCTGGACAGGATGTGTTGTGCACAGGCACCGGCTCCGTGCTCCACCAAATGACATGGCTCCGACAAGTGGTGTCCCCACGGTGTCCATTCCACGCCACGCTGTCGGGCCAGCCCGGACAGCCCCTGTCCACACAATCCACAGGACCTACTACTACTGCTTGTTTTATCTCTCTGAGAGAACTACTAAAGACCAGAGTTGGGGACAAGGCGCGCCGCCGACCCCACGGGAGCTGGCCCCGCCCAGTCGCGATGCCGACTCCGGGACACCCCGGAGATGACGGAAGCCTCCCGAGGCCTTACGGTGAACGCCCCGGCCGTAGTTCGCGGTAGCCCACAACCGGGCTATCCGTGGTGACCGACACGCGTCATCTGGCGATGATCGGGGAACACCCACCATCACCGAACCCCTTGCGCCCCAGCGAGATCCGCCCCCCAGGAGGCACCAGAGATGAAGTTCCGCGTCGCTCGCGACGATCTCGCCGACGCCGTCGCCTGGGTGGCCAAGTCGCTGCCGGCCCGCCCGCCGGCACCGGTTCTCGGCGGAATCTTGCTGACCATCGACGACGCGACCCCGCCGGTGCTTACCGTCGCCGGGTTCGACTACGAGGTCTCGACCAGGGCGCAGGTGTCGGTCGACGCCGAGTCTGGCGGCCACGTGCTGGTCAGCGGCCGGCTACTCAGCGAGATCACCCGCTCGTTGCCGGCGAACAAGCCGGTCGACATCGCCGTCGACGGGTCCAGGGTCAGCATTCACGGCGGCTCGGCCAGGTTCACCCTGCCGACCATGCCGGTCGAGGACTACCCGGCGCTGCCGGAGATGCCGGAAACCTCCGGCAGCGTCGATTCGGCCACCCTCGCCGAGGCAGTGGCACAGACCGTGATCGCGGCTGGTCGTGACGATGCGCTGCCGATGACCACCGGCATCCGCATCGAGATCGAGGGCGAAACGCTCACCCTGGCGGCCACCGACCGGTTCCGGTTGGCGCTCCGGACGCTGAGCTGGGTGCCGACCGGCCCCGACCCGCTGTCCACCGCCGTGCTGGTGCCGGCCCGCACCCTGGCCGATGCGGCCAAGACCCTCGGCGGCAGCAAGGCCGTCACCCTGTCGTTGGGCAACGGACTGCTGGGTCTGGAGTCCGCCGGCCGGCGCACCACTGTGCGGCTGATGGATCTCGAGTTCGTCAAGTACCGCTCGCTGCTGCCGAACGAATCGACCACCACCGTCGACGTGCCGGTCGCCGATCTGGCAGATGCCATCAAGCGGGTGTCGCTGGTGACCGATCGCGGGCACCACCTGCGGCTGCAGGTGAGTGACGGATTGCTGACGCTCACCGCCGGCGGCGACGACGAGGGCCGCGCCGAGGAAGACCTGCAGGTCGATGCCGACGGCGCCGAGCTGTTGATCGCGTTCAACCCCGGCTACCTGATCGACGGGCTCGGGGTGCTACGCACCGAGACGGTAAGGCTGGCGTTCACCACCCCCGGCCGGCCGGCCCTGCTGCTGCAGGTGGAATCGGCCACTGATAACAAGGCCAAGGGCAAGGGCAAGGAAGTTGCCACCGAGCCGGCCACCGACGGCGTGGTCGACGAGTCCTACCGTTACCTGGTGATGCCGGCTCGCCTCCCCGGCTGAGAGTGCTGTCCGCTCGCGATAGGCGCTGGCGATGGGCAGCACAGCGTGACGGGGAACAATCGGTACGCACGCCCACACCTCAACCAGCACGAATTCAGGTAGCAATCTAGGAGGGTCATCATGCAGATCGGACTCATTGGCCTCGGCAAGATGGGCGCCAACATGGCCGAGCGGTTGCGCCGCGGCGGACACCAGGTGGTCGGCTACGACCGCGACCCCAAGTCCAAGCGCGACGTCGACACACTCGAGGCGCTGGTGGCCGCACTGCAAGCGCCGCGCGCGGTGTGGGTGATGGTGCCGTCCGGAGATCCGACCCGGCAGACCATCGCCACCCTGGCCGACTCGCTGGAGACCGGCGACATCATCGTTGATGGCGGTAACTCCCGCTACACCGACGACCAGCTGCACTTCGCCGAGCTGGCGAAGAAGGGCATCAAGTTCGTCGACTGCGGCGTCTCCGGCGGTGTCTGGGGGCTGACAGAGGGCTACGCGCTGATGTGCGGCGGCGAGGACGACGCCGTGGCGGCGGTCCAGCCGGTATTCGACACCCTCAAGCCGGAGGGCGACTGCGGCTTCGTGCATGCCGGTTCTTCGGGTGCCGGCCACTTCGTCAAGATGGTCCACAACGGCATCGAGTACGGGATGATGCAGGCCTACGGCGAGGGCTACGAGCTGATCAAGAACGTGCCCATGGTGAAGCAGCCGGAGGCCGTCTTTGCTTCCTGGAAGCAGGGCACGGTGATCAGGTCCTGGCTGCTGGACCTAATGGTCGACGCATTGGCCAAGGATCCGGGGCTGGAGCGGATCCGTGGCTATGCCCAGGATTCCGGCGAGGGCAGGTGGACCATCGAGGCGGCGATCGAGCATGCCATTCCACTGCCGGTGATCACCGCGGCGCTGTTCGCCAGGTTCGCGTCCAGACAGGACGAGTCGCTGACGATGAAGGTGGTGGCCGCCCTGCGCAACGAGTTCGGCGGGCATGCCATCGGCAAGTCCGGTTCCTCCGACGCCGTCCCCGTTTCCTAGCCGCCGGCGCTTATCAACTTCAATCGCGCTGACGAAGTTGACGACATCCGTCACAACTGTCCCAAAACCGGGACGTTGATAAGCGCCGGTCGAGGTTGCTCCGCTGCCGGAGTCGGTGCGGATCGAGCAGCGGTAGGGCTGAATCAACTCACCGGCAGGAGGATGGACCAGATGTATGTCCGTCATCTCTTGGTCGGCGACTTCCGCTCGTGGGAGACGGCCGAGGTTCCGCTACAGCCGGGCGTCAACGTGCTGATCGGCCGCAACGGGGTCGGTAAGACGAACCTGGTGGAGGCAGTCGGCTATCTGGCCACTTTGTCGTCGCACCGGGTGGCCGCCGATGCCGCACTGATCCGCCGCGGTGCCGGCCAGGCGATCGTCAGGGCCGCGGTGGTGTCGGACGGCAGGGAACTGCTGCTCGAGGTCGAGATCACCGCCGGCAAGGCCAACAGAGCCAGGATCAACAGGGCGCCGGTGACCAGCGCGCGAGACGTCCTCGGGGTGCTGCGCACCGTGCTGTTCGCACCGGAGGACCTGTCGCTGGTTCGCGGCGACCCGTCGGAGCGACGCAAGTTTCTCGACGAGGTGCTCACCATGCGGGCGCCGCGGATGGCCGGGGTGCGGGCCGATTACGACCGGATCCTCAAGCAGCGCAACACATTACTGAAGTCGGCGCGGTCGGCCGGGGCCGGCCGCCGCGGCGGGGATCTGTCCACGCTGGACGTCTGGGACGAGCATCTGGCCGCCGCTGGTGCCGAGCTGATCGTGGCCCGGTTGGAACTGGTCGAGGCGTTGCGGCCACACATCGTCGCCGCCTATTCCGACCTGGCGCCGGAATCCGAGGCGGTCGACATCGTCTACGCCTCGTCGGTGTTGCGGGCGCTGACCGATGACGCGGACAGCTCCGGGATGACCGCTATAACAACCATGGATCCCGCGAACCCCGGCATGACAACCACTGAGCCCGCGAACTCCGGCATAACCACCGTGAGCCCCGCGACCCCCGATGTTCGCGGTTCTGATGGTGGTGATGAGAACCCGAAACGGGCTGATAACAACCATAGGACCCGCGAAGAGGTGAAGGCGTGGATGCTGGCCGAGCTGGTGGTGCGGCGGCCGGCGGAGCTGGAGCGTGGGGTGTCGCTGGTCGGACCACACCGGGACGAGCTGGAGCTGCGGTTGGGCGACGGGCTGGCCCGTGGCTATGCCTCGCACGGTGAATCGTGGTCGTTCGCGCTGGCGCTGCGGTTGGGGGCCTTCGCGTTGCTGCGCAGCGACGGAGTCGACCCGGTGCTGGTGCTCGACGACGTGTTCGCCGAGCTCGACGTCGGCCGCCGGGATCGGCTGGCGGCGCTGGTCGCCGATGCCGACCAGGTACTGATCACCGCGGCGGTAGATTCCGATGTGCCGACGGTGTTGGGTGGCAGGAAACTGATAGTGCGGGACGGCACGATCACCGTCACTAGCGATCGACGGCCCGAAAACATCGACGATGAACCGTCAGCGAGTAACGCACCGGGTGAAGAATCGGCCAGTCATGACTGACAACACCCCGAAGGATCCGGCTGCCGGCATGTCCGGTCGATCGGACGATGCGTCTGTTGGCCCAGCGCCCGATGCCGAGCCGGTTGCTGCGAAAAAGGCTCCCCGCGGCGCCGATCTGGCCAGGGATGCGCTGGCCGCCGCCCGTAAAGTAACCGCCGCCAAGAAACGCGGCACCCCGACGTCGACCTGGCGCACCAGTGGCTCGGCGCGGTCGCTGTTGCGGCGACGCTGGTCGTCAGCCGGCCCCGACGCCCGCGATCCGCTGCCGTTCGGCTCGGCTCTGCAGAAGTTGTTGAAGAACGTCGGCGGCTCGGCCGACCTCACCAAGGCAACACTGTTCGCGAACTGGGCGACCATGGTCGGGCCGGCGATTGCCGATCACTGCCAGCCGGCCAGCTTCGTCGACGGCGAGCTGACGCTGCAGTGCGAGTCGACCGCCTGGGCATCGCAGCTGCGGTTGATGACGCCGCAAGTGCTGAAGAAGCTGAACGAGGCCCTCGGCAACGGCGCAGTGCGACGGATCAAGGCGACCGGGCCGTCGGCGCCGTCCTGGCGGTTCGGCCCGCGGCACGTCAGCGGCCGCGGACCCCGCGACACCTACGGCTGAGCGCCCACCCCCTGAGCGCCCTCCCCCGCAGCGCCCCACTCGGCGTGCGCCGCGACGGCGATGGCGTGGTCAGCGTGCTCGGCTTCCTGCTCGGGCTGCTGATCTGGTTGGCGGGCAACCACTTTCGGCCGACCACCACCACGACGACGACCAACGGCGGCTTCGGGGCAGTGCTGAAGCGGATGGTCGCCGGCGCATTGAAATGGGGTGTGAGGAAACCTCCCGAACCCGGCCGGGTTCCGTCACCAGGGAGAAGCGTAGATTAAATTAGCTTAGCTAAACAAACTACGTGGGAGCTTCTTCGTGACCCGGATCGACGCCGCAGACAACACAGACAGCACAGATAGCACAAGACCTGACATCGACAGCGCCGTCGCTCTCGACACGGACGACCCGGCAGCGGCCGACGGGCGGACAGTCGCCCGCGCCAGGCGCCGCCGCTGGGAATCCGACCACCCGCACTACCGCTGGGTGGCACTGTCCAACACCACCCTCGGGGTGGCGATGGCGACCATCAACTCCTCGATCGTCATCATCTCGCTGCCGGCGATCTTCCGCGGCATCAACCTCAAGCCGCTGGACGCCGGCAACATCAGCTACCTGCTGTGGACGCTGATGGGCTACCTGGTGGTCTCCGCGGTGCTGGTGGTCGCATTCGGCCGGCTCGGCGACATGTTCGGCCGGGTCAAGATCTACACGCTCGGCTTCGTCATCTTCACCCTCGCGTCGCTGGCGCTGGTGGTCGATCCGCTGCAGCAGGGCGGCGGCGCCATGTGGATCATCATCGGCCGCGTCATCCAGGGCGTCGGCGGCGCCATGCTGATGTCGAACTCGACAGCGATCCTCACCGACGCCTTCCCGTCCGACAAGCGCGGGATGGCCCTTGGCATCAACCAGGTTTCCGCCATCGGCGGCTCGTTCCTCGGACTGATCCTCGGCGGCGTGCTGTCCGAGTGGGACTGGCGGGCCATCTTCCTGGTCAGCGTCCCGATCGGCGTCGCCGGCACCATCTGGTCGTTCCTGTCGCTGCACGAGCTCGGCATCCAGCGTCGCGGCAAACTCGACCTCCCCGGCAATGCCACCTTCGCCATCGGGGTGACGGCGATCCTGGTCGCCATCACCTACGGCATCCAGCCCTACGGCGGCCACTCGATGGGCTGGACCAACCCGTGGGTGCTGGGCAGCCTGATCGGCGGAGTGCTGGTGCTGGCCCTGTTCTGCGTCATCGAAAACCGTTCCCCCGACCCGATGTTCTCGATGAGCCTGTTCCGGATCCGAGCCTTCAGCGCCGGCAACTTCGCGGGCTTATTGGCGTCCATCGGCCGCGGCGGCATGCAGTTCATGCTCATCATCTGGCTGCAGGGAATCTGGTTGCCGCTGCACGGCTACCACTACGCGGACACCCCGCTGTGGGCCGGCATCTACCTGTTGCCACTCACCGTCGGCTTCCTGCTGGCGGGGCCGATCTCCGGCTTGCTGTCCGACCGGTTCGGGGCGCGGGCCTTCGCCAGCGGCGGGCTGATCCTGGTCGGTCTGACGTTCGTCGGCCTGATGCTGCTACCCGCTGACTTCTCCTACTGGGTGTTCGCACTGTTGTTGTTCGCGAACGGCATCGGGTCCGGGATGTTCTCCGCCCCGAACACCACGGCCATCATGAACAGCGTCCCCGCCCACCAGCGCGGCGCCGCCTCCGGCATGCAAGCCACCTTCTTCAACTCCGGCACCTCGCTGTCCATCGGCATCTTTTTCTCGCTGATGATCATCGGGCTGGCCCGGAACCTGCCGAGTTCGATGTACGCCGGGCTGACGGCGCAGCAGGTGCCGGGCGGCGTCGCCAGTTCGGTCGCCGGCCTGCCGCCGGTCGGCTCGATGTTCGCCGCCATGCTCGGCTTCAACCCGATCCAATCGCTGTTGACGCCCAGTGGAGTGCTGCCGACCCTGCCGGCCGGCAACGTCAACACCCTCACCGGCAACGTGTTCTTCCCCAACCTGCTCAGCGGCCCGTTCCACGACGGGCTGGTGGTGGTGTTCTCCGCGGCCGCGTTGATGATGCTGGTGGCGGCGACGGCCAGCGTGTTGCGTGGCGGGCGTTACGTGCACGACGACTCCGTCACCGTCTGACAGTTCGCGCTGACGCCTGACGGTCCACCGCCGGGGCGCCGATACTGGCGGGGGTGAGCTGGACCAGGGTGTTCCGCCGGGCCGGCCGACGGACCAACGTCGCCCTGTTCCTGGTATTGGTCGGCGCCTTCAGTACCGGCTGGCTGGCCTTCGCCGCCGGCACATCGGTGCCGGCCACCCTGAGCACCGTTGCGCACGGCATATTCGGCATTGGGGTGCTGGCGCTGATGCCGTGGAAGAGCGTCGTCATTACCAGGGCGTCGGCGATCCGGTCGGCCAGCCTGCTGCTACTGCTCCTGGTACTGCTCTGTTTGGCAGCAGGGTTCGTCCAGGTCTTCGTCGGCTTCCGGTACTTCGCCGGGGTGACGCCGATCCAGCTGCACGTCGGTGCGGCATTGGTCGCGGTGCCGCTGTTCGGCTGGCACGTGATCCGGCATCGTCGCCGGCAGCGGCTGCGTCGCCGTGACTTGTCCCGCCGCGCACTGCTCCGCACCGGCGTCTTCACCGCCGGCGCCGCAGCCGGCTGGCTGGCGCTGGAGGGCATCGGCAGATGGACCGGTTCGGCTGCCGGATCCAGGATCAGCACCGGGTCGCATCGGCTTGCCGCCGCCGACATGCCGGCGACCAGCTGGTTGCTCGACGGCATCCCGGTTCTTGATCCGGTGTCGCATCGGGTTGATGTCGGTGGCCGGGCCTGGTCGGCCGCCGAGCTGGATGCGTTGGCCCTGCGTGAATCGCTGTCGGTGCCGGCGAGGCTGGACTGCACCAGCGGCTGGTACGCCGACGCGGTGTGGGCCGGCGTGCCCCTTGACCGGTTATTGCCGGCGGCACTGTTGCCGGCAGCCGCGTCGATCGAGGTGGTCAGCGCCACCGGTTACAGCCGGCACTTCCCGGTCGCCGAGGCCGGCGCATTGTGGCTGGTCACCCGCCGGGACGGCGAGCCGCTCGGTGTCGGCACCGGCGCCCCCGTCCGGCTGGTGGCGCCGGGACGGCGAGGCTTCTGGTGGGTGAAGTGGGTCGCCGGCGTGCGACTCAGCGACCGGCCCGACTGGCTGCAGCCGCCGTTCCCGCTGCAATGAGCAGTCCAGTGCGACGAGGTCAGCCGGCGAATTCGGTTTCCAGTGAGATCTCCACGCCGGTCAGTGCCTTGCTCACCGGGCAGGTCTCCTTGGCCGTCTGCGCCGCCTTTTCGAAGCCGGCCTTGTCCAGTCCACTGACCTCGCCGACCACCTTCAGGGCGATCCCCGTCAGCTGGAAGCCGCCGGCCGGGTCCGGGCCGAGTGAAACCTTGGCCGTCACCTCGAGCGAGTCGGGCGTGCCGCCGGCCTCACCGATCATCGCCGACAGCTGCATTGCATAGCAGGACGAGTGGGCCGCCGCGATCAGCTCCTCGGGGCTGGTGGTGCCGTCGGCGTCGTCGGCTGCCCGCTTCGGGAACGAAACCTGGTAGGTGCCGACCTTCGAGCTGCCGAGTTCGACCTGGCCGGAACCCTGTTCCAGGGTGCCCTTCCAGGCGGTGCGCGCGGTGCGAGTGGGCATGTCGTCTCCTCGGTGTGTGATGCGGGTGTGGTCGATGCTGAGCAATGCTGTCCTGTGCACCAGACTATTCAGATCGCACCGTCGGCGCCGTGGGAGCAGTCGCGAGTGCTGGTCTTGGCCGGCATCGGCGGGATCCCGGCCGCATCGAGCTAGCCCGCTCGACGCCGTCGGCAGGGCGGCGAAACGGCTGATGACCTTAGGACCGGGCGAACAATCGCGCCACGGCCGCACCAGGGGCCCTGTTCGACGTGCTGTGTCGGTTCCAGCACGTATTATTTGCAGTGCCCCCGATGTAGTGGTGCCCAGCAGCGTCACTGGCGGATTTCGTACCCGCCGGAGATACCTGCGGATCACGACAGCAGCGCGGCTGGACAGCACCGCAGAAGCACAGCGCTGAGGCACCGGGTGGGCGACCGCACCGATAAGGAGAGTTGTGGCGAAGAAGAACGAGTACAACGCGTCGTCGATCACCGTGCTCGAGGGGCTGGAGGCAGTCCGCAAGCGGCCGGGCATGTATATCGGTTCCACCGGGGAACAGGGTCTGCACCATCTGGTCAAGGAAGTCGTCGACAACGCCGTTGATGAGGCGATGGAGGGCTTCGGCGATCACATCACCGTCACCCTGCGGGCCGACGGGGCGATCTCGGTCACCGACCATGCCCGTGGCATCCCGGTCGAGATGCATCCGCAGCAGAAGAAGCCCACCCTCGAGGTGGTCCTCACTACGCTGCACGCCGGCGGCAAGTTCGACTCCGAGTCGTACAAGGTGTCCGGTGGCCTGCATGGGGTCGGCCTCAGTGTGGTGAACGCCTTGTCGTCCAGGCTCGAGGTCGAGGTCAAGCGCAACGGCAAGCGCTATCAGCAGGTCTACACCGCCTCCAAGCCAGGCCCGCTCGAGGAGGTCGGCACCGCGACGGACACCGGCACCACCATCACCTACTGGGCCGACGAGGCCATCTTCGAAACCATCGAGTACAAGTTGGAGACCATTTCCCGGCGGGTGCAGGAGATGGCGTTCCTGAACAAGGGGCTCACCATCGTGCTGCGCGACGAGCGACCCAAGGCCCGCGAGGTCGACGAGGCCGCCGAGGACGGCGCCCTTGACGGCTCGCAGCCGGCCGAGACCGCGACCGTCAAGCCGCACGTCCCCACCGTGCGCACCTTCTTCTACAAGGACGGGCTGGTCGATTACGTCCGGCACCTGAATGCCACCAAGGATCCGATTCATGCTTCCGTCATCGGCTTCGAGGCCAAGGGCGAGACGATGAAGGTGGAGATCGCGATGCAGTGGAACTCCTCTTACACCGAGTCCGTCCACAGCTTCGCGAACACCATCAACACCCACGAGGGGGGCGCCCACGAAGAGGGCTTTCGGACCAGCCTGACCAGCGTGGTCAACAAGTACGCCAAGGACAAGAAGCTGCTCAAGGAGAAGGAAGAGAACCTTTCCGGCGAGGACGTCCGTGAGGGCCTGGCCGCGATCATCTCTATCCTGATGCAGGAGCCGCAGTTCGAGGGCCAGACCAAGACCAAACTTGGCAACACCGAGGCCAAGAGCTTCGTCCAGAAGGCCTGCTACGAATGGCTCACCGACTGGTTCGAGCGGAACCCGGCTGAGGCCAAGCAGATCATCAGCAAGACGGTGTCCTCGGCACAGGCGAGAGCGGCCGCCCGCCGGGCCCGCGACCTGGTCCGACGCAAGGGTGCGCTGGAGATCGGCGGTTTGCCTGGCAAGCTGGCCGACTGCCGGTCCACCGACCCGTCGCTGTCCGAGCTGTACATCGTGGAGGGGGACTCGGCCGGCGGCAGCGCCAAGTCCGGCCGCGACTCGATGTTCCAAGCTATCCTGCCGATCCGCGGCAAGATCATCAACGTCGAAAAGGCCCGCATCGACCGGGTACTGAAGAACACCGAGGTGCAGAGCCTGATCACCGCGCTCGGCACCGGCATCCACGACGAGTTCGACCTGTCCAAGGTGCGCTATCACAAGATCGTGCTGATGGCCGATGCCGACGTCGATGGCCAGCACATTCGGACCCTGCTGCTCACCCTGCTGTTCCGCTTCATGCGGCCGCTGGTGGAGGCCGGCTACGTCTATATCGCGCAGCCGCCGCTGTACAAACTCAAGTGGACCAAGGGCGCCCACGAATTCGCCTATTCCGATCGGGAGCGCGATGGCCTGATGAAGATCGGCGCCGAGGGCGGCCGCCGGCTGCCGAAGGACGACGGTATCCAGCGGTACAAGGGTCTGGGCGAGATGGACGCCAAGGAGCTGTGGGAAACCACCATGGATCCGGCGCACCGGCTGATGCTGCAGGTCACCCTGGATGACGCGGCCACCGCGGACGAGATGTTCAGCGTGCTGATGGGCGAGGACGTCGAGGCCCGACGCTCGTTCATCACCCGCAATGCCCGCGACGTCCGGTTCCTAGATTTCTAGCCGACTTCTCACTGTTTCGACGACGGCCCCGAGGTGCTCGATTCCCGGCTCACCAAGGGGGTAGTCACCCCGAAAAGATCTTTACCCACACGATCCATCCCCACCTGTGGATACTTTCGCCGGGCGCGAAAGAAAGCGAAAGGCGCTGAGCTGTGACTGGCCCAACTGACGGCGGTAACAACGGCGGCAATGGTCCCGACGATCCGGACGACCCCACCGACTCCGGTGGTCCCGGTGATTCCGGTGATTCCGGTGATTCCGACAACGATGGCAGCACGCCGGCCGACGGCAGTGCTGGCGGCGGTTCCGATGCCGGTTCCGGCGGCGGTTCCGATGGCGGCGGCGCCGGTGACGAAGAGTCGTTGACGTCGGAAGTTGTGGTGGCGCAACACGATCGCACCGAGCCGATCGACATCCAGCAGGAGATGCAGCGCTCGTTCATCGACTATGCGATGAGCGTCATCGTCTCCCGGGCGTTGCCGGACGTGCGTGACGGGCTCAAACCGGTACACCGCCGGGTGTTGTACGGCATGTACGACAGCGGATTCCGGCCGGATCGCGGTCGGGTGAAGTCGTCCCGGGTTGTCGGCGACGTGATGGGTAATTACCACCCACATGGCGACAGCTCTATCTACGACACTGTCGTCCGAATGGCGCAGCGGTGGTCGCTGCGTTATCCGATGATCGATGGACAGGGCAATTTCGGTTCGCCGGGTAACGACCCGGCCGCCGCCATGCGATATACCGAGTGCCGCATGTCCAACCTGGCCATGCACATGCTCACCGGGATCGACGAGAAGACCGTCGACATGATCCCGAACTACGACAACAAGACGGACGAGCCGACGGTGCTGCCGGCCCGTATCCCCCAGCTGCTGGTCAACGGCAGCTCCGGGATCGCCGTCGGGATGGCCACCAATATCCCGCCGCACAACCTGCGGGAAGTCAGCGAAGCGGTGCTCTGGTCGCTGAAGAACCCGACGGCTACCCCGGAGGAGCTGCTGGATGCCTGCATCGAGCGGATCAAGGGGCCTGACTTCCCGACCGGCGCCCTGATCGTCGGCCTCGCCGGCATCTCCGACGCCTACCGCACCGGCCGCGGCAGCATCAGGATGCGCGCGGTGGTGGAGATCGAGGAGGACGCCAAGGGGCGCACCATCCTGGTCGTCACCGAGCTGCCCTATCAGGTGAACCCGGACAATCTGGTCGAGTCCATCGCCCTGCTGCACAAGGACGGCAGGGTCGGCGGCCTGGCCGATGTCGCCGACGAGTCCAGCGACCGCATCGGGATGCGCCTCGTCATCACCCTCAAGCGCGACGCGGTCGCCAAGGTGGTGCTGGCGAACCTGTTCAAGCACACCCAGCTGCAGACCAGCTTCGGCGCGAACATGCTGGCGATCGTCGACGGGGTGCCGCGCACGCTGCGGGTCGACCAGATGATCAGCTACTACGTCGCGCACCAGGTGGAGGTCATCACCAGGCGGACCCAGTTCCGGTTGGACGAGGCCGAGAAGCGGGCCCACATCCTGCGCGGCCTGGTCAAGGCCCTGGACGCGCTGGACGAGGTGATCGCGCTGATCCGCGCGTCCCGCGGCGTCGAGGACGCCCGCACCGGCCTGATGTCGCTGCTGGACATCGACGAGGACCAGGCGAACGCCATCCTGGAGATGCAGCTGCGCCGGCTCACCGCACTGCAACGGCAGCAGATCGTCGACGAGCTGGCGACCATCGAGGTCACCATCGCCGACCTGCGAGACATCCTGGCCAAAGACGAGCGCAAGCGGACGATCATCGCCGACGAGCTCACCGAGGTGGTCGGCAAGTACGGCGACGACCGCCGGACCAGGCTGGTGCCCTACGACGGCGACGTGTCGATGGAAGACCTGATCGCCGTCGAGGACGTCGTCGTCACCATCACCCGCACCGGCTACGCCAAGCGCACCAAGACCGACCTGTACCGGGCGCAGAAGCGCGGCGGCAAGGGCGTGCAGGGTGCGGGCCTCAAGCAGGACGACATCGTCGCGCACTTCTTCGTCTGCTCGACGCACGACTGGATCCTGTTCTTCACCAACAAGGGCAGGGTGTACCGGGCCAAGGCCTACGAGCTGCCGGAGGCCAACCGCAACGCCCGCGGCCAGCACGTGGCGAATCTGCTGGCGTTCCAGCCGGACGAGAAGATCGCCCAGGTAATTCAGATCAAGAACTACTCGGTATCGCCGTATCTGGTGCTGGCCACCAAGGGTGGTCTGGTGAAGAAATCGGAGCTGACGGCGTTCGACTCCAACCGCACCGGCGGCATCGTGGCCGTCAACCTGCGCGAGAGCGACGAGCTGGTCGGCGCCGTGCTGTGCTCGTCCGACGACGATCTGTTGCTGATCTCGGCCGAAGGTCAGTCGATCCGCTTCCATGCGACCGACGAGGCGCTGCGGCCGATGGGCAGGGCGACCTCGGGTGTGCTCGGCATGCGATTCAGGTCCGGCGACGAACTGCTGTCCCTTGACGTTGCACAGTCCGGCGCATATGTGCTGGTGGGGACGAGTGGCGGGTTCGCCAAGCGGACCGAAATCGACGAGTATCCGGTGCAGGGTCGCGGCGGCAAGGGCGTGCTGACGATCAAGTACGACCGTCGACGTGGCAAACTCGTTGGCGCACTGATCGTAGACCTGGATACCGAGATCTTTGCGATCACCTCAGGTGGTGGCGTGATCAGGACTAGGGCCAAGGAGGTCCGCAAGGCGCAACGGCAGACGATGGGAGTGAAGCTGATGAACCTGTCCGATGGGGACAGTCTCGTCGCGATCGCTCGCAACGCCGAGGCGTCGGACGTGGTG
This sequence comes from Actinomycetota bacterium, assembly GCA_030853385.1. Lineage (GTDB taxonomy): Bacteria > Actinomycetota > Actinomycetes > Mycobacteriales > Nakamurellaceae > Nakamurella. The sequence continues at coordinate 20,617 of JALYVF010000251.1, read as the reverse complement.
GACGCTGCGGTTGGCGCCGATGGACCTACCGACAGCGGCGGCGCCGGCACCGGTCCCGACCAGACCGACGGCGGCGGCGCCGGCAGCGGTCCCGACCAGAAGGGTGACGGCGCGTGACAGCTGCCCGTCCGGATTCTCGTGCCAGCGCCACGAGTCGGACGTCAGCCGATGCGGCGTCCGCTACCGTCAAGACGGTGAGCCCCTCATCTGTCGGCGGCCCGAGCCACGGGCAGCCGCCGCGGCGGGTGAAGCAGACCAAACGGCCGCCACGGCTGGCATCGCTGCAGCTGAAGCGGATCGATCCGTGGACGGTGCTGAAGATCAGCCTGATCGTCGCGATCGTGATGTTCTTCGTCTGGATGATCGCCATCGGCATCATCTACCTGGTGCTCGGCGGGTTGAACGTGTGGACGCAGGTCAACGACACCTTCGCCACCCTGTCCACCAAGGACCTGACGACGCAGGTCACCGGCAGTTCGCTGATCACGCCGGCCCGGGTCTTCACCATTGCCGCGGTGATCGGCGCCATCAACATCGTGCTGTTCACCGCCCTGTCCACGATCGGCGCCTTCGTCTACAACGCCGCCGCTGGGATGGCCGGCGGGGTGGAGTTGACGCTGGGCGAGCGCGACTGACGCTGGTTCCGACTTCGCGGGTCTGATGGTTGTTATGGACCACTTAGAACGCCGGATAGCCGCCCCCAGACCCGCGAACCTCCGAGTTCGCGGGTCTGTTGGTTGTTATGACGGTCCTCGCCGGCCCGGGAGAATCCGTAGGCTCCCAGCCATGTCCGTCGTCGCCGTCACCGCCCCGCGGCATCAGCAGCTGATCGTCTCGGTGTTCGGGCTGTACCGGGAACTCCGTGGCGGAATCCCGATCGCCGCGCTGATCAGGATGCTCGGCGAACTGGGTGTCGAACCGGCCAGTGTGCGTTCGTCGGTGTCCAGGCTGAAAAAACGCGGCATCCTGGTCAGCACCACGGTGGACGGCACCGCCGGCTACGCGCTCAGCCCCGAGTTCGACGAGGTGTTCCGCGAGGGTGACCGGCGGATTTTCAGCCGTCATGCCGTGGCCTCCGACCAGTGGCTGCTGGCCACCTTCACGGTGCCGGAGTCGCAGCGGCACCTGCGTCATCGGATCCGAATAGTGTTGGGACGCTTGGGTTTCGGCTCGGTGGCTGCCGGCTTGTGGATCGCCCCCGCCGGCGTGACGACTGCAGTCCGCAGCCGACTGGCCCGCGAGCAGTTGGACGGCTACGTCGAGTTTTTCACCGCGCAGTACACTGATACCGGCCAGCTCAAGGCGAAGGTCGCCAGCTGGTGGGATCTGGACTCCCTCGAGGGCCAGTACCAGGGGTTCGTGCAGCGGCACGCGGCGCAGCGGGACGCGCCGCAGCTGGCGCCGGGGCCGGCCTTCAACGCCTACGTTCCACTGGTCACCGAGTGGCGCCAGCTGCCCTACCTTGACCCGGGACTGCCGGCCGAGCTGTTGCCCGTCGGCTGGCACGGCCGGGTCGCCGAAGATCTGTTCATGCGGCTGCACCAGCGGTGGTCGGCGCCCAGTCGGCAGCACGCCGAGTCGTTGTTCGCGGTGTCCCGCTGAGCTGACGGCGATTTGCGGCGGCTCGGAGGACGGCACCTACGGCGTTGCTTCGGATCGCGAAGCATCGTCATGGGCGCAATGAACTGCGACTCAGACGACGGCGATGCCGGAGATCTCGATGAGGACCTCCGGCTGCCACAGCGCGACTACCCCGATGCCGGCCATCGCCGGATAGTTGGGGCCGGCCAGTGATCGCCAGAGCGCGCCGATCTCCTTGCCATGCGCCTGATAGTCCTGCACGTCGGTGAGGTAGATCGTCACCGAGACGAGGTCGTCCGGCGTCCCACCCGCCGCCGACAGCGCGGTCAGTAGGTTGCCGAACGCCTGGCGGAACTGCTCGACGACGCCCCCCGCGACGATGGATCCGTCGGCGGCCATCGCGGTTTGGCCACCGAGGTAGATGGTCCGGCCGGACTCGGCGATGGTGGCGTGCGCGAAGCCGACCGGCTTCACCAGCGTGGGCGGGTTGATGTTCTGGTGCGGCATGAAATCTCCCTGCTCGCGGACCTTGGGTGGACGTTGCGATGATGTTACATTGACTTGTCATGACGGGCGTCAGAAGAACGCCACATCACTGAGCCGCTCCCGGTCGGCGCCGCCAACGCGGGCGGCACCGAAGCCCGGCAAGGGCCGCAAAGGAGAACGATCGTGACGACAACTTCGCTGCCGGGTGCCGAGCAGGCCGGCGACAACGTGCAGTACGCAGGCCCGGACGGCCAGATCGTCCCGGTCGTCACCAGGGCCGGCCAGGAGAGCACCGACACCACCCAGTCCGGCGACTGCGTGCGGATATCGGGCGTCAGCATTCAGCACACCCCGGCCACCAAGCTCTGGTTCGGCCAGGTCAGCAACAAACCCGGCTACCGATCGCTGCCGCACCATCACGGCGAGGCGGAGACCGGCGGCTACGTGCTGAAGGGTCACGGCCGCATCTACTTCGGCGAGAACTACTCGCAGTTCCACGACATGACGGAGGGCGACTGGGTCTTCGTCCCACCGTTCATGCCGCACGTTGAGGCCAACATGAGCGTCACCGACGACCTTGTCTGGCTCACCACCCGCACCCCGGAGAACATCGTGGTGAACCTCGACGAGGTCAACGACGCATTGCTCGAGGGCTACCGACGCGCATGACGACTGTTCGGCACGGCGCGCCGTCCGCCGAGACGTTCCTGGCCGCGATCGAGCTGACGCCGACCGAGCCGCGGCATTTCGATCAGGCCTACTTGGCAACCACCCAGAACTGCCCGTGGCCCAAGGCTTATGGCGGCGACATGGTGGCGCAGGCCACAATGGCGGCCATCCGTTCGTCGCCGGCGGACCGTCAGCTGCACTCGATGCACAGCTACTTTATGCGGCCGGTCGACATCGGTGAGCAGGTTCGCTACGAGGTCGAGCTGCTTCGTGACGGGCGCGGCTATTCGACGCGGCAGGTCCGTGGTTACCAGAACGACAAGGTGGTCTACCTCTGCCTGGCGTCTTTCCAGGTCCCCGAGCAGGGGGTGGACTACGCCGCGCCGATGCCGACCGGATTGCCGCAGCCGGAGTCGCTGCCCAGCTCGGCCGACGTGCTGGCCGGTGTTCCCGGGCCGGTGGCGGACTACTGGTCGGCCGGCCGCAGCTTCGACATGCGCCACCTACCCGGCCCGGTGTACACCGAAGTGGTCGGCGAACACGTTGCCACCCAAGCGGTCTGGCTCAAACCGTTCAGCACGCTACCCGACGATCCGCGGGTGCACACTGCCGCTCTGGCCTATGTCTGCGACTACACGATCCTGGAGCCGCTGCTGCGAGTACACGGCCTGGCCTGGGCCGATGCCGGGCTGGTGACGGCCAGCCTCGATCACGCGATGTGGTTCCACCGACCGGCCAGGCTGGACGACTGGGTGCTGTACAGCCAAGGTGCGGTGTCCGCGGGCAGTAATCGCGGCCTGGCCACCGGCTACCTGCACGACAGGACAGGTCGGTTGATGGCCACCGTGCTGCAAGAGGGAATGGTTCGCCCAGCACAGGCTTGAGCAGTCCCTACCACGCGAGAGGAAAGGGTCGACGTTATGACGAAAACAGCTGCGGCACAGGCTGTTGCACCACCACTCAGTCCCAGCGCGCACCAGGACACCTTCGCCAGGGACCAGCTGCCGTCGCGCGAGCTGTGGCCGACTTTCGAGTTCACCGTTCCAGAAGTGCAGTATCCGCAGCAGCTGAACGCTGCCACCGTGCTGATCACCAAGGCGGCCAGCGTGTTCGGCGCCGATCGACCGGCGCTGCACGCGCCCGATCGGCAGACCTGGAGCTACGGCGAGCTGCTGCGGCGGGCCAACCAGGTGGCGCAGGTGCTGGTCGAGGATCTCGGGGTGGTGCCGGGGAACCGGGTGATGCTCCGCGCCCCGAACAATCAGTGGCTGGTGGCCTGCTGGCTGGGGCTGCTGAAAGCCGGTGCAGTGGCGGTGACCACCGTGCCGGCGTTGCGTGCCCCCGAGGTGCAGCAGTTGATCGAGCTGACGTCGCCCTCGGTGTTGTTGTGCGACAGTAGATGTGACGCCGATCTCCCCGCTGTCGAGGGCGCCCCGACGATGGTGCTGTTCGGCGGTTCCGGCGCCGACGACCTGATCGCCCGCTGCGATGCCAAGTCGGGCGAGTTCACCGACATCGAAACGGCAGCCGACGATGTGGCGCTGCTCGGCCCGACGTCCGGGTCGACCGGCACGCCCAAGATCACCATGCACTTCCATCGGGATGTGCTGGCCAACGCCGACACCTTCGCCCGTTACCTGATCAAGCCGGCGCCCGACGATGTGTTCGCCGGCTCGCCGCCGCTGGCGTTCACCTTCGGCCTCGGCGGTCTGGTGGTGTTTCCTTTGCGATTCGGCGCCTCCACCCTGTTGACCGAGCGCACCACACCTGCCGAGCTGGCCGAATTGAGCCACCGAGCCGGCGCTACTGTGTTGTTCACCGCGCCGACGGCTTATCGGGCAATCGTCAAGCAGGGCAACGGAAATCTGCTGCGGACGCTGCGCATCGGAGTGTCCGCCGGCGAGCACCTGCCGGCGGACACCTGGCGGCTGGTGCACGAGCAAACCGGCCTCCGGTTGATCGACGGCATCGGCTCGACGGAGATGCTGCACGTCTTTGTTTCCGCGGCCGGCGACGACATCCGACCCGGCGCCACCGGGCGGGCGGTGCCCGGCTTCCGGGCTGCCATTCTGGACGACAACGGCGCCGTTCTCGGCCCCGGCATCCCCGGCCGGCTCGCGGTGATCGGCCCCACCGGCTGCCGCTACCTGGGCGGCGACCGGCAGCGGAACTATGTGGAGAACGGCTGGAACATCACCGGCGACATCTTCACCATGGACTCCGGCGGCTATTTCGTCTACCAGGCGCGCTCCGACAGCATGATCGTCTCCTCCGGGTACAACATCGGCGCCCCAGAGGTGGAGATGGCCATCGCCAAGCATCCGTCGGTGCTGGAGAACGCCGTCGTCGGCCGACCGGACCCGGAACGCGGTTCGGTGGTCTGTGCCTTCATCGTGCTCGCCGACGGGGTCGCAGCGGATGACGCGACCCGCAAGGACATTCAGGATTTCGTCAAACAGCAGATCGCGCCGTACAAGTACCCGCGCGACATCCGGTTCGTGGCCGACCTGCCGCGGAACCCGAGCGGCAAACTGCAACACTTCCGGCTACGTGAGCAGCTTCAGGCGGGCAGTGGGGCATCGTCATGAAGATCGCGGTCGTCGGCGGCGGCCCAGCCGGCCTGTACTTCTCGGCCCTGATGAAGCAGCTGGATCCCGCCCACCAGATCACCGTCTGGGAACGCAACGCAGCGGGCGTCACCTTCGGCTTCGGAGTGGTCTTCAGCGACGAGACGCTCGGTGGCATCGAGAACGCCGACACCATCATCGCCGCCCAGATGGCGCAGCAGTTCGCCCGCTGGACCGATATCGATATCCATCGCGACGGCGAGTCCGAAACCATTGGTGGCCAAGGTTTCGCGGCAATGGGGCGCCGCGATCTGTTGCAGCTACTGGCTCAGCGCTGCCTGGACGTTGGCGTCGACCTACGGTTCGGATCAACGGCGCCGGACGTGGACGAGCTGGCCGGAAACCATGATCTGGTGCTGGCCGCCGACGGGGTCAACTCGCCAATCCGCAGCAGGTTCGCCGCCGATTTCCGTCCTACGCTGGAGGAAACGACCTGCAAGTACATGTGGCTGGGCACCGACCAGGTCTTCGAGGCGTTCACCTTCGTCGTGAAGAACACCGAGCACGGCGTGATGCAGATCCACGGCTATCCGTACTCCGATTCGGGCAGCACCTTCATCGTGGAGATGACCGAAAGTGTCTGGCGGGCAGCGGGTTTCGCTGCGTCTGAGAACCAGGTGTTCGAGCCGGGCGAGAGTGACGACGCGTCGGTCGAGACGATCCGGCAGTTGTTCGCCGACGAACTGGGCGGCCATCGGGTGCTGGCGAACAATTCCAAGTGGATCAGCTTCACCACCGTCCGGAACGAGAATTGGCACCGCGGGAACGTGGTGCTGATCGGCGACGCCGCCCACACGGCACACTTCTCCATCGGCTCCGGCACCAAGCTGGCGATGGAGGATGCGTTGGCGCTAGCGGCCTGCCTGCACGAGAACGACGGTATCGATGCCGCGCTCACCGCCTACGAAACCGAACGCCGACCGGTCGTCGAATCCACCCAACGCGCGGCGCAGGCATCGCTGGAGTGGTTCGAAAGCCTTCGCCAGTACACCGATCAGCCGATGGTGTCGTTCTGTTTCAACCTGCTCACCAGGTCACGGCGGATCACCTACGACAACCTGAAGCTCCGCGACCCGGAGTTCGCCGCCAGGGTCGATCGGGCGTTCGCCGACGCCAACGGCCTGCGGCAGGTGGCGCCGGCGATGTTCCAGCCGTTCCGGCTGGGCAACCTGGAGTTGGCAAACCGAATCGTCGTCTCGCCGATGGACATGTACTCAGCGGTCGACGGGATGCCGGGTCAGTTCCACCTGGTGCACCTGGGCGGCAAGGCGATGGGCGGTGCCGGGCTGGTGATGACGGAGATGGTCTGCGTCTCGCCGGATGGCCGCATCACCCCCGGCTGTACAGGTCTGTGGAACGACCAGCAGCGGGATAGTTGGTGCACCGTAGTGGATTTCGTCCATCAGAACTCGCCGGCGAAAATCGGTGCTCAGCTCGGCCACTCCGGTCGCAAGGGCTCGACGAAGCTGATGTGGGACGGCATCGATCAGCGGCTGCCCGACGGCAATTGGCAGGTGGTGGGGCCGTCAGCGCTGCCGTACAGCCCGGACAGCCAACTGCCCCAGCAGCTTTCACCGGCGCAGCTCGACACGATCCGGCATGAGTTCGTGGCGGCGACCACCAGGGCTGCGCAGGCCGGTTTCGACGTGCTGGAGTTGCACTGCGCCCACGGCTATCTGCTGTCCTCGTTCCTCTCGCCGGTGTCGAACCGGCGCACCGACGAATGGGGCGGGTCACTGGAGAACAGGCTGCGGTATCCGCTGGAGGTCTTCGACGCGGTGCGAGCCGGGTGGCCGGCCGACAAGCCGCTCACCGTCAGAGTGTCGGCGGTGGACTGGATCGACGGTGGCAACACCGCGGACGACGCGGTGCGGATCGCCGCGGCGTTCATCGCCCGCGGCGCCGCCGGCATCGACGTGTCCACCGGGCAGATCGCCTCGCACGAGAAGCCGGCGTTCGGACGCAGCTACCAGACACCCTTCGCCGACCGCATCCGCAACGAGGTGGCCGCGCCGGCCGGCGCCGCGGTGATCGCGGTCGGCGCGATCTCCTCCTACGACGACGTCAACTCGATCCTGCTGGCCGGCCGCGCCGACCTGTGCGCGCTGGGCAGGACCCACCTGTACGACCCGCAGTGGGCGCTGCACGCGGCGGCCGAACAGGACTACACCGGGCCCGGCGCCGGCTGGCCGTTGCCCTACGCGGCCGGTCAACGTAAACCGCCGTCCGCCCGCACCGACGCGATCCGCCCGCGGCTGGCGCTGGTGCGGGATCCGGCCGCCTCCCCATTGCCAACCCATGTCCGCTGGACACCCCACCTGGTTCGCGGACCTCAGGGTGGTTATCAGGCAGTTCCAGTGGCCGAGAACCACCGTCAGATCCGCGAACCTCGGGGTTCGCGGGCCTGAGAGTCGCTTTCGCCGCCCGGGATTGCCGGTCGCTCGACGTGCGCGGAAGGCTGTCGCCGGCACCCTCCGACGTCCGGTCGCCTCACCCCCGGCGGCTCGCCGCACACAGCCGGTGACTGATCTACATCGTTGGAGAGATTGGGGTGACAGCCCTTTACAACGTTGGAGAGAGCCGTCAGACTTCCCGGTGTCCTTCAGACCCATCACTCGCCTTGATGGTTCGGCGAGGCTCAGCGAGGAGCTCAGATGCACCGAGGTCAATTCAGGTCCACCCTGTCCGTCACCCGCCCATCGATCAGGACGCTGGTGCTGTCCGCAGCCGTCGTGCTGGCCGCGGGCGCGGTGTCGGCCGTTGCCCCGACAGCCCAGGCAGCCCCCGCGGGCGCCGCAGCTCAGCGTCCCCCCGCAGTTCAAGCTGCGGCTCAGGCAGCCCCCCCAGCTCAGGCAGCACCCGCTGTTCCAGCATCGCCAAAGAGCGTCACACCAGCCAACCACCGGCCGTTCGCGCCGGACTACCAGAACCCGATGAAACTCGCGCTGCCGGGCGGCTTCTCGGCCGCCAGCTGCGCCGATCCGGACGTCGCCCACGGTCGGGGTTCGGATACCAGCTGGTATCTCTATTGCACCTCGGACCGGTCAACGGATGCCGCCAACGGGCCGAACATCGGACTGTTGCCGTCCTACCGGTCGACCGACCTGGTGCATTGGACGTTTTTGCATGGGGCGATCCCGGCGGCCCCGAGTTATGCAGTTGCCGGCGCCGGTATCTGGGCGCCGAACCTGGTCTACGCCCGCGGTGAGTACCGGCTGTACTTCGCCGTCTCGGATACCACCCTGCCAGGCGGTGGCGCGGCGATCGGCGTCGCGACGGGACCAACACCCGCCGGACCGTTCGTCGTCTCGCAGACCCCGGTGGTGGAGCCGACGGATTCGGCGGAGAACCCCGGCAAGCGTCGGGCAACTCTCGATCCAGAGGTGATCTCCGACCACGGCAAGAGCTACATCTTCTACGGCAGCTTCTTCGGCGGCGTCTCGGTGCGAACACTGAGCGCCGACGGACTGCACACCGACATCTCCACTATGAAGGAGATCGCCGCGGACAATAGGTACGAGGGCAGTTACATCGTTCGCCGCGACGGCTGGTGGTACTACATGGCCTCGTCGACGAACTGCTGCAACGGGCCGCTCACCGGCTACACGGTGTTCGCCGCCCGCTCCCGAAACCTGTTGGGGCCCTATGTAGATCGCACCGGCCGCTCCATCCTGGACAGCCGCGTCGGCGGGACCCCTGTGGTCGCGCAGAACGGCAACCGCTGGGTCGGGGTCGGGCACAACACGGTGCTCACCGACTACGCCGGCCAGGACTGGATGATCTACCACGGCGTCGACCGGAACGATCCGTACTACGCCGGCGCCGTCGGTTACACCAAGCGACCAGGGTTGATCGACCCGATCGACTGGGTCAAGGGCTGGCCGGTGGTGAACGGCGGCGCCGGACCGTCCGACACCCCGCAGCCGGGGCCGGCGGCCAAGCCGGGCGAGCGGACCGCCCACAAGGTGCGCCCGGTCCACGACCCGCGGCCCGGCCGCGCCATCCGGTCGGCGTCCGACGACTTCTCGCGCCATCAGCTCGGCTCGCAGTGGACCTGGATCCGGCCGGATACCAACTCGGCCTATTCGGTGAGCAGCGGACAACTGTTGTGGCAGACGCAATCCGGCGACCTGCAGCCACCGGCGACCAACCTGCCGTCGGTACTCACCGAACCGGCTCCCAAGGGCGATTTCGTGGTCGACACCAAGGTGCGGGTGACGGTCCCGAAGACCGGGGACGGCCACAACTATGTGCAGGGCGGGCTGGTGATCTACAACGACGACGCCAACTACATCAAGCTCGACTCGGTGTCGATCGGCGACACCAGGCAGACCGAGATCGGCAAGCACGTGACGCCGGCGGCCGGCTTCCCTGCCTACGGCAACGGGGTGGTCGGGCCGGTCGGCGAGTGGACCTACCTGCGGTTGGTGAGCAAGGGCTGCGGTGCGGTGAACTGCTACACCGCGTTCAGCAGCCTTGACGGTCGGCATTGGGACAAGGGCGACACCTGGACGCAGGCCGTCACCGCGAACACCAAGATCGGCCTGATCTCGATGGCGGGCAGCGGCTTTCAGTCGCAGTTCGACTTCGTCCACGTCAGCAAGGTCCGCTGACCTCCACTCCTCGGGGTGGGCTACCCGGTGGTGGTGCGGCCGACGGTGCTTTCCCGCACCACCAGTCGATGCTGGGCGACGACGTCCTGCGGCGGAGTGCTGCGATCGCCGCGCACTCTGCGGGACAGCAGATCGACGGCCGTCACCGCGATGAATTCCTTGTCGGGTGCCACCGTCGTCAGCGTCGGCGTCACGAACCGGCAGTCCTCGATGTCGTCGAATCCGACGACGGCCACGTCCTCCGGCACCCGCAGACCGGCCTCGACGATGGCCCGGATGCAGCCGAGTGCCAGCAGGTCGTTGAAGCAGAACACCGCGTCGGGCGGCCGTTCCGCGGCCAACAGCCGCTGCATCGCGGTGTAGCCGTCCTCGCGGTGAAAGTTGTTTCCTTGAGCCACCAAATCGGCGCTGGCATCGAGTCCGGCGTCGGCCAGCGCGACCCGATAACCCTCCAGCCGAAGCGCCGAGGTGCCGGAATGCTGCGGCTGGGCACCGATCGCCGCGATCCGTACCCGGCCGAGCCCGATCAGGTGGGCGGTGGCTTCGCGAGCGGCGGCCACGTTATCGACAGCGATGTGGTCGGCGCCGGCCCGCGCCAGCCGTTCACCGAGCAGCACCACCGGGTGATCGGGTCGCAGCGCGGCGATGTCGGACGGCGTCATCGACAGCGGGCTGACGATCGAGCCGTCGATCAGGTCGGCCCGGATACCAGCCGTGGTCCGCTGCTCGTGGCTGCGTTCGCCGCTGGTGCGATCGATCAGTACCGTCCAGCCGAGCTGCTCGGCGGCATCGACGATGAGACTGGCCATCTCGGCGAAATACGGCATCGCGATCTCCGGCAGCGACAACGCGATCAGCTCGCTGCGCCCCGTCCGCAGCCGGCGGGCCGACAGGTTCGGCCGGTAGCCCAGCTCGGCCACCGCCTGCTGCACCCGCTCGCGAGTCTCCGGTTTGACGAACGGGTAGGAGTTGATGACGTTCGAGACGGTCTTCACCGAGACGCCTGCCTTCGCGGCCACGTCTTTCAGTCCGACTGCCATCTGCTGCCCTCCTGAAGATCCACCCGACGAGCCGGCAATCGGTGCCCGTGCGGCGGACACGACGAAACGGATATTACGTCCCAGGCCTTTACAACGTTGTCTCCAACGTTGTAGAAATTGGTCGACCTGAGTATCGCCGACAATGACGAGGCCCGCAGGGATGACCAAGACCGAGTTGATCGTCGACCCCGAGTTCGTGATCGGGGACGTCGACCGTCGCCTGTTCGGCAGCTTCGTCGAACACATGGGCCGCTGCGTGTACGGGGGCGTGTTCGAGCCCGGCCACCCGGCCGCCGATGAGCAGGGGCAGCGGACCGACGTCATCGACCTCACCAAGGAGCTGGGCGTCAGCATCGTCCGCTACCCGGGCGGCAACTTCGTCTCCGGCTACCGCTGGGAGGACGGCGTCGGTCCGGTGGCCGACCGGCCAACCAGGCTGGACCTGGCCTGGCGGTCCGTCGAGAGCAACCAGTTCGGGCTGCACGAATTCATGGACTGGGCGGCCAAGGCCGGCGTCGAGCCGATGCTCGCCGTCAACCTCGGCACCCGCGGCGTTGCCGAAGCCGCCGACCTGGTCGAGTACGCGAACCATCCGGGCGGCACCACGCTGTCCGACCTGCGGGCAGCCAACGGCCACCCGGAGCCATTCGGCATCAAGCTGTGGTGCCTCGGCAACGAGATGGACGGCCCGTGGCAGATCGGCCACAAGTCGGCCGACGACTACGGCAAGTTGGCCGCCGAGGCCGGCAAGGCGATGAAGCTGGTCGATCCGAGCATCGAACTGGTGGTCTGCGGCAGCTCCGGCCGCGGCATGGCAACCTTCGGCCAGTGGGAAGCTGAGGTGCTAGCCCACACCTACGACCAGGTCGATTACATCTCGCTGCACGCCTACTACGAGGAAGAGAGCGGCGACCTGGAGAGCTTCCTGGCCTCCGCCGTCGACATAGACGCCTTCATCGACGAAGTCGTCTCCACCTGCGACTACGCAAAAGCCTTGCAGCGCAGCGACAAAACAATGCGACTGTCGTTCGACGAATGGAACGTCTGGTACCAGAAGGCTTATCACTCCCAGCCCACCCGCAACTGGGAGCCGGCGCCACACCTCATCGAGGACGACTTCTCGGTGGTCGACGCGGTGGTCGTCGGCAGCTATCTGATCAGCCTGCTGAACCACGCCGACCGGGTCGGGGTGGCCTGCCAGGCGCAGCTGGCGAACATCATCGCGCCTATCCGCACCGAGCCGGCCGGGCCGGCCTGGCGGCAGACGATCTTCCACCCGTTCGCGTTGATGGCTCAGTACGCACACGGCCGGGCCCTGCAAGTTCCGCTGACGACGGCGTCCATTCCGACCGCCCGGTTCGGTGACGTTCCCGGTGTCCAGTGCGCCGCCACCCACGACGAGCAGACAGGCCGGCTGGCGCTGTTCCTGGTGAACCGCAACAGTTCCGAGGCCCACGACCTGCAGGTCGACCTGCGCACCCCGGGCGACCTGACGGTGCTCGATCACCAGGTGCTGGCCGACGACGACATCCGGGCCACCAACTCGGCGGCCGCACCGGATCGGGTAACCCCGACGCAGGGCGGCGCCAAGGTGGTCGACGGCGCACTAGTGCTGTCGCTGCCGCCGGTGTCGTTCAGCGTGGTCGTTCTCGGTCCACCGGGCATCACCGGCTGACGCACGTCAAACAACTCCATCCGCAGCAACGACTTCTTCTCGGCCGTACCACCGGACCCGCATCATTCAATCGCATCATGCAGTGCAAAGGAGCTCGTCATGACAACGTTCGATCCCCGCACCAACCCGCTCAGTAGGCCGGCGTCGCGGACTATTTCCCGTCGCGGATTCTTTGCCGCCGGCGGAGCCGTCGGCGGGGCCCTGCTGCTCAGCGCCTGCGGCGGCACCAGCAAGCCACCGAGCGCCGCCGCGCCGCCGGCCGCGACCGGAGCCGCCGCCGGTGGGGCCACCTATTCCGGCCCGAAGGTGACGGTCAAGTTCTGGAACGGCTGGACGGGCGCGGACGGCGACGTGGCAAAGAAGATGATCGCCGAGTTCAATTCGTCGACTCCGAACGTCCAGGTGAACATGAACATCCAGCAGTGGGCCGACTTCTTCCAGAAGCTGCCGGCCGCTGTCACCAGCGGCAACGGACCCGACATCGCGGTGATGCACATCGACGACATCCCCACCCAGGCCGCCCAGCAGGTGATCGTGCCGATCGGTGATGTCGCCACCGCGCTGGGCCTCAAGGAATCCGACTTCGCCCCGGCCGTCTGGACCGGCGGGATGTACAAGGGTCAGCGCTTCGGCATCCCGATCGACGTGCACGACCTGGGGCTGTACTACAACGAAAGCCTGTTCTCCAAGGCCAAGATCGACAAGCCGCCCACCAACGAGGACGAGTACATGGCGGCCCTGGACAAGTTGAAGGCCGTCGGCATCCAGGGCAGCTGGGTCAGCCCCTTCCAGTTCACCGGCGGGTTCCAATTCCAGTCACTGCTCTGGCAGTTCGGTGGCGACCTGTACGACAAGGACGTGACGAAGGCGACCTGGGCATCGGACGCCGGGGTGAAGGCGCTGACCTGGATGACGGATCTGATCAAAAAGGGTTACAGCCCAGCGAACGTCGCGCAGGACGCCGACTACATCGCGCTGAAGAACGCCAAGAACGCGCTGAACTGGCAGGGCATCTGGCAGGTCAACGAGGCGACAACGCTGAAAACCACCAAGATCCTCACCGCGCCGCTGCCGAAGATCGGTCCCTCCGGCGGTGTCTGGGGCAACTCGCACCAGTTCGTGTTGCCGAAGGCGAAGACCACCGATCAGCACGTCGCCGATGCCAGCCGCTACTTCGTCAACTGGTTCACCCGACACGAGATCGACTGGGCGGCCAGCGCCAAGGTGCCGGCCAGCAACGCGTTGGCGGCCAGCGCGGGCTTCAAGAAGCTGACCCAGCTGGACGCGTTCTCGGCCGAGGTTCCGGACGTGCACTTCCCGCCGGCGGTCGCCGGTGTCGGCGATGCCACCGCGAAGCTGTACGACGCGATTCAGTCTGTGGTGCTTGGCAAGTCGCAGCCGGAGCAGGCGCTCACCTCGTCGGCGGCTGCTGCCACCAAGATCCTCGGCGACAACGCGAAGAAGTACGGCTGAATCGGTGACGGTCCAGCAGCAACAGCGGCCAAAGGCCGTCAGGAAGGCGGGGCCGGCCAGCTCCGCGCGCAGCTACACCCCGTACCTGTTCCTGGCGCCCTACCTGGTGCTCTTCGTCGGATTCGTTGCCATACCGGCGGTCTACGGGATCTGGATCAGCCTGCACGACTACGACTACCTGCTGCCCAAGCAACCGTGGTCGGGGCTTTCCAACTACATCAACCTGTTCACCGCCAACTCGCGGGATGGTGCCGATTTCTGGCAGAGCATGGCTGTTACCGGGATCTTCACGCTGATCAGCGTGCCGTTCCTGGTGGCGGTACCGCTGGGCGTCGCGGTGCTGCTGAACCGGAAGTTCCCCGGCCGGACCTTCTTCCGGGCGGTGTTCTTCGCCCCCTACGTGCTCGGCGTGGCGGTGGTCGGTGTGCTGTTCCGGTTCCTGCTGGATCCGAACATCGGCATGCTCAACTTCTACCTGGACAAGGTCGGCATCGGCCGTGCCATCCCGTGGACCACGCAGCTACCATGGGCCTGGATCTCGCTGGTGGCGATGACGGTCTGGTGGACGCTGGGCTTCAACGCGATCATCTACCTGGCCGGGCTGCAGGACATCGCACCTGAGTTGTACGAGGCGGCCGACGTCGACGGTGCCAGCGCCTGGCGCAAGTTCATCTCCATCACGTTGCCTGGGCTGCGTCCGGTCATGTTGTTCGTGCTGACGTTGACGATCCTGGCCTCTGCCAACATGTTCGGCCAGTCGTTCCTGCTGACGCAGGGCGCGCCGGCCAATGAGACCCGGTCGGCGATCATGTTCATCGCCAACGTCGGGCTATCGCAATACCGACAGGGTGCGGCCGCCGCGATGAGCTACATCCTGGCCGTCATCCTGATCGGCATCAGCCTGCTCAACTTCCGGCTGTTCCGGCAGAAGGACGCCTGATGACCACCACCACCGACCGTCGGGCGACCGTGCCCGTTGGGCCGCCGCCGGCCAGGGACGGCCGCGCCGGCCGGGTAGTCCGCAAGGTACTGCTCTGGGTGCTGCTGGCACTGCTCACCATCATCTTCATCGCGCCGCTGCTGTGGATGCTGTCCACCTCGTTGAAGTCGAACGAGGACGCCACCCGGCTGCCGTTGTCCTGGTGGCCGCGGCCGTTCGACGTCACCGCCTACCAGGCGCTGTTCCAGACCAGCTCGCAGACACCGGTGTTGCGCTGGTTCGCCAACAGCCTCGGTGCGGGAGTGCTGAACACCGCACTGGTGGTCGCGGTCGACGCCCCGGCCGCGTATGCGTTGGCGCGGTTGGACTTCCGTGGCAAGAAGCCGATCTTCGGTACAGTGATCGGCACCATCTTCGTGCCGGGGTTCGTCTTCCTGGTGCCCAACTTCTTGATCGTCAGCCAGCTCGGGTGGCTGGATTCGTTGTGGGCCATCGTGGTTCCCAGCGCCGGCGGCGCCTTCGGTGTGTTCTTCCTGCGGCAGTTCTTCCTGTCTTTGCCGGCCGAGCTGGAGGAGTCGGCGGTGCTCGATGGGGCGAACCACTGGCAGATCTTCAGCCGGATCGTGCTCCCCAACGCCAAACCGGCACTGGCAACGCTGGCGGTGCTGTCGTTCCTGACGAACTGGAACGATTTCCTGTGGCCGGTCTATGTGCTGTTCAGCCCCAGCAAGCTGACGCTGCCGGCCGGGTTGTCCACCTTGCAGGGAGCTGCCACCACCAACTATCCGATCATCATGGCCGGCGCGGTGATCGCCAGTGTCCCGGTGCTCATCCTGTTCGTGCTGGCGCAGCGGCAGGTCGTCGAAAGCGTTGCCAGAAGCGGGATCAAGGGGTGATCGCGCACCCCGTCGGACGTCGCCGCATGCGCGGTGGCTGGCTGGTCGCGGCGCTGACGTTGGCCGTTGCCGGCTGCTCGTCGTCGGCGCCTTCGAGCTCGTCCTCGCCGGGCGCCTCCGGCGGTGTGGCGGCGGGTTCGTCGACGTTGGGTACGTCGGCGGCTGGATCTGCGGCTGTGTCGTCAGCCGGTCCGGGCCAGTTCGCCAACCCGGTCTATGCCGACGACTTCCCCGATCCGTCGGTGTTGGCCGTCGGGGGCACCTTTCACGCCTACGGAACCCAGGGCGGTGGCGCGAACATCCAGACGCTGACCTCGACAGACCTGGTGCACTGGACCAAGGGCGCCGATGCGCTGCCGACGGTAGGCACGTGGGCCAGTAGCGGCAATACCTGGGCGCCCGAGGTGCTGAAGGTCGGCGGCAGCTACCAGATGTTCTACGTCGCCAGGGACACCGCGTCGGACAAGCAGTGTGTCGGCAGGGCGACCTCGAAGGATCCGGCCGGGCCGTTCACCGACACCTCGGCCAGTGCTTTCGTCTGCCAACCGGAAATGGGCGGCTCGATCGACCCGAACCCGGTGAAGGACGCCGACGGTTCGCTGTACCTGTACTGGAAGAACGACGGCAACTGTTGCGGCGCCAAGGTGCAGCTCTGGGGCCAGCAGCTGACGCCGGATGCCAGCGCCCTCACCGGCAAGCGGGTGGCGTTGATGTCCAACAGCAAGCCGTGGCAGGGCAACCTGGTTGAGGCGCCGGAGATGCTGGGGCACAACGGGTCTCATATCCTGCTGTACTCGGCGAACAACTACGCCTCTGCCGACTATGCCGTCGGCTACGCCAGCTGCACCGGAGCGCTGGGCCCGTGCGTCGACAAGTCCGACACCCCGCTGCTGGCATCCAGCGACCAGGCGGCCGGTCCAGGACACTGTTTCCCGATCACCCTGGCCAACGGCAGCACCTGGCTGTTCTACCACGCCTGGCAGCCGGGCGCGATCGGCTCCACCTACCCCGGCCGGCAACTGTGGCTGGATCCGCTGCACTGGAAGGGATCCGTACCAACGGTGTCCGGGCCGACAGCAGGCCCGCAGGCCGACCCGGTGGTGTCCGGCTGAGTCCCCCGAGGTAGCGCGAACCTGTCGGGACACGCCGCGCCCGGCCCACGTGTCCCGAAATGGTTCCGCTACCTCGAGGTGGCTGTTCCGGCTCGCCCGCCAGGCGCGGCAAATCTCCGTGGGACCACAATGGGGCCAGCAACCGCGCCGAACGGAAGGCACCGATGGCCAGCTACCGAAGCTCCCAGTGGTACGGCGGTAGCGACCGCAACGCCTACATCCATCGGGCCTGGATGCGCCGCGGGCTGCCCGACCACGCCTTCGACGGCCGGCCGCACATCGCCATCGCCAACACCGCCTCCGATCTCACCCCGTGCAACTCCCACTTCAACGAGGTGGCCGAGAGCGTCAAGCACGGCGTGTACGAAGCCGGCGGCATTCCGCTGAACCTGCCGGTGGTGTCCCTCGGCGAGACACTGGTACGTCCGACGGCGATGTTGTGGCGCAACATGGCGGCGATGGCCACCGAAGAGATGTTGCGCGCCAACCCGATCGACGGGGTGGTGCTGCTCGGCGGCTGCGACAAGACCATCCCGGCGCTACTGATGGCGGCCGCGTCCGTCAACATTCCAGCCGTCGTCATTCCCGGTGGGCCGATGCTCACCGGCACCTACCGCGGCGCCGCGCTTGGTTGCGGCACCGACGTCTGGAAATTGTCCGAAGAGGTGCGGGCCGGCACCCTGTCGCAGGAGCAGTTCAACAAATCCGAATCGTCGATGATCCGCAGCCGCGGCCACTGCAACACCATGGGCACCGCGTCCACCATGGCGGTGGTGGCCGAAGCCCTCGGGATGATCCTGCCCGGGCTGGCCGGCACCCCGGCCTCGGACAGCCGGCTGCTGGAGTCCTCGCACCTGACCGGCGGGCTGATCGTCGACATGGTGGTGGCCGACCGCCGGCCGAGCGACGTGCTCAGCAGGGGGTCGTTCCTCAACGCCATCGTCGCGCTGGCGGCCGTGGGCGGATCCACCAATGCCGTGGTGCACCTGCTGGCGATTGCCGGCCGGCTCGGCATCGACCTCACCCAGGACGACTTCGACCGCACCGGCTCCGCCGTCCCGCTGCTGGTGGATCTGCAGCCGACCGGCCGGTTCCTGATGGAGGATCTGCACCGGGCCGGCGGCATGCTGGCGGTGCTGCGAGAGGTGAAGGATCTGCTCGACCCGTCGGCGCTGACCGTCACCGGCCGACCGTTGGTCGACTACTTGGGTGACGCGCAGATCTGGGATTCCGAGGTGATCAGCGTCCGCGACCAGCCGGTGCAGCCCGAAGCCGGGATCGCCGTGCTGTACGGCAATCTGGCACCTGAGGGCGCGGTGATCAAGCCGGCCGCCGCGTCACAGGAACTGCTGAAACATCGCGGCCGGGCGCTGGTGTTCGACTCGGTGGAAGACATGCGCGAGCGCATCGACGACCCCGAGTTGGACGTCGACGCCGACTCGGTGCTGATCCTGCGCGGTTGCGGACCGAAGGGTTATCCGGGGATGCCAGAGGTAGCGAACCTGCCGCTGCCGGCCAAGCTGCTGCGGCAGGGCATCCGCGACATGGTGCGCATCTGTGACGGCCGGATGAGTGGAACCGCCTACGGCACAGTCGTTCTGCACGTCACCCCGGAGGCGGCTGCCGGTGGGCCGCTGGCGCTGGTCCGCACCGGCGACGTGGTGATCCTGGACGTGCCGGCCAGGCGGCTGGACATCGACGTGCCGGCCGACGAACTCGCACTGCGCACCCCGGATCCGGCCACTGTCAACGCCTTTGCGCATCCGAAGCGGGGCTGGGAGTACCTCTACGTGAAGACGGTTCAACAGGCGAATACCGGCGCCGACCTCGACTTCCTGGTCGGCTCCAGCGGTGACGAGGTCTCCCGTGAGTCGCACTGACCGGGTGCGTCGCCGGGAACCATCGGACTGCTGGCAGCGATGCTGGCGAAGTCCGTCGGCACCCAGGTGCAGCTGACCGACCCAGGTGCAGCTGACCGACCGATCGCCGCAGATGCTGGAGTTCGTCGGGCTGGCCAGCTCACCCAGTGTATTGGACGCCAGATCGTTGGTGCTGAAAGACATCTCGGCGGTGGGAACGCTGGGCGCATCGGCCGGACTGGCCGGCGCCATCTCGGCGTACGCCTTCCGGCGCGGTCGATCCGCGGGTGTTGGTCGGCGCGACCATCGGGCTGGAACAGGGGGCAGTGTGCTGGCCGGTATGCGTCCCGATGGTGCCGGGCTAGGCCCGAAGATTCAGGTGCTGCCGTCGGCGATCGGCGCCCAGGCAGCCCAGTCGGCCCATGAGGTGATCAAGCCGCCGGAAATGTAGCTGCAGGTGAACAGGTACCCGTCCGGCGACTTTGCGGCCACCAGCTCGGTGATCTTGCACTCCAGCAGCCAGCCGCCGAGCTCGGAGATGGAGTCGACCTCGCCGCCGGTCACGAACAGCACCGCCAGCGGAGCTGGGCCCGCCCCACCGCCCAGATAGCGCGTCCCGTCGGACGTCACCTGCATCTCGAGTCCGCCGGTACGCAGCAGCCAGGCAACCTGGTGCCCGTACACGTGCGGCAGAAATCCGGTTAACCGGCGGATCAGGTCCCGCGCCGTTGCTTTGGGCGGTAGGGCCAGGTGCGTCAGGTGCGAGTCGGTGTCGTCACCGGCGGCCACCGAGTCTCGATCGAGCCAGACATCGACGGTCTGTTGGGTCGCCATGGGCAGCACGTTACGCATTTGGGGGGGCGTCGATGGGTGCGGTAACCTGGGACGATCTGCGGTGCTGACGGGCGAGCTGAGTGCCGGTCGGTGCCGCGGTCGGTTGTTTGAGGGCCTGTAGCTCAGGCGGTTAGAGCGCTTCCCTGATAAGGAAGAGGTCGGAGGTTCAAGTCCTCCCAGGCCCACACTGTTCGGTCCGGAAGCTGCCGGCGCCGTTCGAATAATGACGACATAAGTGATTGCGACGAAGGGCGGACGATCATGAAGAAGTTGCTGCTGCTGGGTGCACTCGCGGGAGGCGCCTACGCGATGGTCAACAAGCGCAAGAAGACCGCCGCCGCCGAGGCCAAGCTGTGGGACGAGGCCACTGGCCGCACCGCCCCGACCACCCCGGTCGCGGACCAAGCGCCCGTCGCCGGCAGCAACGGCGCCGTCAAGTAGTCCAACAGTGCCCCCGCGGGCCTGGCGCGCGGGGGTGCAAACCCACCGGAGCGCAAGCTCCCCGGGGACGTAGCTCAATTGGCAGAGCACCGCCTTTGCAAGGCGGGGGTTGGCGGTTCGATTCCGCTCGTCTCCACCACGTTGTGAGCGGTAGGGCGGCTTTATCGCCCTGCCCCTCACAACGTGAATGGGCACAGGATCGAAGTGGGCCCACGCCGAGCGCTAGCGAGGTGGGGATCCGCTCGTCTCCACCACGTTGTTGGACCGGGCACGCTTTCCGCCCGGTCCAACAACGTGTATCGATACCGAATCGAAGGCGGCCCACGCCGAGCGCTAGCGAGGTGGGGATCCGCTCGTCTCCACCACGTTGT
>JALYVF010000225.1 GCA_030853385.1 Actinomycetota bacterium | reverse complement strand
GCGTTCGCCGTTGCCAGCGCTGCCTGCGCGTCGGCAGCGACGGACTGCTTGGCGAAAAGAGCGCCAGCGGCCTTTGTAGCGGCTGCCGCTGCTGTCTTTTCCTTCTGCTGGGACTCGAGCACCAGCTCGTTCATCGCATCCGCTTGGTCGGCGGCGGCGAGCCAGGCCTTCTTGGCATCTGCAGATTTGGTCGGCTCGGCAGGCACCGCCGGCGTCAGCGGGCTGGCCGGCGCGGCGACCACCGCGACCCGCGGCCCGGCATCAGCGGGCGCAGCAATCGCGGCGGGAGCGGCAACAAGGCCGATCGCCAGCGTGGCAACCACTATCCCTGAGACGACCTTGGCTGTGCGGAGTCGGGCAGAACGGACGCTTACGTCGGACGGTTGTCCAATGGGCGCTCGAGAGCGATGAATCGCCAAGACCGGCGTTCCCTTTCTTCCTCAGCCGCCTACCGAGTTAGCTGACGGATTCGGGCAAGGAAGTGCCCTACCGCGCGCCTGAGCAAGCTCCGGCGCGCGGATTCACCCCAGATAACTGTGGGTCCCCGGTTCGGCCACCCGACGGGCCGATTCGGCGGTGACCTTCCAGAGCGCACGGAGTGGCGTTCCACGGACGAAGGTCTCGGATAGGTTACGAGATGGACACGGTCAGAGTCCAGCAAGACATTCACTCGCGGGTGTTGACCCGGTCACTCTCGGCGACCTTGTCGAGTGTCTGAGCGTCCGATCGATGTAACTTACATCACTTTAGCTATTACTCGTCACTCATATCACTTTGACCGCAGCAATCAATGTGGCCACAGAAGGTTCTCCAGCCACAGCAGCCACACAGTTCCCATGCCTACATCGCGCGTTCACCCCTCCACCCTTCCGAACTGGTGACCGACAGCCGGAACGGCCGGACCAATCCGGAATCGGCCAGCACTTCGAGCGCCACGCGCTCGGTGTCGTCCCATTCGACGCCCTGCGGCGGGGCGCCGAGCAGCATGGTGATGACACATCCCGAGCAGGCCTTTCCGCGCACCGAGCAGGTTTCGCAATCCACGTGCACTGTTCTCTCCTCATCGCGACAGGTTCTGATGTCCATATCGCGCACGGTAGGAACGCCGTCCGACAGTGCGGGTGGGACGCCGAATCCACTGCCCCATCGACCGTCAGTGGCCGACCAGCCGCAACAGCACCTCAGATCCCGCGGTGCGGGCGCCAGCCTGCGCAACGTCACCGACCACCGCACGGTCGGAGGTGACGACCAGCAGCAGCCTGCCCGCCGGTTCGGCGGCCACCAGCCGCCGGATCACATCGTCGGCAATCACCCCGGCCGGCGAGAACAACACCCGGATCTTGCGGCCCTGTGGCGGCACCACCGACACCGCTGCACCGTCGAACACGACCGTCACCTCGGCCGACGTCCGAGCGGACAACGCCGACAACGACCTGATCAACCGGTCCCGCTGCTCGGTGAGCGGCAGCTCGCCGTAGCCGGTCTTGGTGACGTTGTAGCCATCGACGATGAGATGGGCGCCCGGCACCGAGAGCAGCTCGGCCAGCGTGGACGGATCCCCCACCTGACGAGCGGTCGTCGGAACAGGGTTGAGCTGCTTGGCAACCACATCTGCCGGCAGCTCCCCGCCGGTCGCCAGAGTCCACTCTCTGCGCAGCCCGGTGGCCGCCGCTATCACCGTCGACAGCAACAGCTCGATCCTTCTGTCCCGCGCACCGACCTCCCTTCTCGACGATTCGCGTTGCGCGGCAAGGGTCCTGTTGAGTCTGTTGGTCTCGTCGACAGCCTGGTCGGCGCGCTCCTCGGCCGATCTTTGAGCGCTCTCAGCGTCCACCAGTCGTTCGTTGTGGTCGGCGAGTTGCTGCTGGTGATCGGCCGCGAGTTGCTCGACCTGACGTTCGGCCTCCCGCACCCTGGTGCCTTGCTCGCGGAGCCGGCGCCGCAGCCGGTCCGCCTCCTCGCCAGCGGCCCGGTCCCCCTGCTGGCCGGATTCACCGCTGCTGGTGGCGCGCTCGAGGGCCGAGGTCAGCCGGCCGACCTCCCGCTCCAACGCGGTGATCTGTTGCTGGGCGGCCGTCAGACCGGCGGTGGCGGTGAGCCGCTGCAGCGCCTCCTCGGGAAGCTCCTTGCGTAACAGGAAGGCCAGGCTGACGGCGCCGACATCGTCGGCCCGGTCATCATCGCCGGCGACCCTGGCCGCCTGCGCCACCAACGCCCTGAACGAGGCATCGGTCTGCACCGCAGCGGCCAGCGGGACGGCGCCGCGTTTGGCGCGTTTGGCGGGAGCGAACCTGGCGACTGCGGCCAACCCCGACGGGACCTGGGCGGGCGTCGCAGATCCGAGAGCTGCGGCGGCAAGGGCGATCACCCTGCCCCGCACCACCTCGGGTAGCTCGTCCAGCCGCATGATCACCATCTTGCCGTCATATTTGTGGCCGAATCGCTCGAAGATGCCGCCGGTGTTGTTGCGCACCCCGGATGCTCCGGCCCTGACCCGCACTACCCAAGTGTGGCGGCCCGCTGATTTTCCGCTGCGGTGCGACGCCGTATCGGCGCGAGCCCGGCTCTGGAGATGCGGCGCCAATTGCGGCGAGGTGGCCGGCCGATCGAATGGTTGGTGCGGGTATTCAACGGCAGCGTGTCGGCGCTGCTGGAGAACTCCCGGATCGGGCCCCGGCTTGGGAGAGCAATCACGACGGTCAGTTATGTCGGGCGACGATCCGGACGGATCTTCAGCACCCCAGTCGGCTACCGACGCGACGGCGACCAGGTCACGATCCTGTAGACCTTCCGGAGGTCAAGAACTGGTGGCGCAACTTCACCAGCAACGGCGGTCCGATCATCCTGCGGATTGACGGCACCGACCGGACTGGCCATGCCGTCGCTCACCGGTCCGGGGTCGGCTGGGCGACCGTCCTGGTCACGCTCGATCCGCCCATGGCGGGGTAGCTATCTCGCCGAGGTCGAACTGGAAGGGTGGTCACTTCGAAGACGCGGACCGGGATCCCCTCCCGACATGGAACCGGTCGGGGGTGATCCCGGTCATGTCTGGTAGCGAGGTGGCCACCGAGCGGGTGACCGCAGACGATCCTCCTCCGGTGTTGTCGCTCGCGACACCCGGGCGCCTGGGACTCAGGTCGGAGTCTGATTCGGTCTGCAGCCCGATGCGCTGGTAGGCGAGGAGGGGCAACGTGGCTGTCATGAACGATGTGAAGTGCGAATCGGCCCTTTCGTGGTTGTGGTGCGCCGCGTTGGTCCTGGCCGCCCTGACGGTGGGGATGAGCCTCGCGCATGTGTTGGAGTTGCCGGCGAAGATGACCTACGGGCCGGATCTGTGGACCCAGTTGACCCCCACGCTGTACAGGTCGTTCGCGGACGTCGGCGGGCCGATTGAGGGGATGAACGTGCTGCTGCTGGCGGGGCTGGCCTATGCCGTCCGCGGTCGCCGGAAGGTGTGCGTTTACGTGATGGTTGCGGCGGGCTGCTTCCTGGCAGCGCTGTTGGTGTGGGCTGTGGTCGTGCAGCCAGTGAACACTCACGTCGCGCACTGGTCGATCGGTTCCGTCCCAGCGGGCTGGCAGGCGTGGCGGACTCGGTGGGAGTACGGCCACACTGCGCGGTCCGCCCTGATGCTGATCGGCTACGGCGTGTTGGTGCGGGCGGCGGTCAGCAGGCACCAGCTACCCGGTGCGCGCACTGCTCGTGTGCACGGCAAGCCCGAACGTCGGGGGGTTTGAGATGCCCGCTGACCGGGTCGCGGCTGCGGACCTGCCCGCGCTGGTGCAGCCGATCCGCGCTGTCGGTCTGATTGCGCTCGCATTCCTGATCTATCCGGCCATCAACATCGCCCGCGCCTCGGAGACGCTGGGACACACGTTGCCGCCCGCACTGACCACGGTCGCGGCGGTGACCGTGTACGCCTGGCTGACTTGGACGTTCGCCAGCGACGGCGGCGCCCGTCGGCTGCGGTGGTTGGCCGCCGGCTTGTTGGTCGGGCTGGGTATCGCCGCCCCGGTGGCCTACGGACAGGCGTGGCTCGGCCTGTTGATTTATGGGTCGATCGGCGCGGCCTGGGTCGTCCCCGGCATGCCAGCCCTGGGCGCCGTCGCTGCGCTGGCTGTGACGACCGCCGTGGTTGGCGTGGGGATCGGCGCACCCGCAGGGGTCGTCCTGGCGATCACCGTGGTCACTGCACTGTCTGGGTTCGCGGCCTGGGGCATCGTCCAGCTGGCGCTGACCAACGCCGCCCTGCGTTCCTCGCAGGCCGAGGTCGCCAGGCTGGCCGCGACCGACGAGCGACTACGGCTGGCCGCGGAGCTGCATGACCGGGTCAAACAGCAGCTGTTCATCGCCACGATGGAGACCGGCGCCGCCCGGGCAGTGCTCGACACCGACCCGGTGCACGCCGCCGGACACCTGGCCGATGTCGAACGGGCGCTGCGGCAGGCGCAGGGTGACCTCGCCGGGCTGATCACCGGACTGCACATCCCCGCCGAGCCGCGGCAGGACTTGGCCGGCGCCTTGCCTGCGTTGGTCGCGGACTGGTCAGCGCGCACCGGCACCCCCACCGATCTCCAGTGCGCCGGGCTCCCGGCCCTGCCCGACGACACCTGTCAGCTATTGCTGGTGGCCGTGACAGAAGCACTCACCAACGTGACCCGGCACGCCGCCGCCACCCGCGTCGCCGTCAGGGTGACCCTCAGCAACGGACAGATCGCGCTCACGGTGACCGACGACGGTCGGGGCATGCAACCCGCCGGCCTGATCGAAGACGCCCGGACCGGACACGGACTTGCGCTCCTGGGCCAGCGCGCGCTGCGGGTGGGCGGGCACCTCGAGGTCGGTACAGCGCCGGATGGTGGCACCGCGCTGGCCGTCCACTGCCCCACGCCCGGCCAGTCGGGCGGGGCTCCGGTGACCACAAGAGGACGCCGAAGGACCCGGGGATGACCGAGCCCATCACGGTGCTGCTGGCCGACGATCACGCGCTGGTCCGCCGCGGTATCCGTGACTTCCTGGCCACTCAGCCCGACATCATCGTCGTCGCCGAAGCCGCATCCGGCGAAGACGCCCTCGCCGCGGCCGGCGAACACGTCCCGGACGTTGCGCTCGTCGACCTAGTAATGCCCGGCATGCACGGCGTGGACGCCATCCGCGCGCTGGCCCGGCTCTCTCCCCGGACCCGGGTCGTGGTCCTGACTTCCTACCACGACGACGAGCACGTGTTCCCCGCGCTGCGCGCAGGCGCCCTGTCCTACCAGCTCAAAGACATCGGACCCGAACAGCTCGCCGACACCATCCGCAGCGCCGCCCGCGGCGAGGCCGTCCTGCACCCGCGGATGGCAGCCCGCGTCGTCGCCGAGCTCCGCGACCGCCGTACTGGCACGGCCGTCCAGACGCTCCAGGCCCTCAGCGACCGGGAGCTGGAGGTCCTCGGGCTCATCGCCGAGGGAATGTCCAACGCCCGGATCGCGGCGCGGTTGGTCATCAGCGAGAAGACAGTCAAGAGCCACGTCTCCAACATCCTCGCCAAGCTCCACCTCGACGATCGCACCCAAGCCGCGGTCTTCGCCTGGCGCCACGGCATCGTCCATCGCTAGCCCGCCCTCCCGGCGTCGGTTCAAGCGACTTGCCCACACCGTCATGCCCACTACCCAACGCGGTAGTGAATGTGCGTGCAAGTGGTCGAGTGGGTGACCTCCAGCTGCGCAAGCGCACCGGCTTGCGACCCCTCGAAAATGGTCTCGCCGCGTCCCAGCGCCACCGGGATGATGTCGACATAGATGTCATCGATAGCGCCAGCGGTGAACGCCTGCCGCACGGTCGACGCGCCACCGGCGATGCGAATATCCCCCTCGCCCGCTGCGTCCCTGGCGCGGTCGAGCCCGGCATCGAAGCCGTTGGTCACGAAGTGGAAGGTCGTGCCACCGGACATCTCGATGGGGTCATGCTCGTGGTGGGTGAGGACGAAGACCGGCGCGTGGTAGGGCGGGTCGTCACCCCACCAGCCTCGCCAGTCACTTGACCACGGACCGCGAATCGGACCGAACATGTTGCGTCCCATGACGAACGCGCCCATCGGTCCCAGCAGTTCGTCCCGGGCGGCGACATCCGCCTCATCGCTGCTCAGTTGCCATTGAAGCAATTGCATCCCACCGACCCCGACCGGATGGTCCAACGACTGGTCGGATCCGCCGACGAAACCATCGAGCGACATCGACAGGTGACACGTGACACGGCTCATGCCTCAGTGGACGATGGGGCACCCGAGAAGTCAACCCCGCCGGCGCGGATGTCTGCCGCCAGCCCCGGCAGATACCCGCAGCCAGCGACACGTGGCCGCGGCGCGCTCGTCGCCGAAGCCGGGCGGAGTAGCGCGGACCAGTAATAGTGTGGTTCAGGGCCGACTGGATGCGACGTCAGATGTCGCTGCCGTCGCATCGCGTTTTGAGTGCGTGGCCAATCCAACTAGGTAGCTGCCGACAGCGACGGCGAACAGCGCGGCCATGATCATGGACGAGTAGTCCTGGTTGAAGTCGAGGAAGCTGGCACCGTTGAACGCGGCACCGAGGATCGCGGCGCCGCCGAGTACGGATGTACCGACGGCCGCCCGGTTGCCCGACCGTGTCGCAAGGGTGATGGTCACGATGCCGCCCAGGACCAGAGCCAGGCCGAGGCTGACATGGGCGGCCAACCACACCCCGCCGTGTGGGATGGCCCAGCCGATGCTTCGAGCGGATCCTGCGAAGTAGTTCGCGGGGTGCGCACCGGGATGATCCGCGGGGATGGTGACGAACAGGTTGACGGCCATGCCGAGCACGAACTGCGCCAGCAGCAGTAACGACATCAGCAGGTAGGCGCGCGGCAACGTCACGATCGTGTCCGGCCGCTGCCGGGTCGGGCCTACTGTCACGTCGACCATCATCCGCCCTGGCGGTCCAACAGCCACGGGTAGAAGCCGCCCAGTGTTGCCGGTTCGCGGGTGTCATGACGTGGTGCAGTCGCTCGATCCCGACTCGTCCACTTAAACTCGTCACCGCGGAAGGTCATCCGCCGCCGTTCGTGGACGGCACCCCATTCGAAGTCGCAGCCCCTCGACGCAAAGCGGTGAAGGTGGCCGGGTGGCCCGGGTCAGTTCAGGTCAACGTGGGTTCCGGTGGAGGCAGTGTCCGCGTTGCACCCGACCAGGCCGAGCGCGAACCCGAACGCGGTGTAGCCGATCGGGCGATGTGCTGGGTACCGGCGCGTCAGCTCGCCGTTGCCGGGCGCTGTCGGTGCGGCGATCTAGTGTTCGAAACGTGACACAGGCCTGCTTCGATGAACTCGCAGATCCGTTGCGCGAGGTCACCTTCGTGGTGGTCGACCTGGAGACGACGGGCGGATCGAACAAGACCGAGGCGATTACCGAGATCGGCGCGGTGAAGGTGCGGGGCGGCGAGGTGCTCGGCGAGTTCTCCACCCTGGTCGACCCCGGCCGGTCCATCCCGCCGCAGATCACCATGCTGACCGGGATCAGCGATGTGATGGTCGCCAGCGCGCCACGCATCGAATCGGTACTTCCCAGCTTTCTCGAGTTCTCCCGCAACTGTGTGCTGGTGGCCCACAACGCCGGCTTCGATATCGGATTCCTGCGCGCGGCGTGCCAGCGCCAGCAACTGCCATGGCCAAATCCGCGAGTGGTCGACACCGTTCGGCTGGCTCGCAGCGTGCTGACCAAGGACGAGGCGCCCAGCGTCCGGCTCGGATTGTTGGCACCCCTACTCGGCTCCGCCGTTCAACCGGACCATCGCGCCCTCACCGATGCCAGGGCGACCGTCGATGTGTTGCACGCCCTGTTCGAACGGCTCGGCAACCTTGGCGTGCACAGCCTGGACGAACTGCCATCTGCCGCCCGCCAGGTATCGCCCGAGCGTCGGCGCAAACGTGTGCTGGCACAAGGACTTCCGGCCGCCCCCGGGGTGTATCTGTTCCGTGGCAACGACAACGAGGTGCTCTACGTCGGCACCTCCAAGAATCTGCGACAGCGGGTCCGTAGCTACTTCGGCGCGACCGAGCAGCGCCGCCGGATCCGGCACATGGTGACGCTGGCACAGCGCGTGGATCACGTGATCTGCGCCCACGGTCTTGAGGCGCAGGTCCGCGAGCAACGGCTGATCGCCGCCCACCAGCCGCGGTACAACCGGAAGTCGAAATCGCCGTTCCGGCTGTGGTGGGCGGTGCTCACCGACGAAGCATTCCCGCGGCTGTCCATCGTCGGCTCCGATTCGTCGGCGACGGTGAAGACCAGCGCCTGCGTCGGCCCTTTCAGCTCCCGCGGCACCGCCGAGATCGCCGTCGACGCCATCCAGGCGGCCGTCACGATTCGCCGCTGCTCTGGGCGGATTCGCCGGACAGCGCCGAGCGGAAAGCCGTGTGCACTGGCCGAGCTGGGCAAGTGCGGCGCACCCTGCTCAGGGGCCGAGAGCATCGATGCATACGCGGTTCACGTCCGCCGCATCGTCGAGCTGGTGGCTGGCCTCTCCGACGAGGTGCTGTCCGGGATGCGCGAGCGGGTCTACCAACTGGGTGCTGCCGGCCGGTTCGACGAGGCCGCCGTCGCCAGGGATCGGCTGGCGGTGCTGGCGGAGGCGCTGGACCGGCGACAACGACTGGCGGCGCTGACGACGATCGCCGAGCTGGTCGCGGCCAGGCCGGACGGCGCCGGCGGCTGGGAGTTGACGGTGGTCCGGCACGGCCGGCTGGCCGCGGCCGGACGAGCAGGGCGCGGCGTCGATCCGATGCCGGTGGTCAGCCTGTTGCTGGCGTCGGCGGAAACGGTGCTGCCAGGCCCGGGTCCGCTGCCGGCAGCGTCCGCCGAGGAGAGCTCGACCATCCTGAGCTGGCTCGGGTTGCCGGGAACTCGGCTGGTCCAGGTCAGTTCCGGATGGTTGTCACCGGCGAGGTCGGCGGGGCGCTTCAGGTCCTTCGCTGCGGCGGCGGCGGTGGCAAGGGCACAGCTGACCGACGGGCAACTCGGCCACCGCCACGCCGTCGGCTAGGCCAAACCCGTTGCGGCCCAAGGCTTCACGTCGCCGGCCCCGACGCCCCAGCTGGCGACCAGTCCGCCCCAGACCATTCCGGCGCCAAATGCGGCCAGCAGCAATCGATCACCGTCGTGCAGTCGGCCTTCGGTGCTCGCAACGGCAAGCGCGATGGGCAGCGAGGCGGCCGAGGTGTTGGCGAACGAGCCGACGACGTCGACGACCTTGGCCGGGTCGAGCCCCAGCCGCTTGCCGACAGCCTGGATAATGCGTGCGTTCGCCTGGTGGTAGACGAACAGGTCGATGTCCGCCGGCTCGAGCCCGGCAAGTTCGAGCACCTCGCGGGTTACCTCGGTCATGCTGCGGACCGCGTGCTTGTAGACAGCTGGGCCGTCCATGGTGATCCGCTGGCCGTCGCGGCCCAATCGGATCAGGTGCCGCCCACCGCCATCCGAGCGCAGTCGGGCGGGGCCGACGCGCGACGGCCCGTCGATCGCCGTCAGCACGACGGCGCCGGCTCCGTCTCCGAAGAGCATGGCCGTTGACCTGTCGTCGGGGTCGAGGTAGCGACTGAGCATGTCGGCGCCGATCACCACAACGGTGCGGGCACGCCCGGCTTCGATCTGCGCCGCACCCATCGACAGACACGACAGGAACCCGGTACACGCGGCGCTCACGTCGATCGCGCCGGCGCCGGCGGCGCCGATATCGGCGGCGACCATTGGTGCGGCGTGTGGGCTCATCTCCTCGGCACTCGTCGTCCCGAGCAGGACGAGATCGACGTCCGCCGGGTCGATACCGGCATCCTCGAGCGCCGCGGCCGCGGCCCTGGTGGCGAACTCTTCGAGTCGCTCGGTCGGCCCCGCGACGTGCCGGACACGGGTGCCCGTTCGCGAGGCGAGCCACGCTTCGTCGATACCGAGACGATCGGCAATCGTTTTGTTGTGCACCACCTTCTCCGGCACCGACATGCCGACACCGGCCAGCGCGGCACCGGCCAGGGCAGCTGGCAAGGACACCCCCGAACCCTACCTACGCTTGCGGTCATGCCCCCGCTCCCCCCAGCGTCGCGATCCTGGCGGATCCACCGGCTGGGAACACCGCGTCAAGCGCTCAGGCTCGCCCATCGGCCGCGGCGGGCGCCTGGCGCCGGCGAGGTTCAGGTGCGGGTCGACGCGGTCGGGCTGAACCATCCAGACCTGCTGCTCTGCGCCGGGAGGTACCAGGAGCGACCCGAGTTGCCGTTCTCCCCCGGCTACGAGGCCGCCGGCACCGTTGTCGAAGCGGGCACCGGCTCGGCGGTCCGGGCCGGGGAACGGGTGATCGTCGTCCCCGAACTGCCCGATGGCGCCATGCAGGAGCACCTGACCGTTACCGAAGCGCAGGTCTATCCGGTGCCCGACGCGATGCCGGTGGCGACCGCCGCCGTGCTGCACATCGCCTACACCACCGCGCACGTGGCGCTGCATCGGCGGGCGAGCATTGCCGCGGGACAGACCCTACTGGTCACCGGCGGCGCCGGCGGCGTCGGGTCTGCCGTCATCCAGCTCGGTAAGGCCGCGGGCGCACACGTCGTTGCCGCCGCCACCGGGCCCGCCAAGACGGCGGCCTGCCTCGCCTTCGGGGCCAACGCCGCGATCGACCTGTCGACCCAGAACGTGGTGGATCAGGTGCGCGAGCTGACCGGCGGACGTGGCGCCGACATCGTTGTAGATGTCGTTGGTGGTGAACTTTTCCAACAGCTGGGCGGCTGCGTCAGCTTTGAGGGTCGGATCGTCACGATCGGATTCACCAGCGGCACCATTCCCGCGATCAAGATCAACCGGCTGCTGTTGGGCAACTACACCGTCAGCGGTCTGCACCTGTCGCTGTACCGGCGGCAAAATCCGGCGCTGCTGCGCCGGATCCACGGCGAGCTGGTCAGTCTCGAGCGCGACGGGGTGATCGCGCCGGCGATCCGGCAGTTCCCGTTCGAGCAGGCGCCGGATGCTCTTGCTGTGCTTGCGCGGCGTGAGGTCATCGGCCGGGTGGTACTTCGCTGCTGACCGTTGCCCGCAGGCCCAGCTCCGCGGTGGCTCGTTCGGCGAGTTTGAACTTCTGCACCTTGCCGGAGGCGGTCAGCGGCAGCTGATCCGCCGTGGTGAACAGCAGGTAGGCGGGCACTTTGAAGCGGGCGAGTTCACCGCGGCAGTACTCTGCCAGCTCGGCAGCGGTAGGCGATGCGCCCTTTGCCGGCACGATCCATGCGCAGCCGACCTCGCCCATCCGTTCGTCGGGCACGCCGACCACGTGGGCCTGGGCGACCGAGGGCAGCCGGGTCAGCCTGGCCTCGACCTCCGCCGGCATCACCTGCTCGCCACCGCACTTGTACAGCTCCTTACTGCGGCCGGTGAGCACCAGGTACCCGTCGTCGCGGACCAAGCCGAGGTCGCCGGAGCGCAGCCAGCCACCGACAAGCATCGCCTCGGCGGTCTCCTCGGCTTTGCCGTAGTAACCAGAGCCGACGATCGGGCCGCGGGCCACCAGCTCCCCCTCTTGCCCAGCCGGAAGGTCCGCACATTTGGCATCCACGGTCTTGTACTCCACCAGCATCCCGCCCCGTTGCTGGTCGCCGGCAATGCCACCGAACTTCGGTCGACCGACGGTCTCGACCAGGTTCTCCACCGGGTCGCCAGGCATGGTGAACGTGGTGGCGGCCGATGTTTCCGTCATCCCGTAGGCGGTGACGAGCTGTTGGAGGCCGAGCACGTCGCGCAGGTCGTTCCACAGCCGTACCGGTGCGGACTGCGCAGCCGACATCACCGAGTGCAGACAAGACAGGTCGTAGCTGCGGCCGCGGGCGGCGTCAACGATGGCCAGGCTCATGGTGGGCACGAACAACGCCTCGCCCGCCCGGTGCCGCTCGATCATCTCCAGCGCTGCCTTCGGGTTGAACGCGGACGCGACCACGACGCTGCCGGCGACGAACAACGACGCGAGCAGTCCCTCGATGTAGGCGAAGACGTGGTGCAGTGGGAGCGCGAAGAAGATGCGGCGGCCGTCCTCGAACGCCCGGGTGTAGGCGGAGCCGTAGCCGCTGCGCAGCTCCATGTCGTGGGTTGAGAGCACGCCCTTGGGCTGGCCGGTTGTGCCCGAGGTGTAGAAGATCGTGGCGATGTCCTGCGCACCCCGCAGCTGCGCGCGCCGTGCCAGCTCGGTGTCCAGCTGCGGGTCGGGATCCGTGCCGAGGGCGCCGAGGTCGACCCCGTGGCGCCGGCTCTGCGCCGGATCGGTGGGAACGGTGACGACCAGCCGCAGGTCGGGCAGCCTGCTGCTGGGCAGCGACCGCTCCCAGCCCGGCGCCAACCGGTCCAGCGAGTCGAGCGCGTCGACCCCGCGGAATTGATCCATGGTGATCAGCACCGACGCCTCGGATTGCGCCAGCAGATAGCCCAGCTCCTCGGCGTGCAGCAGGAAATTGACCGGTACCGCGACCGCGCTGGCCCGGGCCACCGCGAACCGGACCGCGATCGTCTCCGGACCGTTCGGCAGCACCACCGCGACGCGGTCGCCGCGCTGGACCCCGCACCGCACTAATCCCCTGGCCAGCCGCGTCGACCACTCGACGAGTTCCCGATACGTCCAGATGCCCTCGTCGGCGATCACAAACGGCCGGTCCGGATACCGTGCCGCCACGTCGTCGATCAGACCCGCCAGCGTCATCGGGCGCCAGGGGCGGTGCCGCTCCTGCAGCAGCTCCCGCCGTCGCGGGACGTCTGCCACCGACTGCAACCGGCCGGCCTGATCCATCGGAGCCTCCTCGATCAACCGAAATGGGCACTGTACGCCGGACGTCGGCCGCCAGCATGCTCGGCCGCCGCCAGCCACCGGACCCGCTGCGGCGCAACGGGTCTGTATTCACAGCCGACCAGCTTCGCGTACCCATCATGGTGCGCGGGTCCTACGGTGGTTATGCCGCCGGTGTCGGCGCCGATAACCGCCATAGGACCCGCGATGTCGGGGAAGTAGGCTCGGCGACATGGTGACGGCAATCGTGCTTATCGAGGTCGAGGCAGACGAGATCGGCGTGGCGGCACAGGCCATTGCCGATCTGCCTGGCGTCGATCAGGTCTATTCCTGTGCCGGCGACGTCGATCTGATCGCGGTGACGCACGCGACCGACCACGAGGGCATCGCCGATCTGGTGCCGGGCAAGATCTCCAAGGTTCCCGGGGTGCTGCGCACCGTCACCCACATCGCGTTCCGCTCGTACTCGCAGCGCGACGCCGACGACGCCTTCTCGATCGGCATGCAGTCGTAACCGAGCGACGATTCTCAAGCCTCGGCCGGTGCCAACTCCGTCGATCGCTGCGCCCACGAGTCGACCAGCGCCGCAGCGGCACCCGAATCGATGGCACCGGCCGCACGCTCCAGGCCGGCGGCAATGCTGTCTTCCAGACTCTGCTGGGGATCATCGCCCGCTGAGCCGCCGGGCCGCCCTGCGCTCCCGGACAAACCTGCGCGCACGGCGAGCCCCGCATGCACCGCCAGCGCGGCCGCCGAATTCAGTAGCACCGCGTCGCGCACCGCACCCGGCCGGCCATCGAACAACTCCCGCGCCGCAATCACGTTGGTTGACACCTCGCCGCCGACCAGATCGGTGGCGCTGGCCGCCGCGATACCGAACCTGGTCGGATCGATGCTGGTCTGCCGGACCGTTCCGGCCGTCACCACCCAGACCGACGAGGTGGTCGTCGTGGTCAGCTCGTCGAGCCCGTCGTCACCCCTGAACACCAGCACGTCGGCGCCCCTGCGGGCGAACACCTCCGCCATCACCGGCGCCATCACTGCCGAGCCGCAGCCGATGGCGCCAGCTGCCGGCTGCGCCGGGTTGGTCAGCGGGCCGAGAAAGTTGAAAACGGTGGGGATGCCGATCTCGCGGCGGGGCGGTCCGACGAACCGGAACGACGGGTGGAACACCGGAGCGAAGCAGAACCCGATACCCAGCTCCGCGAGGGTCGTCTCGACGCCCTGCTTGCCGAGCCGGATGGAAATGCCGAGGCCCTCCAACAGATCTGCGGCCCCGCACTTGCTGGACGCCGCCCTGTTGCCGTGCTTGATCACCGGAGCACCGGCGGCGGCGATCACCACCGACGACATGGTGGAGATGTTCACCGTGTTCGCCCGATCGCCGCCCGTTCCGACGATGTCGACACAGCGACCGGGCGCCGTCACCCGCACCGAATGCGAGAGCATCGAGATGACAAGACCCTCGACCTCGGCGGCCGTCTCGCCCTTGGCCCGCAACGCCACCGCGAAGGCAGCCACCTGGGCCGGCGTCGCCTCGCCCGTCATGATCTTGTCCATCACCCAGCCGGTGTCGTCACCGGTGAGGTCGGTGCCGTCCAGCAACCGGCTCAGCAGGTCCGGCCAGGTCGATTCCAGCGGGGTCGGATGGGACACGTCAGCCCTGTCGCGACACCACGGCGGCCGACCGCCGAAGTATCGACGCAACAGTGTCGGCGGCGGTCACCGGATCCAGCGGCTCCACCAGCACCTCGTCGGCCCGTGCCCAGGTCGCCAACCAACGATCGGCCTTCCGGCGCACCACCAGCACGATCGATGGGATGAACTCGGCCTCCTGGTGGATCTGTCTGCTGATCCCCATGCCACCCGTCGGCTGCGCTTCGCCGTCCAGCACCACCACATCGGCAGCCCTGGAGTCGATGGCCAGCAACACGTCGGCAACCCCGGAGCATTCCAGGAAGTCGATGCGTCCGACATCCGGCGCCGGCCGCCGGCCGATGGCGCCGATGATTTCCTGCCGCATCTCGGCCTTGTTGCTGTAGACCAACACCACCGGGTTGCTCACGATTGTCGCCCTTCGCCGAATGCGATTGACCGCTGCCCGTTTTCGGTCGGCCAACTCCTCGCTCACCGATCGTAGTGTGGCCCGATTCCGGAGGCGTCCCGGCCCGACCGGGCGGGCGATCATCGGTTATGCCCGCCCTGGGCTGCGCAGATGCTGCAATGGTGATCCATCACGCAGCAAACTGGCCGGACGCGCGGGGTACCCGCGGGTACAAACCGCTGGCGGACAGGCCATAATCCTGGTGTGACGACTGCGACCACCCCCGCCGGTGCACCCGTTCCAGGGTCGCCTGCCGCCTTCAGTACCAGGATCCACACGCTGAACCGGCCCAACATGGTCAGCGTCGGCACGATCGTCTGGCTGGCCAGCGAGTTGATGTTCTTCGCTGGGCTGTTCGCGATCTACTTCACCGCACGGGCAACCAGCACGGTCGGCTGGCCACAGCCACCGACACACCTCGACATTCCCTACGCCCTGGTCAACACCATCGTCCTGGTGGCCTCCTCGTTCACCTGCCAGCTCGGCGTCTGGGCGGCCGAACGCGGGGACGTCATCTCGCTGCGCCGCTGGTATCTGCTGAGCCTGGTGATGGGCACCATCTTCGTCGCCGGCCAGGCTAACGAGTACCACTCGCTGGTCAGCGAGGGCACCACCTTCGCCAGCAGTGCCTACGGCACCGTCTTCTTCCTGACGACCGGCTTCCACGGCCTGCACGTGATCGGCGGCTTGATCGCCTTCATCCTGCTGCTGGCCAGGTCCCGGCTGTCCAAGTTCACCCCGGCCCAGGCCACTGCCGCGATCGTCGTCTCCTACTACTGGCACTTCGTCGACGTGGTGTGGATCGGGCTGTTCCTGACGATCTACATAGTCCGATGATCGATATGCCGGACGACAACGACCCGATTGAGGCGATGATGCGGAGGTGGCAGCGATGAGCCAGCCAGACAAGGCAGCCGCGGACGGTGCCGGGCCACCGGGGCCACGCCGAATCCGCCGTGGTACCAAGGTCTTTCGCCGCCTGTCAGGCGGTCTGGCGCTGCTGCTGGCGCTGGTGACCGTCGGGTTCCTGTACGCCGCGCTGTCCCCCAGCCCGCAGACCGCGCAGGCCGCCACCACCGATCCCCGGCAGATCGCCGCCGGTAAGACGCTGTACCAGAACTCCTGCATCTCCTGTCACGGTGCGAACCTGCAGGGCGTCCAGGACAAGGGCGTTTCGCTGCTCGGTGTCGGCTCAGCCGCTGCCTATTTCCAGCTGTCGACCGGCCGGATGCCGGCCGCCGACAATGCCGCGGAGATGCCGCGGAAGAACGCCGTCTTCAATGAGACCGAGATCAACGAGCTGGGCGCCTTCATCGAGGCCTCCGGCGGCGGCCCGGAGCTGCCGGCCGACAGCAAGCTCAAGGACACCTCGCAGATCGCCAAGGGCGGCGAGCTCTACCGACTCAATTGCGCCTCCTGCCACAACTTCACCGGCCAGGGCGGCGCGCTGTCGCAGGGCAAGGCCGCCCCGTCGCTGGACAAGGCGACCGACAAGCAGATCTACTCGGCCATGCTGTCCGGCCCGGAAAACATGCCCAAGTTCGCCGATGGCCAGCTGACGCCGGACGAGAAGCAGGCCATCGTCGCCTTCGTGCAGAACAACAAGCAGACAATCGATCCAGGTGGGTTGCCGCTCGGCGGTTTCGGCCCGGCACCTGAAGGGCTGATCGCCTTCTTCGTCGGCATGGTGGCCATCGTCGGCGTCACGTTGTGGATGGGGGCCCGCGCGTGAGCGGCGACCCCAGCATCGAAACCCCCACCGACGAACAACTCGGTGCGATGAGCCGCCAGGAGCTCACCAGGCTGGGTGCCAGGATGGACGGCGTCGAGCTGGTCGAGTACGGCGAGCGCTACGTGCCCGGCTCGCCGGCCGACAAGCGGGCCGAACGCCGAGTGGCCCGCTGGTTCCTGCTGGCCGGTTTTCTCGGCTTCGCCTTCGCGGTGGTGTTCATCTGGTGGCCGGATACCTATCAGCCCGCTTCGTCCAGCAAACAACTGATCTACGCCCTGTACACCCCGATGCTCGGCGTCACCCTTGGCGGCGCCATCTTCTGCTTCGGCATCGGCATCATCGCGCTGGCCAAGAAGATCGCCCCGCACGAGGTGGCCATCCAGCAGCGGCACCAGGGGATGTCGGCCGAGGTGGACAGGCGCACCCTCGGCGCGGAGGTGATGGATGCCGTCGACAAGACCGGCATCAAGCGCCGCGGCATGCTCAAGGGCTCACTGGCGCTGGCCGGTGGCGCGCTCGGCCTGGTGGCGATCGTGCCGATCCTCGGCGGGCTCATCAAGAACCCGTGGGCCAAGGGACCCGAGTCCGATCTGTGGGTCACCGGCTGGGCGCCGGTGGCCGGCAAGAAGATCCGGCTGGTACAGATCGACGGCACCCCGATGCGTCCCGAGGACATGGCGGCCGGTGGCCTCACCACGGTGTTCCCGGGCATCCCCGGCGGCGCCAAGCTACCGGACTCAGCGGTCATGTTGCTGCGGGTGCGTCCCAACCAGCCGATCAAGATCCGCGACGGCCAGCAGGGCTTCGAGTACGGCGACTACTACGCCTACTCCAAGATCTGCACCCATGTCGGCTGCCCCACCTCGCTTGACGAGCAGCAGACCGGCCGCATCCTGTGCCCCTGCCACCAGTCGCAGTTCGACCAGTACGACGGCTGCCGACCGGTGTTCGGACCGGCCACCCGGCCACTTCCGCAGTTGCCGATCGAACTGGATGACGAGGGATACTTCGTCGCCAAGCACGACTTCATCGAAGCGGTCGGTCCCGGTTTCTGGGAGAATGGCAAGCGTCCAGCCTTTAGCTCGTCGCCGAAGGAGAATTCCTGATGAGCCGGTTGACGACCGCCACCGCCAAGCCGGGTGGCGGCGCGCTGCCCAAGGCGATGGACGAAGCCGACATTCGCTATCACGGGGCCCGTCCATTGCGGACGGCGATGAACAAGGTCTTCCCAACCCACTGGTCGTTCATGCTGGGCGAGGTCGCGCTGTACTCGTTCATCGTGCTGCTGCTGTCCGGCGTGTACCTGACGCTGTTTTTCGATGCGTCGATGGGCGAAACCGTTTACCAGGGAGTCTTCGAGCCGCTGCGCGGTGTCCCGATGTCCCGCGCCTTCGCCTCGGCGCTGAACATCTCGTTCGAGGTCCGCGGCGGTCTGCTGATCCGGCAGATCCATCACTGGGCGGCCCTGCTGTTCCTGGCTGCCATGATGCTGCACATGATGCGGGTGTTCTTCACCGGCGCGTTCCGCAAACCGCGGGAGTTGAACTGGATCCTCGGCGTGCTGCTGCTGGTCCTCGGCATGGCAGAGGGGTTCCTCGGATATTCGCTGCCGGACGATCTGCTGTCCGGGACCGGACTAAAGGCGGTGTCCGCGTTCATCCTGTCCATCCCAGTGATCGGCACCTGGATGCACTGGGCGGTGTTCGGCGGCGACTACCCGGGCACCCTCATCATCGGCAGGTTCTATGCGCTGCACATCCTGCTGATACCGGGCATCATCCTGGCTGTGATCGGGCTGCACGTGGCGCTGGTGTGGTTCCAGAAGCACACCCAGTTCCCAGAGCCGAGGGCCACCGAGAACAATGTCGTCGGCGTCCGGGTGCTGCCGACCTTCGCCGCCAAGGGCGGCGGCTTCTTCGCCGTTGTCTTCGGCATCATCGCGATCATGGCCGGCGTCTTCCAGATCAACCCCATCTGGAACCTGGGCCCGTACAACCCCTCCCAGGTCTCGGCCGGTGTCCAACCCGACTTCTACATGGGCTTCCTGGACGGCATGGTGCGCGTCTGGCCGGCCTGGGAGCCGCGGAACATCTTCGGGCACTACGAGATACCTGCTGTCTTCTTCCCGTCGATACTCGGTGCGACGGTGTTGATGGGCCTGGTGATCGCCTACCCGTTCATCGAGAAGAAGTTCACCAAGGACAACGCGATCCACAACCTGCTGCAGCGTCCGCGTGACGTTCCGGTGCGGACCGCCCTCGGCTCCGCCTTCCTGGCGTTCTACATCATGAACCTGATCAACGGTGCCAACGACCTGTTCGCGCTGAAGCTGGACATCTCGCTGAACGTGATGACCTGGGTGGGCCGGGTCGGTTCGTTCGTGTTCCCGATCCTTGCCTACGTGATCGCCTACCGGATCTGCCTCGGTCTGCAGCACGCGGACCGGGCCGTCCTGGAGCACGGCATCGAGACCGGCATTCTCAAGCGGCTGCCCAGCGGGGAGTTCATCGAGGTCCACCAGCCACTCGGCGGGGTGGATGCCCACGGGCATCCGATACCGCTGGAATACCAGGGCGCCTCCGTCCCCAAGAAGATGAACCAGCTCGGTTATGCGGGCAAGGCCGTCAACGGGGTGATCAGCGTCAAGGACGAGACGGGGCTGATCCACCAGGTGGCCACCGACGCTCCGAGCATCGATGGCCACACCACGAACGGCCACACCACGAACGGCCATACGACCAACGGCAATGCCCCTGGCGCCGCGCTGAACAGCGATAAGGACGCCACCACCACCGGTCGCTGACGGATCAGCGCCGCCGGGCGCGGTCGGCGGGGCGGGAGCCTGTTGCCGATTCGCTGCCTGCCCCCTCGACATCGACCGAGGCATCGAACGGCGACGAGATGCGCTGGTCGCTGCGCGACGCCCAGTCCCTGATCCCGATCAGCACCATCACGAAGAACACGCCATAGACGATCCCGGAGAAATACAGCCCCGACGTCCAGGCAAGCGGCACCCCGACCAGGTCGACGGCCAACCAGACGAACCAGAACTCGACGATCCGACGCGCCTGGGCGTACATGGCGACCACCGAGCCGACGAAGATCCAGGCGTCGGCGAGCACCAGGTGCCACGGGGCGCCAGGGTAGAACGAGGCGTCGGTGGCCTTCAGCAGGGCACCGACCGCCAGACTGCCGCCGAGCAGCACTGACAGCAGAACGGCCCGCTGCCGCCAGTTCGCCCAACGCACCGTGATGGTGCCTTCCGCTGCCTTGGTCTTGGACCACCGCGACCAGCCCCAGGCAGCGCCGAGAATGATCACCACCTGGCGGGC
Organism: Actinomycetota bacterium; assembly: GCA_030853385.1. Classification (GTDB taxonomy): domain Bacteria; phylum Actinomycetota; class Actinomycetes; order Mycobacteriales; family Nakamurellaceae; genus Nakamurella. The sequence goes on along the minus strand of JALYVF010000225.1, from coordinate 26,972 downwards.
CGCGTTGCCGGGCAGGTGCGCGGACAGCGTCGCCGACAGCAACAACAACGAGCCGACGATCTGCACCGGCCAGGCGACGATCAACCGTTTGAGGGCCAGCACGACGGTGCCGAGGGCGAAAATGTTGCCGACGAAGTCGGACCACTTCACCTGCAACCCGAACAGGTTGAAGGTGGTGTTCAGCCAATCGAACGTATGCACAGATACTCACTCCGGTCGCCGAGCAGCTATGACCGGGGCCGTACTGTCGACGCGGGCGCAGGTACACGCGGACGACAACAGCACTCGCGCGCCTCTCATCCGGACTTTCACCGTCGGTCCCGGAATTTCACCGGATCAACCGCTCTCTTGCCGCTGCGCTGCGAGCGGCGCGATCACGGGTCGCGGACTGTCACCGCCGGTTCGGACTTACACCGACCCCGGAGCACGATTACAGCTGTCAACGCTACTCCCGCCGCGCGTGTCGGCACGCAGCGGCCGGGTGCGTTCGATCTAGTTGACCCGTTCGTCCAGCCAGAGGCAGAACGGGTGGCCGGCAGGGTCGAGCATCACCCGGACGTCTTGCTGCGGCTGGAATGCCGCCTGCTGGGCGCCCAGTGCCACCGCGTCCTGCACGGCGCCGTCCAGGTCGGTAACCGCCACGTCCAGATGCAGCTGCAGCTGCTGGTCACCGTCGGCGGCCGGCCACACCGGCCGGACATAGGAATCATTGGACTGGAAGGCCAGGTAACCGGCGCCGTCGGGAGGACGGATCGTCACCCACTCCGGATCGTTGCTGCCCAGCGTCCATCCCAGCAGGGCCAGGTAGAACCGTGACAGCTGCTGGGCATCGGGCGCATCGAGCGCAACACTCCACGGCGATGCGTCCCTGCGTCCTCGGATGGCCATCGCCGCGGTCAGTGTGCGGCCGGCCGGCGGTGGTATTCGAACAGCAGACCGGAGACGCTCATCAGCAGGAATGCGGCGCCGACGATCATCAGCCAGACCAGCAGGAAGGCCGTGGCGACGGCGAACAGCGCTGCCGAGGCCGCCAGCGTCACCGGCCAGTACGAGCCAGGTGAGAAGAACCCCAGATCGCCTGCGCCGTCGGCAATCTCGGCGTCCTCCCTGTCCTCCGGCCGTGCCTCGTCCAGCCGGCGGCCGGTGAACGCGAGGAACGAGCCGATGATCAACGTCAGCCCCCCGGTCAGGATGAACCCGACGGTGCCAACGGTCTCGCCCTTGGACCAGATGCCATACAGGATCGCCGCCACGAAGAAGAACCCGGTCAGGCCCAGGAACATGGTGCCTTCGACACCCATTCCTTTGGCCTTCTTGCTGGGCCGATCATCGCGCGGGAACTCCGGCGCCGGTGGGTGCAATTCGTTCGACATCAGCGACCACTACCGAACGGGTTCTCCGACGATGCCTTGGCCGTCCGCTTGGTGTTGAACGGATAGGTGGTAGTGGCCTGCGGCGTGCACAGCGCGGCACAGCTCGGGTTGTCCTTGCCGACCTGGGTCAACGCCGCAGCCAGCGTGTACGGCTGCGAGGTCTGCGGGTTGATGGTGGCGCGCAGCTTGATGTAGTCGGTGTAAACCTCGTCGGGCACACCGCGGACCTCGAAGTTCATCGCGGAATGGTAGGTGCCGCACAGTTCCGCGCACCTGCCGACGAACGCGCCCTGGGTATCGACCGTCACCTGGAAGACGTTGTTGGTGTCGTTCGCTTGCGGGTCGGGGAACACGTCGCGCTTCTCCAGGAAGTCGGGCACCCAGAAAGAGTGGACCACGTCCCGGGACTGCAGATGGAACTCGATCACCTTGTTCACCGGCAGAACCAAGATCGGGATCTCTTCGGTCGTTCCGACGGTATGAACCTCGGTGGCGTTGTACCAGGAGGCGTCCTCGCCCTGGCTCGGCAGCGCGTTAGGAACCTTCGTCTTTTCGTAGCCGAAGTCCCAGTTCCACTTGAAGGCCGTCACGTCGACGGTCACCGCCGGATTGGGGACCTTCGCCAGCACCTTGTTGTCGACGGTCACGGTGAAATAGAACAGGATCGCCACCAGCACGAACGGGATGGCGGTACAGACAAGTTCGAACGGCAGGTTCTCTTTGGTCTGCTTGGGGTACAGCGGGCCACCGGCGCGCTTGCGGTAGGCGATGAACGCCCAGAACATGGCGCCCCAGACGATGACGCCGATACACAGCGACGCGATGAAGGTGGCCGACCAGAAGTACTGCATGTGACGGCCCTGCGGCGTGACGCCCTCGGGCCAGCCGAACCGAGGCAGGTCGGACATCGAGCAACCGCTCAGCAGCAAGCCGGCAACCACCAGCCCTGCGGCCAACGGAAGCCGCCGAATCGTGCCAGACTGCGCCACGAGACCGCCTTTCCTCGCCGACCGGAATCCGGCCACTCTTGTTCGCACCGCTCGCGTGCCAACCGACTCGCTGAGATTACTTCACCCGGGGCTGGCCGTGGCTACCGGGGAGGCCCGGCGCGCCAATCGGATGGGTGATGGTTCTCGACGATACTGGGGGCCGGTCCCCGGGTCACCGGAACCGGAACCGGTCGCGAACAGGAAATGGTGAGCACTGGCGTGTGCGGACTGATGGGGTTCATCTCCACCAACGGAACGGCGGCCAACCGCGTCGACGACGTGGCAGCCGGTATGCCGTTCTGCCGGCACCGCGGGCCGGACGAACCCGGCACCTGGCACGACTCGCAGGTGGTGTTCGGCTTCAACCGGTTGTCGATCATCGACATCGAGCACTCCCAGCAGCCGCTGCGCTGGGGACCGCCAGAGACTCCTGACCGCTACGCAATGGTCTTCAACGGCGAGATCTACAACTACCTGGAGCTTCGCGCCGAGCTGGCCGCGGATTTCGGCGCCGAGTTCAGCACCGAGGGCGACGGCGAAGCGATCGTCGCCGGCTTCCACCACCGCGGTGCCGAATGGATCTCCAAGTTGCGGGGCATGTTTGCCGTGCTGATCTGGGACACCAAGGACAAGGTGCTGTTCGGCGCCAGAGATCCGTTCGGCATCAAGCCGCTGTACATAGCGAAGACCGCCGACGGTATCGGATTTGCCTCCGAGGCCAAGAGCCTGCGGGCGCTGACCGGGACCGCGACGGTCGATAGCACCGCCTTGCAGCACTACCTGGTCTTGCAGTACGTCCCTGAGCCGGAATCGATGGACGCGCAGCTCCGGCGCATCGAGTCGGGGACCCACTTCACCGTTCGCGACGGTGAGCTGACGTCCCATCGATACTTCCACCCGACGTTCGCCGGAGCCGCCATCCGCACCGACGCCGAGCGGACGGACCTGTACCAGCGGATCGCCGACGTGATGGACGACTCGGTCGCCAAGCACATGCGGGCGGACGTCACCGTCGGTTCGTTCTTGTCCGGTGGCATCGACTCCACCGCGATCGCCGCGCTGGCCAAGCGGTACAACCCGAACCTGCTGACGTTCACCTCCGGCTTCGATCGGGCCGGCTACTCCGAGGTCGACGTGGCCGCCGAGTCGGCCAAAGCCATTGGGGTGGAACACATCGTCCGGGTGGTGAGTGAACAGGAACTCACCGGGGCGTTGCCGCTCATCGTCTGGTACCTGGACGATCCGGTGGCCGACCCCGCACTGGTACCGCTGTACTTCGTGGCGAACGAAGCCCGCAAGCACGTCAAGGTGGTGCTGTCCGGTGAGGGCGCCGACGAGTTGTTCGGCGGCTATAACATCTACCGGGAACCGGCCAGCCTGCGCCGGCTCACCGGGCTTCCCGGCGGCCTGCGCAAAGGTCTGGCGGCGGTGGGAAACGCTCTGCCGCAGGGTTTTCGCGGCAAAGACATGCTGCGCCGTGGATCGCTGGACCTGGAGCAGCGCTACTACGGCAACGCCAGGATCTTCCGCGAGGAACAGTTGTCCGGCCTGCTGAAGACCTACTCCGCCGGCACCTCCTTTCGTGACATCACCGACGGTGTGTACGCCGAATCCGTTGGCACCGATCCGGTTTCGCGGATGCAACACGTCGATCTGTTCACCTGGATGCGCGGCGACATCCTGGTGAAGGCCGACAAGGTGACGATGGCCAACGCGCTCGAGTTGCGGGTGCCGTTCCTGGACAAGGAGGTCTTCGAGGTCGCCCGCACCGTTCCAGAGTCGGAGAAGGTAACGCCGACGACCACCAAGCTGGCGCTGCGAAAGGCGATGGAGTTGATCGTTCCGCCGCATGTATTGAACAGGCGAAAACTCGGCTTTCCGGTCCCGATCCGGCACTACCTGGCCGGCAACTCCTACGAATGGGCGCGGGATATCATTCTCGCGGCGCAGACCGACCCCTACATCGATCCGCAGGCGGTGCTGGCGCTGCTGGACGCGCACAAGGCAGGCGACGCCGACCATTCCCGGCGCATCTGGACGGTGCTGGTGTTCATGCTGTGGCACGGCATCTTCGTCACCGGTCAGATCACGCCCGAGATACCGATGCCGACGTACCCGGTCCGGCTGTAGCCGGCAGTCGTCAGCTCAGCGGGTCGCCACCCTCGCCGCCTTCACCAGCCGAAGGCGGTGCCGATCTCCGCGGCGGCGTCGACGCCGTAGGCACTGGTCAGCCGCACCTGGGCATCGTCGATCGCGAAGGTGTGCTCCTGGGTACCTGCGGTCTCCAGCACCAGCGTCGCCATCAGCGCGCCGAGCTGGGCGGATCGCTCCAGTGACAGCCCGTTCGACCTGCCGGACAGGAAACCTGACCTGAAGGCGTCGCCTACCCCGGTCGGGTCGACCTTGCCGGTCTCCGGAACCACCGGCACCAGCAGCGGAGCCTGGCCGGCGGCGGCGATCTCGACGCCGCGTGCGCCGTGCGTGGTAACCCGGTAATGCACCTTCTCCAACAGCTGCTCGTCCGACAGGCCGGTCTTGCCCTTGAGCAGACCCAGCTCGTAGTCGTTGGTGAACAGGTACTCGGCACCGTCGATCAGCTCGAGCGCCTGGTCGCCGTCGATGGTCGCCAGCTGCTGCGACGGGTCGGCGGCGAAGACATATCCATTTTCGCGGCATTCCTTGGCGTGCAACCGCATCGCCTCGGGATCGCCGGCACCCAGCACCACCATGTCGGTACCACCAACGGCCTCGACGACCGGCTTCAGCTCGATACTGGACGACCGAGACATCGCCCCGGAATAGAACGACCCGATCTGGTTCATCTGACTGTCGGTGGTGCAGACGAACCGCGCGGTCTGCACGTCGTCAAGGCGCAGCAGGTGATCGCAATTCACGCCGTGCTCGGTGAGCCAGCTGGCGTAGTCGGCGAAATCTGCTCCTACGGCGTCCACCAGCACCGGTTTCAGCCCGAGCTGCCCCATCCCAAAGGCGATGTTGCCGGCGACTCCGCCGCGGTGCACCACCAGGTCTTCGACCAGGAACGACAGCGATACCCGCTCCAGCTGATCGGGCAGCAGCGAGTCGGTGAACTTGCCCGGGTAGTGCATCAGATGGTCGGTCGCGATGGACCCGGTGACGATGATCGGCACGGACAACTCCGAGAATGTGTGGGTGATGGTGTGGTCGGTTTTCGTCGGTGACGCGCACGCTCAATCGTGCACACGAGCCGGGCCGACCCTACCGGTAAATGCTGGGCAAACAGCGCACCACCCGTCGGCCGCGGCCGGACGGGTGGTGTCGGGTGGGATCCAGCGGCGCAGCTTCGGCGGTCGAGATGTCGAGCTGCGACCGGCTCAGTGGAAGCTGTCGCCGCAGGCGCAGGAGTTCTGGGCGTTGGGGTTGTTGATGGTGAAGCCCTGCTTCTCGATGGTGTCGACGAAATCGATGGTGGCGCCGTCCAGGTACGGCGTGCTCATCCGATCGACGGCCAGCTTCACGCCGTCGAAGTCGACGAGGGCGTCGCCGTCGAGGTTGCGGTCGTCGAAGAACAGCTCGTAACGCAGGCCGGAACAACCGCCAGGCTGCACCGCGATCCGCAGCATCATGTCGGGACTGCCGTCGCGGTCGAGCAGCGCCTTGGCCTTCGCCGCTGCCGGTTCGGTCAGCGTGACGCCGTGTGCCTGCTGGCTCGTCACGGATTCGGTGGTGGTGTCGGCGGTCGTCATAGCAATTCCCCTGTCCTTCATTCCTGAGCTGTCATTGAGCTATCAGCGAGCTGTGCTGCCTTCAGACTTCATGCTCACCATCGATGATGCCACGCTGTGGCTGCCTACTCGACCCAACACGAACCCTCAGCCCATTGTTCCCGACGGTGCGGATTACCCGGTCAGTGTGGTCCGAGGGCCATCCGGGCCTGGCTTACCCTGGTGTGGTGAGTCTTCTGCGGCGCGCCGGCAAGGTATCCCTTGACAAGTCTGCTGACAAATCGGACAAGTCTATCGATTCGGCGACGGTTGACGCGGCGGAATCGGCGAACAGGCCGGGCGCCAAGGGCCGTCCCACTCCGAAGCGACGGGATGCCGAGGGGCTGCGACGTGGCCCGATCGCTCCGCCTCCGACGACCCAGCGGGAGGCAGCCAAACGGTCGAAGGAAGGAACGAAGTCCCTCACCAAGGATGAGCGAAAGGCGCTGACGGCCGAGCGTCGCGAGCGGATGAAGCGCGGCGACGACGCTTACCTGATGGCCAGGGACAAGGGCAAGGCTCGCGCCTGGGTGCGCGATCAGGTGGACACCAGGCGCAACCTCGCCGGCATGCTGATGCCGCTGGCGGTGCTGTCGTTCGTAGTGCTGCTGGTACCGAACCCGCTGGTACAGACCTTCGGACCGTTCATCCTGATCATTGCCATTCTGGCGTCCGTGGCCGACGGCATCGTCTTCGGCCGCCGGTTGGCCAAGGACGTCAGGGCGGAGTTCCCGAAGGGCGACGGCAGCAACCTGTCCAGCACCGGTAGGGCGCTCGGTTTCTATGCCTTCAACCGCGCCATGATGCCGCGCCGCTGGCGCGTGCCGAAGCCGCGTGTCAGCAGGTAGCTCGTGTCCGATGAGTTCCTGCTGGCAGCCGAGCGCGACGTGGAATTGGTGCGTCGACGCTTCTTCGACGATCAGGGCCGGCTGCGCCTTGAAGCAGGTGGCGAGCTTGTCTTGGCTGCGTCCTGAGCGTATCTGTGGGCGAATCGTGACCGCGCCGTTGCGCGCGTCTTCAGGCGCCTCTTGAGCGCGCCGAAACCGATGGGGCGGGGCGCATCCCGACGCTCGGCGATCGTCTCGGAGGCCGCGGAACTGTTCTCTCGCAACGGCTATGCCGCTGTCGGTATGGACGACATCGGTGCCGCCGTCGGGGTGACGGGACCAGCCATCTACCGTCACTTCGAATCCAAAGCGGCGGTGCTTGCTGCGGTGTTCGAGGGGATCATCGACACTGTCGTCACCGCGCCGGCCGGGTCGGGTTCCGATCCAGTCCATCGGCTGCGAGCCGCTGTCTCCAGATACGCCCTCGGGGTGGTCGCAGCCAGGCGGGCGATGGCGGTCTTCGTCCGCGAGGTGCACCATCTGCCCAACGAGGTGTCCGGCCGGTTGCGCAGCCGGCAGCGGACACTGGTCCATCACTGGCGTGAGCTGGTCGCCGCTGTGCACCTCGATTGGTCGGCCGAGCAAACCCGCACCGCAGTGCATGCCGCTTTCGGACTGCTGAACTCGGTGGGTACTTTCACCTCTCCGCTGTCCGACGGCGAGCTCGCCGATCAGCTCATCCGGCTGACCCTCGGCGCGCTGGACTGCCCCTGAACTACCTGCACACCGCCCGCACGCAGATCGCACCCGGCCGGCGCTTCGCAACGCTCGCGGGCGTTGCGAACCGCTGACGGCGTCCGGTCTGTGGGCCGGAGCAACCCACTTGGAGTTGAAACGACCTGCCGTCCCCCAGTACCCGGTGACGTCGCCAGGTCCGTAGAGTCGCCAGCCGTGCGACCCAACGATGGCGAGGTACTGCATTTCTCCGAGGATCCGGCGATCACCGAGTTCGCGCCGCACGTCGCGGCCACCGCCCGGCAGGCCGAGGCGTATGTCTGGGCGGTCGACGCCGTGTTGGCTCCCGCCTACTGGTTCCCCCGGCAGTGCCCGCGAGTGATGGCCTGGGCTCTGCCGACTTCCACTACCGCAGACCGAGACGCGCTGCTCGGACCCGGCGTGGGTCGGGTGCACCTGATCGAGTACGGCTGGCTGACGAGGATACGCACCGTCGAGCTCTACGCCTACCGGTTCGCGGCGGACAATTTCGCGCCGTTCGGTGAGCCAGTCAGTGCCATGGTGGCTACCCATGCTGTGCGTCCGTTGGCGCGGCCCGAACGGGTCGGCGACCTGCTCGAGCTGCACGCCCGGGCCGGTATTGAACTGCGGGTGACGACGAACTTGTGGCCGTACTGCGACGCCGTCGTCGCCAGCACCCTCGGCTTCAGCGCGATTCGAATGCGAAACGCCCAGCACGGTGGGCTCCCGAAGGGAAGCATCGCAGAGACGAGCCGCTAGGCGAGGAACAAGCAGCGGCCGCCAGTCAGGCGAACTGTTTCAGTGGATAACAGCAACTGAGTCGTTGTTATCCACTGGAAATGTTCTGCAGACGGGGCGGCCCAGCCAGACGAGGCAATGGTCCACATCGGGCAGCGGTCCAATCGCGGCGGACCCTGCACGCCCAGCCACGCCAAGGTCAGAGCTCGCCGGCCAGCTGGTTGAGCCTGGCGAGGGTTTCGTCCTTGCCGAGGATCTGCATCGATTCGAACAACGGCGGCGAGATCCTGGCCCCGGAGATGGCCACCCTGATCGGGGTGAAGCCGACCTTGGGTTTGAGGTCCAGCCCGTCCAGCACCGACTGACGGACGGCTGCCTCGATCGACTCGGTGGTCCACTCGCCCAGCGCACCGAGCGCTGGTGTGACGGCGGCCAGCACCTCCCCGGCGTTGTCCTTCAGTTGCGCCCGCGCGTCGTCGGCGATCTCCAACTCGTCGGCGGTCAGGAAGAACGGCCGGACGTAGGCGGTGGCCTCGGTGAGCAAGGCCATCCTGGTCTGGATCAGCGGGGCGATCGCCGTCAGGGTGGCCAGCTGTTCCTCAGTCGGCAGCTCCGGCGCGGTCCCGAAAGCCTTGTCCGCCAACAGGTGCGGCACCATTGCATGGACGAAGTCGGCCGGCTGCAGTGCTCGGATGTAGACGCCGTTGAGCCATTCCAGCTTCTTCAGATCGAAGATCGGCCCCACCGGGTTGACCTTGGACCAGTCGAAGCCGGCCGAGAACTCCTCGAAGGTGAAAACCTCACGCTCGGTGTGTCCACCGTCAGCGTCGGCTTCCATGATCGGCGGGTAGGCCAGCAGCGCCAGGAAGTTGACCAGCGCTTCCGGCAGAAATCCCTGGTCGACGAACCAGGTGAGCCTGGCGGCCGGGTTCTTCCGCTTGCTGATCTTGGATTTGTCGGGGTTCCGCAGCAGCGGCATGTGCGCGAAAGCCGGTTCGGTGAGCCCGAGCCAGCGGTACAGCAGCAGATGCTTCGGGGTCGAGGAGATCCACTCCTCGCCACGCACCACATGGGTGATGCCCATCAGGTGATCGTCGATGACGACGGCCAGATGGTAGGTCGGGAAGCCGTCCGCCTTCAGGATCACCTGGTCGTCGGGGACGGGGGCATTGACCTCGCCGCGGATTACGTCGGTGAACCTGATGGGCGGATCGTCGGGCACCAGCATCCGGACGACCGGCGTCTGGCTGAACCCGGGAAGGGTGGCGCGCTCCTCGCGCGTCTTGCCGTAGCAGAGCCGGTCGTATCCGGTGGGGCGCTTGGCTTTCTGCTGCGCCTCGCGCATCTGGGTCAGCCGTTCCGGTGTGCACCAGCAGTAGTAGGCGTGCCCGTCGGCCAGCAGCTGTTCGATGTACGGCCGGTAGGTGTCCAGCCGCTTCGACTGCCGGTATGGCTCACAGGGACCGCCGATGTCGGGACCCTCGTCCCAGTTCAGGCCGAGCCAGTGCAGCGTGTCGTACAGCTGCTGTTCGGAGTCGGCCTGGAACCTGACTCTGTCGGTGTCTTCGATCCGTAGCAGGAAGCGGCCGCCCCGCTTGCGGGCGAAGGCCAGGTTGAACAACGCCATGTAGGCGGTGCCGACGTGCGGGTCGCCGGTGGGTGAAGGGGCTACGCGGACCCGAACGGCGCCGGGAAGAGTCTCAGTCATGTCGAGTCGATCCTAAAGGTTCGGTGCCGAGAGCAATTTCGGTGAACTGCCCGCGTTCGACGAACCCGATCCGTCGGTAGACACCGTTGGACGTTGCGTTGGCCGCCTCGGTGAACAGCACCACCTCGGCGGCGCCCTCAGCTCGCGCCGAGTGAACGGCGGCAGCGGTCGCCGCCGCCGCATATCCGTTGCTGCGCAACGGCTCCGGTGTGTAGACCGGGCCGATCCTTGACATCTCGCCGATCACCGCCGAGTGCGCGGCCAGACTCACCGGCTGCCCTTCGACGGTCCACAACACGGACGTCACCCCGCGGTGCGCCGACCGCCGCACGCCATCGGGATCGGGTGCGGTAACCGCCGGAAAGGCGCCGGTCGCCGCGGCGAACTTCATCCGCCACTCGGCCAGCAGCGCGAGATCCGTCGCATCGTCGACATCCGCTACTCGCGCCGTCCCGACCGCCCCGGTCGGCTCGATCAACGTTCCGAGCCGATACAGCAGCAACTCGTTGTGCACACCGAAGGTGCCACCGGCCGCGGCGCAGTAGCCGGCGGCGAACGCCCTGCCCCCGTCGGCCGGACCGGTGAGGATGGCCGGCGGCGGGTCCAGCCCCAGGAATGCCGAGGCCAGCAGCGCACCGGCTTCGTCGCGCTCGTCGGGTGTGAGCTGCTCGGAGATCAGCTGCGTCACCAGCGCACTGGCCGCCGACGATGCACCGGCAACCGCCAGACCAACCGGCTCGTCCGCCCCACGGACCACCACCAGCACCGGCAGGTAGTCCGGATCCGGCGCCGCGATCACCCCATGCAGCACGGTGGCCGCGATCGTCGATCTGCCGCGGTCAACGGCGATCAGCGGTTCAACAATGGCAGCGAAGGTTGCTGGGTTCTCGTACTGGGTGACGGAAAATCCGTTGTCGCTCACCCGCAGGGACGCTACCGGAGGAGTCGGCAGGCCAGCTATGCGTTGTCGGGCTGCAGCACCGGGACGGGACGCACCGGTGGCTCGCCGATGTAGCCGGCGCTCGGCCTGATGATCTTGCGACCGTTGGCCTGCTCGAGGATGTGGGCGCACCAGCCGACCATCCGGCTGACGGTGAACGTCGGGGTGAACATCGCCCGCGGTAAGCCGCACTGCTGCATCACCACCCCCGCATAGAACTCGACGTTGGCGTACAGCTGGCGATCGGGCTTCAGTTCGGCCAGCGCCGCCACCACCTCGGACTCCACCCCGACGGCGAAGTCGATCAGGTCGCCGCCGAGTGCCTGGCCGATCTTTTTGAGCATCACCGCGCGCGGATCCTCCGTCCGGTACACCGCGTGCCCGAAGCCCATGATCCGATCGCCGGCCGCCACCGTGTTCCGCGCCCACTGCCGGGCGTTGTCCAGGGTGCCGATCTGGTCAAGGCCCTCCAATGCTCGGTCCGGGGCGCCGCCGTGCAGCGGGCCGGAGAAGGTGCCGATGGCGCCGCAGACCGCGGACACCAGGTCGGCACCCGACGAGGCGACCGTTCGCGCCGTGAACGTCGAGGCGTTGAGGCCGTGGTCGATGGTGCAGATCAGGTAGGCGTCGATAGCCCGCAGGTGCTCGGCGGTCGGCGGCTGCCCGGTGACAGCCTGCAGCCAGTAGTCCGCGGTGGCCAGCGACGGGTCGGGATCGTGATCCGGCAGGCCGTTGCGCAGTTGGTACATCCTTGCCAGCAAGACCGGGGTGACGGCGCAGACGCGCAGTGCATCCCGCTCTCGATCGGCCGCGGTGGAGCCCCACATCGGCGCGACGTCGTCGCGAGCGCCCAGCAAGGACAGCGCGGTGCGCAGCGCCGGCAGCGGGTGGAATTCGGACCCGGCCGCGGCGATCGCCGGCAGCAGTCGGTTCAACTCGTCGGGGATGACGCGCAGCGCGGCGACCCGATCGAGCAGACCGGCTCGCTCGGCCGCGTCCGGTAGCCGACCGGTCAGCATCAGGAACCAGACGTCCTCGAAGGTGCGCTGCTGCGCCAGGTCAATCGCCGAATACGGGCCGTAGTGATAAAAGCCCTCGGCGCCTCGGACATCGCCGATCGCCGTCTCGGCCACCACCACGCCGGCGAGTCCCGGTGGAACCGTCAACGTCGTACTCGTGGTGGTGGCCGGCGGCGGTGTCGCCGCCGCTGCCTTTGCTGGGGCGCCCGTGGCTGGTCGCTCGGTCGCGGTGTCGGTCGTCTTCGGTGTCATTGCTGGCTCCTGTTCGCTCACCACACAGTCCGCCCAAACATTGATCATTGTCAATGTTGATGGAATCAATGTATAACCAGGAGGATGGCCCCCGAGTCGACACCGCCGCCGGATCACCTGAGCACCGAGCAGGCCGCCAGGGTGCTGGGGGTGAAACCGGAGACCGTGTATGCCTACGTCAGCCGCGGTCTGCTTCCCCGAACGACGGTGCCTGGCCGCCGCGGATCGTGGTTCCCGGCGGAGCTGGTCGAGGCGCTGCGGTCGCAGGGACCGCGGAACAAGCTGTCCGGGATGGCCGAGCGGATCAGGACGAAGATCACCCTGCTGACCGGCGATCAGCTGTACTACCGCGGCGCCGACGCGGTGCAGCTGGCCGGCACCTCCACCTTCGAGGAGGTCTGCGCTCTGTTGTGGCAGACCGAGGTCGCCGACCTGCCGCCGGCCCAGACCCTGGACAGCCAGGCCAACGACGCGCGATTGGCGGCGACGCTGCCGAGGCGGATGGACAAGATCAGGACGGCCATCAGCGTGCTGGCCGGTCGGGAACCAGTGCGCGGCGATCTGACGGCCGAGGTAGTCACCGACAACGCCAGGCGATCGATGGCCGCCGCCATCGAGGTGCTACCCATGGTCGGCGCGGACAGCGGCGGCACCTCGGCCGCCGAAAGGCTGTGGCCGCGGCTCACCGCGATGCCGGCAACACCGGAACTGCTGGGCGTCCTCGACGCGGCGCTCATTCTGCTGGCCGATCACGAACTCGCGGTCTCGACGACGGCAGCCAGGGTAGCGGCGAGTACCCGCGCCGATCTGTACGGAGTGTTGATGGCCGCGCTCGGCGCCATGGACAGCCCCATTCACGGGGCGGCCGCCAGCTTCGCCCGGCGGAAACTGGTGCAGGCACTTGACGACCCGGCCGCGACCATCAGCAGACAGCTGGCCAGCAGTCGCCGGCCGGCCGGCTTCGGTCACCTGATCTACACCGACCGAGATCCGCGGGCAGATCATCTGCTGGAGCGCATCTTTCGGTTGGCCGAGGCAGATCGCACCGTGTTGTCCGTTGCCGATCGGCTGATCACCGAGTGGGAACGCCGCCGCGGCTGGTTTCCCAATACCGACTTCGCGCTCGCGGTCTGGGGCGAGGCGCTGCAGATGGTCCCGGACGCCGGCGACACCGTCTTCACCATCAGCAGGCTGGCCGGCTGGACGGCGCACGCCCTCGAGGAATACGACGAGGAGCCGATGCGCTTCCGGCTGCAGGGTCTCTACGTGGGAGTCCGTCCGGGAGAGCGCTGATCGGCGCCGAGGTAGTCGGCGAATCGGGCCACCAGGACAGCGCTATAGCGACAAGTAGCGCTTCAGCTCGTACGGCGTCACTTGGCGGCGGTAGGCCTCCCACTCGCTGCGCTTGTTGCGCAGGAAGAAGTCGAACACATGCTCCCCCAACGCTTCTGCCACCAACTCGGAGTTCTCCATCACGCTCAGCGCGGCCTCGAGCGAGCCGGGCAGCTTGGCGTAACCGAGGGCGCGGCGCTCGGCGTCCGACACCAACGAGATGTCCTCGTTGGCCGGATCCGGCAGCTCGTAGCCGCCGGAGATGCCGCGCAGCCCAGCGGCAACCACCACCGCGAACACCAGATACGGATTGCAGCCGGCGTCCGGCAACCTGAACTCGATCCGCTGGCTGGACGACCGACCTGGTGAGTAGTTCGGCACCCTGACCAGCGCCGAGCGGTTCGCCTGGCCCCAGGACACCAATGTCGGTGCTTCTTCGCCGATCACCAGCCGCTTGTAGGAGTTCACCCACTGGCAGCTGATCGCGGTGATCTCCGGCGCGTGCTTGAGCACCCCGGCCAGGAAAGCCTTGCCGGTGGCGGACATCTGGTACTCGTCATCGGCGTCATGAAAGGCGTTGGACTCGCCCTCGAACAACGAGAAGTGGGTATGCATCGCCGATCCGGGCTGGTCCGGGAACGGCTTGGGCATGAAGGAGGCCCGCACCCCCTGGGTCAGCGCCACCTCTTTGACGACATAGCGGAACGACATGATGTTGTCGGCCATGGTGAGTGCGTCCGCGTACCGCAGGTCGATCTCCTGCTGTCCTGGCGCGCCCTCGTGGTGCGAGAACTCCACCGAGATACCCATCGCCTCGAGGGTGTCAATGGCCCGGCGGCGGAAGTGCGGCGCCGCATCGTGTGAAGCCTGGTCGAAGAAGCCGCCGCGGTCGGCCGGCTCCGGTGGGGTGCCATCGTCGGGAAGATCCTTGAGCAGGAAGAACTCGATCTCCGGGTGCACGTAGCAGGTGAAGCCCATCGCTGCCGCGTCCTCCATCACCCGGCGCAGCACGTGACGGGGATCGGCCCAGGACGGCGAACCGTCCGGCATCGCGATGTCGCAGAACATCCTGGCCGAATACGACCGGCCCTCGTCGGCCTCCCACGGCAGCACCTGGAAGGTGGCCGGGTCGGGCTTCGCGATCATGTCCGATTCGTGTACTCGGGAGTAGCCCTCGATGGCCGATCCGTCGAAGCCGATGCCGTCGGCGAATGCACCCTCCAACTCGGCCGGCGCCACCGCCACCGACTTCAGGTAGCCGAGTACGTCGGTGAACCACAGCCGCACGAAGTGGATGTCGCGCTCCTCGAGGGTGCGCAAGACGAACTGTTGCTGGCGATCCATCCGTCAAGACTAGGAGCGCTGTGTTGCCGCCGTATTACTTGGACCTGGAACACGGCATTTAGCTGGCATGTCAGCGGCCACTGAGAATTGCCCGCGGGCGGCCACCAGCTCCTGCCCGGTGACGGCCACTTCGCCCCGGTACGCAGCTGAGCCGGCGGTGGCAGCGCGGGCAAGTACGCGGCACAGACGCCCGTGGCGGGAACTGGCTGTCTTATCGCAGCGCGACCGGCCCCGCGAGGTGGTGCTGCTGAGCGCCGACGGCGGTTGGCAAGTCGCCTGGGGGCGGCACTGATTCAGGACAGGAAATGTCCGGAATGCGTGGCAGTGTTGACGGCATGACGCTCACCTTCGCTGGAACCCTCGACCGCTCCGCCGTGACTGCCACCGTCGATCAGCTCACGGACCTGGTCGGGTCCGCGGAGGTGGCCGACGCATGGGACCGGGAGTCGGCGCTGCCGGGCATGACCGTCGGCGGGCTGGCGCGCCACCTGGTCAGCCAGCCCGAGTGTGCGGTCGAGTTCCTCACCACCCCCGGCCCGCCCGACGCCCAGGTGCTGACCCTGGTCGGACACTACGAGCGCGTCGACTGGCTACACGCGCCGGTCGACGCCCCCGAGAACACCTCCATCCGCGACGACTTCAACCAGATGGGCTCGGCCGGGCGCACCGAGTCGGTGGAGGTGCTCGCGCGGTCGCGCGAGCAACTGGGCGCGGCGATCTACGCGGCCGGCCCGACGACGTACGTGCCGTGGCAGGACTGCGCGCTGCCCACCGACGACTTCCTCGTAGTGCGGATGATGGAGATCGTGGTGCACGCCGACGACCTGGTGTGCAGCGTCGGCGTAGCGGCCCCGGCGTTCAGCCCGGAGGTGCTCGAGCCTGTGCTTGCCCTCCTCGCGGCGCTGGCCGCGAAGCATCGCGGCCAAGACGCGGTGCTGCGCACCCTGAGCCGGCACGAGCGCTCAGCAGGCTCCATCTCGGCATTCTGACCGCCGCCTGCCCGAGCCAGCCTGGACTTCAAACGTATTGCCGCACGAAATGAGTGGCCAGCTCCTCGACGCCGCAGCCCGAACGAGCCTGGGACGCCTGGCAGTCCGTGCTCTACCACGGTGGCGAAATCACCGAGCACCCCACCTACGCCGACAACCCATGCCGCGGCCACTGAGCCCCACCTCTGGCTCGCCGAGCCGCCGTGTCAGATGACGATCGTCATACGACACACCGAGAACGGGTGGCACCGGCGTCGAACCAAGCTCCATCCGGACACCCAACGCCGCGCCTGGAACAAGCTCGCCATGCTCAACCAGGCCGTTACGTTGAGCGATCTGCGCGTCCCGCCAGGCAACCGGCTCGAACAGCTCCGCGGCGACCGGGCAAGACAGCACAGCATTCGAATCAACCAGCAGTGGCGCATCTGCTTCCGCTGGACCGAGGCAGGACCAGAAGCCGTGCAGATCACCGACTACCACTGAAAGGGAGAGGTGACTAGCAATGTACGAGGAGCCGATCATGGCGCCGACGCATCCGGGCGTCATTCTGCGTGAAGAGTTCCTGGAGCCGATGGGGGTGACTGACTACCAGCTGGCGAAGGCGATTAGTGTGCCGCAGACTCGGATCAGCGCCATCACCCACGGGAAGCGCCGGATCTCGGCCGATACCGGGCTGCGGCTGTCGCGCTATTTTGGCATGTCCGAGGGGTTCTGGACCGGGCTGCAGGCCGACTACGAGCGCGAGCTGGCCAAGGATCTACTCGGTGACACGCTGGATGCCATTCACCCCATCGCTTCCTGAAAACAGGGAAACACAGCTTCGCCCCGGAACGCCGAACCGGCCCGGAACTTTCGGCGGCAGCCAGCACCGGCCGACCTACCGACCGCGGGCCATCCGCTGAGTCGCGGTCGCGGTTCCTGTGCCGACCGGCTCGGTGCCGATCGCCTTTCCCAAACCGAACGGCGGCATGTTCACGTAGATCATCTCCCGGTCGCCCGCCGCCACCCGGTAGGTCTCGTGCCACACACCTACGTCGCCGTTCGAGCCGGCGGCCGCGTTGTAGGCCCGCCAGGCAGGTAGATGCATCAGCTCGGGATCCCTGGCGAATGCCACCACGTCTTCGGCGCTTCGCCAGTAGGTGAGCAGCAGGGTGGTTCTGCCGAACCAGTTCTGGCCGGCCAGGAAGCCGGACTCCTGGTGGTTGGCGAGATGCTTGACCATCGCCGGCATCGCCATCACCACCGGCAGCCAACTGCGAACCTTCCACCATCGGTTGATCCGCATCCCGATCAGGAATACCGTCACCGCCTCGTCCGTCGCCGCCGCGGTGTACCGCCCGTCCTGTCGACCGTTGGCCGCCATCGCTCCTCCATCAGTTGTAACGTTGTTATAGAACATTGTTATGGCATGATGGCGCTCATGGCAAGACCCAAAATTCACGACGACGCGCTCCGCGATCGACTGCTCGACTCGGCAGCGCGGCTGGTCGCCAGGGACGGCGCCCGGGCGCTGGCGCTGCGTACCCTTGCCGCCGAGGCCGGCACCTCCACCAGCGCGATCTACTCGCTGTTCGGCGGCAAACCCGACCTGTTCGCCGCCCTGCACAAGGCCGCCTTCGCCGACTTCAGCGCCTCCCAGCACGCCGTCGGCAACAGCGGCGACCCGCAAGCCGACCTGATGGTGCTGGCCGAAACCTACCGGGACTGGGCACTGCAGCATCCGCAGCTGTATGCCGTGATGTTCGGCGGAGCGCTGACGCCGGCCCTGCCAGCCGACTTCGACTGCCCGTACGCCGCCGAGTCCATGCGCCCGCTGCAACAGGCAGCGGGCCGTCTCATCGAGACCGGCGCCACCAGCGCAGCCGCAACCGTCGACGCCATCAGCGTGTCGCTCTGGGCGACGGTGCACGGATTCGTGTCGCTGGAACTCGCGCAGGTCCTCGTCCCCGACAGTGCACCGCAGCACGCCTATCGCGTCACTTGTCGGGTCGCCATCGACGGGTGGTTGGCCCGCCGGCGGCCGGTACGGTGACCGAATGCCATCAGCTCAAGCGGCCACCGCTTCAGACGCCCCGCCGTTGGTGACGAACGATTCGGTCCGCTGGCTATTGCCGGCTGGATCGATCGACAGCGCGGCTACCGGCATCGATCTGGACGTGGACTGGACCATCTCCAGCCCCACCGCCTTCAACCCCGATGCGACGGGCGGGTGGACGCTGCAACTCCCCCGGCCGCTGGCGCATCGATTCGAGTATCAGCTGCTGATCCACCGTCCGGCCGGCGACGAGCACATCACCGACCCGACCAACCCACGAACGGTTCCAGGACCCTTCGGCGACAAGTCGGAGATCCTGTTCCCCGATTACCAGCCGCCGGCGTGGCTGGGCATCGAGGCGCACGGCAGCACGGTGCAGATCACCGATCCGGCCGGGCCACTGGCCGTGCCTGTTCCCATCCAGCTGTTCAGCCCGGACGGGCTCGCCGACGACGCTGTTGCGCCTTTGTTGATCGCCCACGACGGCAGCGACATGGCCGACCGCGGCCGCCTGCTGTGCTGGGCATCCGCCCAGGATCTGCCGATCCGCGTCGCCCTGTTGGATCCGCCGAACGGCTACCGGAACCCTTGGTACGCAGCAGATCCGGACT
Source organism: Actinomycetota bacterium (assembly GCA_030853385.1). GTDB lineage: Bacteria > Actinomycetota > Actinomycetes > Mycobacteriales > Nakamurellaceae > Nakamurella. The sequence continues at coordinate 8,316 of JALYVF010000225.1, read as the reverse complement.
ATGCCGACCACATCGGCGCCGCCGTCATCCCGGCGCTCAAGGAGCGGGTGGCGACCTCGGCCACCGCCGGCCTGGGCGCCAGCCTTGGCGCGGTCGCGATGATGACCATCCACCGACGACACCCCGATTCGCTGGACGCGCTCGCCGTGCAATCCGGATCGTTTTTCACCCGCGAGCTGGATCAGCAGGAGTCGAGCTGGCCACAGTTCGCCCAGGTATGCGCGGCGGTGGCAGCGATGACGGATGCGCTACCGGTTCAGGTCCGTGGAGTCCCGGTGTTGATGACGGTCGGTGCCATCGAGGAGAACAGGGCCAACAACGAACAGCTGGCCGGGGCGCTGACGTTCCAGGGTTACCACGTCGACGCGAAGATCGTGCCGGACGCGCACACCATGATCGGCTGGCGGGACGCCTGGTCCCCCGGTCTCGATGAGCTGATGCGAACGGTTGGACAGCAGCGGGCGTGACGATCGCCGCCGATCCGGCGATGATGCTCACATGACACGGACCGAGTTCCACCGGCTCGACGCCTCCCAGCTTGGTGGCAACACCGCCGAGGTGGTGGTGCACGGCCACTTCGGCCGGCCGGTGCTGTGGTTTCCGTCGGAGGCCGGCTCGCCACACGACTTCGTCGCCAATGGCATCCTGAACGCGGTGCGCGGCGCCGTCGACGACGGGAAGATCAAGATCTTCTGTGTTCCCAGCTACGACACCGAATCGTGGTCGGCATCATGGAAACCCTTGGGCGACAGGGCAAGAGCCCATCTGGCCTACGAGAGCTGGATCGTGAGTACCGTGGTGCCGTTCATCGCCGACAACTGCGCCAGCCGGGCCGACATCGCGACGGCTGGAACCTCCCTCGGCGCCTTCCACGCCACCCTGTTCGCGCTGCGCAACGCCCAGCTGTTCCCGCAGGCGGTGTCGATGTCGGGCAACTACGACCCCCGCTCCTGGCATGGCTGGGGCGAGCACACCGACGAGGAGTACTTCACCAACCCGATAGAATTCGTCCCCGGCCTGAACGACGGCCACCTGGACTACCTGCGGTCTGCCGTCAGGATCACTCTGGTAGTCGGGTCGGGCCAGTGGGAGGACACCACCGGCGCCCTCGGGTCGACCCAGGTGATGGCGGATGCGTTGCGGGACAAGGGGATTCCACATGATCTTTTTGTCTGGGGCAACGAATGGCCGCACGACTGGCCGAGCTGGCGCGCCCAGGCAGCGGTCTACTTGCCAGCACTGGGCTGACTGCTCTGTCCCGCGGCCCGTCGGTGTGTCAGGATCGTCCGATGACGGCCAAGGACGACACCACGCACCTGATCGGCCTGCTGCTGGGCACCGAGGACGACTGGCCGAGGGCCTTCGAGACCCTCGTCCGGCGGCTGGGCCCGGTGCAGCACCGGGGGTCGACACATCGGCTGACCACCGAACGCATCACCATCGAGCCGTTCGATCTGCGCGACCCGGTCCGCTACGACGTGGTGATCGACCGGCTCGCCTGGTGGTACTACCACCCGCGCGAGTGGCTGAAGAAGGCCGCGCTGGTGAACGACACCTACCTGCTGAACAACCCGTTCACCTTCCAGGCCATGGAGAAGCACTCGGCCTACTGCGCGATGATCCGGCTCGGCTTCGATATTCCACCGACCGTGCTGGTGCCGTACAAGAACCCGATCGACCACGAGAAGTGGAGCTACACGGCATCCACCTACAACCTCCCGTTCGACCTGGACGAGGTCGCGAGCAGGGTCGGCTTCCCGATGTTCATGAAGCCGTTCGACGGCGGGGCTTGGCGCGGCGTTTCCCGTATTGACGACACCGCCGCCCTGCATGCCGACTACGACGCCTCCGGCCAGATGCTGATGCACCTGCAGGCTGCCGTCAGCCCGTTCGATGCGTTCGCCCGCTCGCTGACCATCGGGCCGGAAACCCAGGTAATGAAGTTCCGCCCCGAGCTGCCGATGCACGACAGATACGAAGTGGCGCACGACTTCCTGCCACCGGATGCCGGCCAGGAGGTACTCACCCTGTCCAGGACGATCAACGCCTTCTTCCGCTGGGAGTTCAATTCCTGCGAGGCGCTGGTCACCGGCAGCAGGGTGCAGCCCATCGACTATGCCAACGCCTGCCCGGACATTGCGATCACCTCGCTGCATTACTACTTCCCGTGGGCGATCCAGAACCTGTTGTCCTGGAGCATCTTCTGCGCCGTCACGCAGCGCCGGCCGCGGGTCGACACCTCCAGTCGGGTCTGGTTCGACGTCGCCGACGATCCCGAATTGGACTGGCACACCAAGCTGGGCAGCTACGCGCAGCTGGCCGACGAGTACTTCCAGGCCAACGAGTACCGCGAGTTCTGCGCCACCAGCCTGGCGACGCTGCCCGCCATGATCTACGAGTGGATCGGCTCCGCCGAGTTCGACCGCCTACTCGTCGAGACCGTTCGAAAGACCTACCCGGAGCACGAGCACGAGTGGTTCATGGCGCACTTCCGCGGACTGATGTCGATGTGGCTCACCGACAATGCCGGCGGTACCGAGGATCTACCCGCAGGGGCCTCGTCGACCGGGAAGCCCAGTAAGGCGTCACACTCGAAGGCCACGCGCTAGCTGCACTTGACGCCGGCGGCCGGAATCTTCAGGTCGATCAGGTAGGCGTTACCGATGTCGTCTGCGCATTTGACGCCCGCACCGAGGTACTCGGTGTGCCGCGAACCGTCCACCGTCAGCAACGCCGCGCCCAAATCCTTCGCCAGATTGACACCTGCCTGGTATGGCGTTGCCGGGTCGCCGGTGGTCGAGATGACGAGCACCTTGGCCAGTCCAGGCACGTTCGGGGTATGCGGCTGCAGGGTCGGAGCCGGGAGGTAGTCGCACAGCTGCTTGGTGGCCGTCGGCGGATCGCCCGAGTCGGTGAACGGCGCCGCCTTGACGTAAGCGGTATTGAGCTTCAACTCCTCCGCCGCGCTCACCCGCGGGTTGTTCAGGCAGGTGATGACGTTGAACGCATCTATCAGATTCGAATAGTGGCCGGCGGAATCCCGGTCGTCGTACGCGTCGGCCAGCTGCATCAGACCGGTGCCATCGCCCTTCGTGAGCTGCTGCAGGCCCTTGGCCAGGGTCGGCCGTTCGCTGTCGGAGTACATCGCCTCGCTGGTTCCGGTGATGGCGTCCTGATAGGTCAGCACCCGGCCGTCGGCCAACTTCAGCGGTGTCTCAAGCAGCGGCCTTGTCAGCTTCTGGAACGCACCGGTCGCTGCGCTCGGGTCGGTACCCAGCGCGCACTGCTGCTGCCCCGCACACCATTTCGCGAACGCGTCGAACGCCTGCTGGAAGGACTTGCCCTGGTCAACGACATCGTCGGTGGGGTTCTGCGCCGGATCGACCGCACCGTCCAGAATCATCCCCCTGACATTCTGTGGGAATTCCTCGGCGTACAGCGTGCCGAGCAGCGTGCCGGCCGAGTACCCGACGTAGGTGAGCTTCTGCTCGCCGAGCGCGGCCCGCAGCACGTCCATGTCCTTGGCGACGTCCCTGTCGCCAACGCTGGCGAGGAACGCGGCACCGTCGATGCCTTCCGCCTTACCGGTAGTGGCGATGCACGACTGCGCAACCCGCTCGACCTGGGCGTTGATCTTCGCGACGCCGGCGGCGGTGGCGGTGCGCAGATTCGACGCCCGCTCGGCGTCCCACTGGGCGTCGGTGTGACAGCTGATCACCGGTCGGGACGCCCCGGTTCCACGAGGATCGAAACCGACAAGATCGAAGTGCTCGCGCAGATCCGCGCCAATGCCGTAGCCGGCGAACTGGCCGATGGTCGACATCCCGGACGCTCCGGGACCACCGGGATTGAACACCACGGCGCCCATCGGATCGGTTCCGGTGGACGGGGCCTTCATCACCCCTACCGTTGCCGTCTTGCCGGTCGGATCTGGGTAGCTCACCGGCACCTGCAGGCGGGCGCATAGCAGCCCTGGGGTGGCGTAGGTCTGTTTGTCCAGCGATGTCTGGGCGTAGTCGATACAGCTCCCCCAGGCCAGCTTCTGCGTGTAGAACTTCTCCAGGCCGGCCGGAATCTCGGCCGGGCTGGGGTCGAGGACCGCACCGCCCGAGATGGCAGTGGCCGGCGCCGCCGTTCCGGCCACCGGCGCCGCCGTTCCGGCCACCGCGGTCGAGCAGCCCGCAAGAACAACACCGAGCACCGCTACGGCGGCCAGCACGGTGGACCGGCGGCGGAGCAGGGCGCGGCGTGGCGCGAGGTGCGGCATGCCGCCGATCATGTCATCCGAGAATGTGACCTTCCTGAACAACGATCAACTCTGGTCGCTGCCCGACCATTCGGCGTCCTCGGCCTGCAGTCGCTTCTCCCGATCCTGCACGCCAGCCAGCGCGCTCTCGGCGGCTTCGCGGGTCGGGTAGGGGCCGAGGTGGTCGGTGCCCTTACCCTGGCCTTCCTGTTCGACCTGCCCGGTGACGACGTTGTAGTACCACTGGGTGTTCTGCCCGATCTCATCTCCCATCCGGACAGCCTGCCACAGCGCGGGGGCAGTCAGCTGATCGGTTTCACCAGGTAATTGCGATCATCGACCGACACCAGCTGCACCGTCGCCTTCGTCCCCTCGATGAGGCCGTCCGCCGGGCAGTTCGCGTGCACCGGCGGCGTGTCGATGGCGATGGTCGCCTTGTCCTTCGTCTCATCGATCTGCACCACCACACCGGTGAACTGTTGCCCGACCCGGCCGGCCAGCAGGAACGCGGACACCGCGCCGATACACTGCCGTTCCAGTTCGTGGGCCGTCCTGTCGGTCTCTTGCATGGTTTCGGCCACCGCGGACAGCGACTGCCGCACCCAGTCCGGCACTTCCATTCCGGCGGTGTGCGCCAAGCAGATCTCCGTCGCGAACCGGTCGCACAACCGCCGCAGTGGCGCGGTGACGTGGGCGTAGGGAGCGCCGACTCCGGCATGCTGGTACTGGCCGGGCAGGGCACCGTCGAAGGGCGTGTAACCGGCGCCGCGCAGCAACCTCAGCGCATCCTGCAGGAACGCTGCGTCTGCGGGTTTAGAGCCGTCGAGAGCGGCGATCACATCGCCGGGGGCGGCACCGGCGGGCCATGGAATGCCAAGCGCGGCAGTCTCTTTCCGCAATTTGTCGATGTCACGTTGCCCGGGTTCCGGCAGCGTGCGGAGCAGTCCATACTTGCCGTTCATCATGATGGTCGCCGCGCACATCCCAGTCAGCAGGCTGATCTCGGCGTTCCACTGCTCGACCGGCAGCACCGCGCGCAGGGTCAGCGTCCAGTTGCCGTCCTGGCCACGTTCCACCTCGGCGTCCGGCAGGTCGAGGGTGATCGCATGCCGCTGCCGGGCCGCCGCCATCCGCAGCTCGCCGACCTTCGGCAGCAGTGCGATGGAGGGATGCAACCGGCCGGCAACGGCGTCCGCCTGCGCTCCCGGATAGTCCAGCTGAGCCACCGAGCGGACAACGGCACGCTCCAGTTGGACATCAGTCGGCGCACCGGCGGCATCCAGCGTGATAGTCCACAGCGCCGCGGCCGTCGTCTGGCCTGGCAGCATGCTGGCTGCGCCCTCCGACAGCTCGAACGGATGCAGCGGGACGTTGATGTCCGGGCTGTAGTAGGTCTGGCCCCGGTGCCGGCTCTCGGTGTCGATCGGTCCGCCGGCGTGCAGGTAGCTCGCCACGTCCGCGATCGCGTAGCGAACCAGGTAACCCCCGTTCGGTCCGGCTTCGATGTAGACCGACTGGTCCAGGTCTTTGGATCCGACGGGGTCCAGGGTGACGAATGGGATGTCGGTGGCATCTCGCGGTGCCGACGGCTGCTGCTGGGCCACCTGTCTGGCCTCGGCGACGGCGTCCGGCGGATACTCGTCCGGGATGCCCAGCTGGCTGCGGATGGCGCCGAAGTCGATGTCGGTGGCTGAGGTGTTGATCTTCCTGGTAGGCACCGGGTCAGGTTACGACCAGTGGCGCCTTCGCGCGTCCGCACCGTGGCGTCCGGATCGTGACAGCTGCGCGCGCCAACCCCGACCGCGGCGCGGATCAGCTGTAGCTGTACTCCCAGCCGTTCTCGAGCCCGAGGTCCAGCACGATGGTGCCCTTGGCGGCAACGACGTCCAGTACGACCGAGCCGTTGATCAGCGGCGCGTTCGCCAGCACCGTGTTGCTGACGTACGGCAGCGGATCGGTGGCGCATTCGTCCGCACTGCTGTTGTCGGTACCGACCTCGGCGGTCCCGTCAGCCGCGAACACCGTCCAGCTGCTGGAGCCGAACGAGCCCGTCCAGTCGTCCAGCGACTGCTTGTCCATGTCGCGCGGCTCGACCTCGACATCGACCTTCAAGTAGTGGTGGCCGTGCACCGCCTTCGGAGTACCCGCCGCGCAGGTCGGATCGAGCGTCACCTTGGTGACGACGAACACCACAGCACCGTTGTCCTTGCCCGTACTCTTGCTGCTGAAGAACACTCCGTAGGCCTGCCCGGGAACCGCCTTGATGTCGCCGAATTTGTTGGTCGGCGAATTGGGCTTCGGGTTCGGCAGCTTCCACTTCTTGGTGGAAGTAGTTGCGGCAGCAGTGGTTTTCGCCAGCTCGCGGCTCGACGACGCGACGGTTTTGGTGACGGTGACGGTCGCCGCAACGGTGGTCGGCTGCGAGCTGCTCGACGTTGGCGAGCTGCTGCTGGTGGTGATGACGACCGCAGCCGGACCGCCGGCCACATTTTCCGAGCATCCACCGAGCAACGCCAGCACCGCTGCGGCCGCGACCGCGACTGCCAATTTCCGCCGACTCCCCATCACCAGACGATAAGGCACAGCCGGATTTGGTCGGGCGGAAACCGGGAAGGCTCGTGCCCGATCCGGACTAGACGTCGATAGCTGGTCGGACCGTCAGCGCAAGTGTCCACGTTGGTCGCTGCGGGTGGCCGGCGGCCCGGATCGTCAGCGCAAGTGCCCAAGTCGGTCGCTGCGGTCGGTGGGCAGACAGGAGTTCTACCAGGCTCAGCTCGCCTAGACTGCACGCAGGATCAGGCGACCGGGCGGCCGCGTCGGCGCGCAAGCGCCGCCGAGGAAAGTCCGGGCTCCACAGAGCAGGGTGGTTGCTAACGGCAACCCGGCGTGAGTCGCGGGACAGTGCCACAGAAAATAAACCGCCGCCGGCGTGCCGGCGGTAAGGGTGAAACGGTGGTGTAAGAGACCACCAGCATCTCGGGCGACCGGGATGGCTCGGTAAACCCCACCTGGAGCAAGGTCAAGATGCATCCGGCTTGCCGGATGTACGCAGGCGTTCGAGGGCTGCTCGCCCGAGTCTGCGGGTGGACCGCTGGAGTGTGCCGGCAACGGCACGCCGAGATGGATGACCGCCCGTCGTCGGGGATTCCCGGTGGCGACAGAACCCGGCTTACAGGTCGCCTGATCCCTTTACCCGCGGCCGCAGTCCCGCCGACCAACTCGGACACTGGTGCAGAACCTGCCGAGCGCGCGTCAGCCGAACTGACCAACTCGGACACTCCCGCTGACAATCGAGCCTCCGCACCAACCGCAGCGACCAACTTGGACACTTGCGCTGACAATCCGGGCTCGGCACCAACCGCAGCGACCAACTTGGACACTAGCGCTGACAATCCGGCGCTGAGTCGATGGTCTAGTCCAGGTGACCGGTGTCGTTGACCGAGCACACCATCGTTGAACCATCGACATCGACGGTGATCATGCTGACCGAGCAGTTGTCGATCCTGGTCCGATAGGCAACGGCCGACGGCACACCGAGCGCGGCAACCACCAACATTTTAGCAGCGGCGGCATGGGTCACCAGGACGACGGTGCCGCCGCGATGACTTTCCAGCGTTCGCCGGACGGCTGCCCGCACCCGATCTCTGATCACGCTGAACGATTCGCCACCCGGCGGCGCAGCATCGGGATCGGAGCGCCAGGCTTCGAACTCCGACGGCCACTTCTCGGCGATTTCCGCTGCGGTAAAACCAGTCCATTCCCCCAGCGATCCATCGAACAGGTCGTCGTTCTCCGTCACCGCACCGGAGGGCAAACCTGTTGCCTCGGCAATGATCTCGGCCGTCCTGCGACATCGCTGCAGGGGTGAGGTGACGACAGCGCTGACGTTCAGCAGCGATAGTCGCGCCGCCACCGCCTCGGCTTCTGCCACCCCCTCGTCGGTGAGCGGCACATCCTCCCGGCCGGCGAACCTGTTCTCTGCGCCCCAGGTGGTCTGGCCGTGCCGCACCACCAACAGGGTGGTGCTGCCCGGGCGCGCGCCGGGTGGCAGCGCTTGCAGGGACGGCGGT
>JALYVF010000220.1 GCA_030853385.1 Actinomycetota bacterium | reverse complement strand
GCAACTCGCGAATCGGGAAGCCGCCAGGCTGCGACTGGCCGACGTCCTGCGGGCGGCCGCCGCGCCGCCGCCGCGCGCCAGACGTCCGACGAAGCCGACCAGAGGCTCCAAGGAGCGCAGGATCGCCGCGAAGAAGCGTCGCGGCGACGTGAAACGCGGCCGCGGCCGGTCGGTGGCGGACTGAGGCAGCCCGAGCGGACCGCTCCCACCAGCGCCAGGCAAGATGTCGGTGGACAACCGCACACCCCGAGGTAGCGCAAAGTTCTCACGACACGCCGTGTGCTGCCGGCGCGGCGCGACAGTTTTCCGCTACCTGCTGGGGACACCGAGGGGTAACAGGACATGGAACTGCGCATCTTCACCGAGCCGCAACAGGGCGCCAGCTACGACGATATTCGCCGGATCGCTTGCGCCACCGAGGATCTGGGCTTCGACGCGTTCTTCCGCTCCGATCACTACCTGAACATGGGTGACGGGGACGGGCTACCAGGTCCGACGGATGCCTGGCTCACCCTGGCCGGGCTGGCACGGGAGACATCGCGGATCCGGCTCGGCACCCTGGTATCGCCGGTGACGTTCCGGCTGCCGGGACCACTGGCGCTGATGGTGGCCCAGGTCGACGCGATGAGCGGCGGTCGGGTCGAGTTGGGGCTCGGCGCCGGCTGGTTCTCCGCGGAGCACACCGCGTACGGAATCGACTTCCCCGACACCAAAGGGCGATTCGATCGGTTCGCCGAACAGTTGGCCATCGTCACCGGAATGTGGGCGACGCCGACCGGCGAGACCTTCTCGCACACCGGTCAGCACTACACCTTGACTGAGAGCCCCGCGCTGCCCAAACCGGTCCAGCAGCCCGGCCCACCGATCATCATCGGCGGCGCAGGCAAGAAGCGAACGCCGGAACTGGCGGTGAAATACGCCGCGGAGTTCAACTGCGCCTTCAACTCTCGGGACGAGACGCGCGTCATCCTGGACAGGGTGGTGGCGCTGTCCGCGCGCGTCGGCCGGACGGATCTGGTGCTGTCCACCGGGCAGCCCGTCTTCGCCGGCCGGACCAACGCGGAGGTGGCAGCCAGGGTGTCGGCCACCGGCCGCACGGTCGATCAGATGCCGGCGCCCGCGTTCATCGGGTCACCCGCCCAGATCGTCGACGAGCTGGGCCGGTACAGCGAACTCGGCGTCACCCGCGCCTACCTGCAAGTCCTGGACCTCGCCGACCTCGACCACCTAGAGCTGCTGGCCGCCGAGGTGTTGCCGCAGCTGACTGCGTGACAATTTCGGTGCAGGTAGCGCCAAGTTGCGACGACACGCCGCCCGCCGCGGCGTGTCGAGACAGGCTTTCGCTCCCTGGGGGATCGCGAGTCAGGCGGTGAACAGGGTAAGCAGTGCCGGACCGTCGGGCACTCCCAGTCCGGTGCAAGCGTCCCAGCCGGCCGCCGCCTGGTACGCGCCGTTGTTGCCGGAGGTGATGTCGCGGAAGCCTTTCGCGACAGCGCCGGGGGTGACGCCGGCATACAGCTTCGGCTGCAGCAATCCCGGCTTCTTGCCGCTGGCCTGCGCCAACCGGCAGATCAGGGCGGCCCACAACGGCGCGACCGCGCTGGTACCGCCAATCACCGTCTGCTGGCCGTCGATCAGCACCTGGTAGCCGGTCTGCGGATCGGCGTCTGCCGCCACGTCCGGCACCCCGCGGCCGCCACTACCGACGGCGGGAACACCGGCAGTCGCCTGCCACGACGGCAATGGGAAGGCAGTGCTGATGCCGCCGCCCGTCGACCCACCGCTGCTGCCGTCGTTCCACACGCTTTCGCTGCTCACCGTGCCGGCGGACGCGCGCAACGAGGTGCCACCGCAGGCAAGCGCATGCGGGCTGGACGCGGGGAAGTCGACGTGCAGTGCGCCATCGGTGGCGCCGTCACCGCTGCCGCTGTCGCCGGCCGCCGCTGTGACGGTGGCGCCGAGCAGTGCGGCGTCGGCGCAGGCCTGGTCCATCGCATCGCGAGCCTGCGTCGTCCAGGAATCCTCCGGCCCACCCCAGCTGATGCTGATGGCGGTCGGCGTCGGACTGGCGTGCGCCGCCTCGCTGACCGCATCCAGGAAACCCGCGTCGGTGTTCGGCGCGAAGTAGACGACGATGGCGGCCTTCGGGGCGATCGCCCCCGCCACCTCGATGTCCAGCAACACCTCGCCGTCGGCACCATTGGGATCGGTGCCACCGCCGTTGGTCCCGCCGTCCACTCCGACATCGGTGACGCTCGGCGTGCCGAGCCCGAGCCCGGAGAAGTAGGTGTTGAGGTCCTTGGGCTGGTAGCCGCCGCCCAGCTCGATGATGGCGATGGTCTGGCCGGTGCCGTCACCATCGGGAAGCTGATAGATCGTCGCCAGCTCCAGCGGGGTGTAGCTGACCGCACCCGCCGTCGCATGCGCGATCCGGAACTGCGCGCGAGCCTGCGGCCGGTCGTCCAACCCGAGCACACCGGTGACGACGTCGGCGAGCGGCGCCGGAACGCTCAACGTGCCGGTGCGCTGCCGGAAGGACGTCGACGATCCCGGCGGCGTCGCCGAGGTGAACGAAGTGCCGAACAGGGTGGCCAGCGCGTCGGCGGCGCCGGAGACCCTGACCCGCCGTGACGTGGCGTCGGCACTGACCACCGTGACGCCAGAGCCGTCAAGGGTCTGCCGCACCAGGTCGAGATCGGCGGGATCTGCGCCGTACCGGTCGGTGAGCTCCTGCGGCGTCAGCGGGGTGCCGGTGAACGCCTCCGCCGGCGGTTCGGCCTTCCGCCGCACCACCAGGGTCGCCTCGATCGGCGCGTTCGGATCGACGGGTGCGCCGGCAGCGGCGTCCGTCATCGGCACCCGGTGCGATCCGGGAAGGTCTGTGCGCTGTTCGTCCATGCCCCTGATCCTGCACCCGTCGACCGACACCGGCTAGGGAACTCTAGTGATCATCACCAACGTGCGTGCCAGCGCCCCGCCGTGACGTTGCTCGGATCCCTCGGCGGCATCGAGGCCGGCTTGCGCCAGCTTCGTCGGACAAGGCCACTTGAGGTGCAAGAAGTCGACCTGAACGATGCCGGGGTACTCCGGGTGCCGACGGCTGCAGAAACGTTGCGCATCAAGGCCTATCTGGTAGTGCAACGGAATCAGACACGTGATTATCTCGATGTGGCGGCGCTGGCGGATCGCTACGGCAGCGACGGCACCGTCGGAGCGCTGCTCGGCCTGGATAGCTATTATCGAGACCGCTCGGAGTCCGCTGATTCGGTGCTCACAGCTTTGGTCCAGCGGCTGTCTGAACCTAATCCGCGCGACCGGAGGGTGACGACCCAGTTGGCGTCGTACAAAGGACTGGCGACCCGTTGGCGCGAATGGTCAACGGTCGTCGCTGCGTGTGAACAGCTGGCTGACGCACTGCTCGACGGGGTCTCGGCGGCGACATCATGAACGTTGCGCTGCGCAATGTGATCACGGATCCCGCCTCTCCCGTCACGCGATGGCCGTACGAAGCGCTGGTGACGGCTATCGAGCGGGGCACAGTTGGCCACTGGGCACGCATCGCCAAGGCGATCGATGCCGATCCATGGGGGAGCGTCGGGCGTCAGGTCGAGGAGTACCTGGGCTACCGGGAACCCATGGGGAGTGGGCCCGTTGGCTGCGTCGGGCCGTGATGAGGGCTCGGCAAAAAGCCGAGAGTGGCGAGCGCGTGGTGGTTGCCGAGCGGGTCCGTGCGTTGATCGCGGCGTCCGGCTTGAGCCAGCTGGAGTTCGCCAGTCGCATCGGCACCTCGCGATCCCGGCTGTCGACGTACGGCACTGGCGTTTTTTATGGGGTGCTGGGTGCCGCCCATAACAACCATGGAACCCGCGAACCCCGGAGTTCGCGGACCTGGGGGTGGTTATCGGCCGCTGGACTTGGCCCATAACAACCATGAGACCCGCGAAGTAGAAGGGGGACACTGGGGGGATGGGCGCAGCGCAGCGAAAGTCCAGGGGCGGTATCACGGTGACCGGCGGTGGCACAGCGGCGGCCGCGGTCGATCAGGTGACGATCACCCTCGGCGTGGAGATTCTGCGGCCCGATCCGGGCGAGGCCTTCACCACGGCGGGTGCCACCGTCACCCAGGTGTTGTCCGTGCTGGCCGACAACGGGGTCGACGCCCGTTCGGTGCGCACTGCCGACCTCAGCCTTGGTCCGCGTATCGAATGGCAGGACAACCGCGAGACGTTGCTCGGATATCAAGCAGCGCAACAGCTGATCGTGCACCTGGAGGCGCTGGGTGAGGTCGAGCGGATCCTCACCGACGTCGTTCGGCGCGGTGGGTTGGGCGTGCGGATCCACCAGGTAGCGCTGGAAGCCGGGGATACCGAGAACGCGACGCGGGTGGCGAGGGTGGCAGCATTCGGCGATGCGGTGGCAGCGGCCCAGCAGTTCGCCGAGCTGGCCGGTCGCACTCTCGGTGCGGTGCAAGAGGTTTCGGAGGGCGCCGATGTCCAGTATGTCTATCGCGGTGCCCGCCCGGCGGCCAAGGCCATGTCCGCATCGATGCCAGTCGCCACCGGCGACACCGAGGTGAGCGTCACGGTGCGAGTGCGCTGGGCATTCGCCGACTGACGCGGGCTCAGTCGGCAGCAATCACGTCGGCGATGATCACCGTGACGTTGTCGGGGGCACCGGATTCCAGGCACAGCTCGATCAGCCGATCGGCGGCGGCTGCCGCCTCGGTATCCAGCAGGGTGGATTGAATGTCGTCGGCCGCCACGTAGTCGGAAAGCCCGTCGCTGCACAGCAGGTAGCGGTCGCCGATGCGCGGGGCGAAGGTGGAGAACGACGGCGAGACGGTAGTCCCGTTGAGCGCCTTGAGGATCACGTTGCGGCGCGGATGCCTGACGGCGTCCCGCTTCGCCAGCAGTCCCTGGTCGACCAGATATTGGACGAAGGAATCGTCCTTGGTCACCTGCTGCAGCTCCAGACGCTCGGCCGATTGTCGAGGCACCCCAGGCGTTCCGCTCTGCAGATAGTAGGCGCGGGAGTCGCCGATCTGGGCGAAAACGATCCGTCGGCCGGACCACATCATGGCGGTGACGGTGGTGCCCATGCCCTCGAGGCTGGGGTCGGCGTCGACCTGGCTCAGCAGCGAATCGGTGCTGCGGTCAACGGCCCCCTTCAGCAGCGCGTAGATGTCCTTGTCCTCACCGGCCGCGGCCGATTCGTGTCCCACCTCGGCGAAGATGTCGACGACGGTCCTGGATGCCACCTCACCCGCCGCGCTGCCACCGACACCGTCGGCCACGATCAGCAGCCCGCTGCCGATATGGAACGAGTCCTCGTTGTTGGGCTTGACGAGGCCGACATGGGTGCGCCCGACGGCGGCAACCCCGTAGTCCCGCACGCGGCACTTCCTTTGCTCGGTCGTCTCGGCGGCTGACCCGGTCCAGTTGCGGCAGCAGCTTAGCGAAACAATCCATGGTCGCGCCCGGCCGAACCCGTCTGTGCCGGCAACCCGCAGCCTGGCAGCCCCAGAACTGGCAGCCCCAGAAACAGCCGCCGCGGTGCTCTCTGATAGACCGGTGACATGACACAGAGCAGCGTACCCACCGTTCAGCTGAACGACGGCCACCGCATTCCGCAACTCGGCTTCGGCGTCTTCAAGGTGGATCCCGCCGAGACGGAGAGCTTGGTGACGGCGGCCCTGCAGGCTGGATATCGGCACATCGACACGGCCGCCATCTACGGCAACGAGGAGGGCGTCGGCAAGGCGATCGCGGCCTCCGGTATCCCGCGTGACGAGCTGTTCGTCACCACCAAGCTGTGGAACGACGATCACGGCACCGACTCGGCGCTGGCCGCCATCGACACCAGCCTCGGCAAACTCGGGCTGGATCACGTCGATCTGTACCTGATCCACTGGCCGGCCCCGAAGAACGACCGCTACCTCGAGACCTGGACGGCGATGCAGCAGATCCAACAGCAGGGCAAGGCGACCTCGATCGGCGTCTCCAACTTCCTGGTGCCCTACCTCACCAGGCTGCTGGAAGGGGCCGACGTGGTTCCGGCGGTCAATCAAATCGAGCTGCATCCGGCCTATCAGGAGCGCGATGTCGTCGAGTTCAGCCGCAGCAAGGGCATCCACATCGAGGCCTGGGGCCCGCTCGGGCAGGGCAAGTACGGGCTGCTCGAGGACCCGGCTGTTACCGGCGCCGCAGAAGCGCACGGCAAGACGCCGGCCCAGGTGGTGCTGCGCTGGCACCTCCAGCAGGGCAACATCGTCTTCCCGAAGTCCGGCAACCCGGCCAGGATCGCCGAGAACTTCGCGGTGACGGACTTCGAGCTGACCGACGCCGAGTCGGCCGCGATCACCGCGCTGGAGAACGGCGGCCGGGTGTCCTCCCATCCCGACGAGGTGAACTGAGCAGAGCCGTAGGAACGGCCCCTCGAGCAGCTGCCGGCAGTGCAACAGCGAACTGTTCAGCTCGCGGACGGTGATCACCGGACGAGGGTGTCACTGCCATGCCCGGGTAGTCTCGCTCAGTGGTCAGTCAATCAGCGTTCTTCGATGCGTCCATTGATGCCGACGCGGCCGCGCGATTCCTGACCGATCACCTCGGCCACCCTGTCGACAGCTTGCACGAGGTCGGCGCCGGCGCCTGGTCGAACTGTTTCGGCTTCACCGACCTCGACACCGAGTACGTGGTCCGGTTCGGCAACCACGTCGACGACTATCTGAAAGACCAGGCTGCGTCGGCGTTCTCGTCGCCGCGGCTACCGGTCCCGGTCGTCACCGAGGTCGGGACGGCGTTCGATGGTTACTTCGCCATCTCCACCAGAGCGCACGGCGAACCCCTCGAGTCGCTCGGCGCAGCCGACTGGGCGGCCACCGTTCCCGAACTGCTCGCGGTGCTGGACGAAATGCGCGCGGTGCCGGTCGCTGCCGATGCCGGGTTCGGCGGCTGGGGGGCGAACGGCACGGCCCCCTTCGCCTCGTGGCGGGATTTCCTGCTCGCGGTCTCTGCCGACGTCCCGGAGCGCCGCACCTACGGGTGGACGACGAAGCTGGCCGATTCGCCGTTCGGTGACGAGGCATTTCACGCCGGGTATGCCCGGCTGGCCGAACTGTCCATGGCCATCCCGAGTCCGCAGTTCCTGGTGCACAGCGATCTGATCAACCGCAATGTGCTGGTCCGCGATCGACGCATCACCGCCGTCTTCGACTGGGGCTGCGCGCTGTACGGCGACTTCCTCTACGACATCGCCTGGATCGAGTTCTGGGCGCCGTGGTACCCCGCCATGAACGGCGTCGACTTCCTCGCTGTCGCGCGGGCGCATCTGAACGACCGAGGCGTCGCCACCCAGGACTTCGACGCCAGGGTGCGCTGCTGCCTGCTGCATATCGGCCTGGACCACCTGACCTACAACGCTTTCACCGGCAACATGGTCGAACTCGGCAACACCATCGAACGCCTTGCCCAGTTCGTCTGACTCGCCGGAGAGAATCGGCTGATCCGTCACAGGACGAGAGACACAAGGTCGACCGGGGAGACAGATGAAGCCGACGAAGATGGCAGCGGGTGTCGTCCTGCTACTGGCCGGTGCGCCTATCTTGCGCTCCGTAGGCCGTCGGCGCAGAACCCGGACGACCATGGTGACCAGTCGTTCGGCTCTGCGCAGATCTTCGCAGCCATCACCAAGCCGTTCGATTGGTCGACACTCGCCGACTGACTGCTGCGGCGCTCAGGTCAGTGTCCGGAGCCAGGCTCGAGCAGCGACAACCCGCGATCGGTCGTCAGATACAGCACGGTGCGGCCAGATCGCTCCCGCGCCACCAGACCGCTGTTCAGCAATACGCCGAGATGTTGTGACACCGCACTGGGTGTGACGCCCAGAGCCAGCGCCAGATCGGTGGTGGTGGCAGGGGAACGTAGCGCCTCGAGCAGGCTGGCCCGCGCCCGTCCGAGCAGCTTGACGGCGCTGCCGGTCGGCGGCTGGGTTCCCGCTGTCCACAGCGTGCCGACCCCGCGCGCCGGGTAGCGCACGGTGGTCTGCGTCGTGGTGTGCCCCTTGATCAGCACCTTCCTTGAACCCAGCACAACGGGCATCAGCACCAGCCCTCCGGGCCCCAGGTTCACCACCCGATCGCGGTGGCGGTGGTCGACCACCAGCCGGCCGCCCTGCCAGTGCAGGTCCGGATGCAGGTCCGCGAACAGATGCTGCGCACCGCCGGTGGCCAATTGCCGTGCGCGGTAGCCGATATCGGCATCAAGGACGGCCCGGATGCGCGACCAATGCGGTGCGATGAGCCGGTCGTGGGCAGCCCGCAACTCGTCGGCGATCGCGCGTAGCCCGGCGGCGGGACGAGCCGCGAGGGTGGCTACGTCGCCCGGCAGGTCGGCGCCGAACACTCGCCGCAAGCTGGCGCGAACCTGGCCGGCGGTGGTCCGCCGCATCGCGGCGAGGTCGTCTTCGATCGTCGCATCGGCCCCGATGGGGGCGGGCACCAGGAACCCTGGCCAGCTCGGTCGATCGTTGACGATCAGCGGCCAGGTGTGAGTGAGCTCGAGCGGCCGGGCGGCCAATTCGTCGGACGCCCACCGCAGCCAGCGCAGATTGCTGTCCCGTCGGTGGCGGAATTGCTGTAGGCCGGACACGGTCTCGGACAATGGTGAAATCGCGAACCTGGTCGCTGCCAGCTCCGCGACGCCGAGGTCAACCGTCACCGCCATTGGTTCAGTATGTAGCAATACACTAAATGCTGGTGGCGCCGTGCCCGCCATCCAACGATGGCCAGATGCCGCAAACCGGTGGCCGACAGCGACTGTCCGCGCCCTACTGGCGGTTGTGGTGGGCGGCTGGCATCGACAACATCGGCGACGGCGCGTTCGCCGCCGCCATGCCGCTGCTGGCCCTCACCGTCACCCACGACCCGCGGCTGATCTCGGTGATCTCGGCGGCCGGCTATCTGCCCTGGCTGCTGCTGTCGTTGCCGGCCGGTGCGCTCGTCGACCGCCGCGACCAGGTGGCGCTGATGTGGCGTTCGCAGGCGATCCAGGGGGGACTCGTCGGAGTCGTCGCCGTCCTTGCCGTTCTCGGCCGGATCTCCATCCCGGTGCTCGCGGTGCTGGCATTCGGACTGGGGGCGTGCGAGGTGGTCTTCGGCAATGCCGCCCAGACGATCCTGCCCAGCATCGTTGCGAAGCCGTTGCTGCACAAGGCGAACGGCAACCAGCAAACCATCACCACGATCGGCCAGCAGTTCGTCGGACCACCGATCGGCAGCCTGCTGTTCGGCGTCGCAGTAGCCCTACCTTTCGGGCTGGACGCCGGCACCTTCGCGCTGTCCGCCGCACTGCTCGCGACACTGCCACGACGCCCACGCGCGCCGGTGGTGCACCCACCGATGCGGACGGCAATCGCAGACGGACTGCGTTGGCTCACCCGTCACCGGCTGCTGCGGACGTTGGCGATCCTCTTGGGCGTCAACACCTTCTGCGGCCAACTCGGCAACGCGACGCTGGTGCTGCTGGCCACCCAGACGCTGCGCCTGGACACGCGCGGCTACGGGTTGCTGCTGGCCGGCGCCGCGATCGGCAGCGTACTCGGCGGCCTGATCAATGGCCGCCTGGTCGGCCGGATCGGTGCTCTTCCGGCACTGAGCACCTCGCTGGCGACCAATGCCGTTGTCTTCGTCGGCATCGGGCTGAGTCCGAACGCGTTGGTGCTCGGCGCGCTGCTGGGCATCAACGGGTTCGTCACCACGTTGTGGAACATCGTCACGGTGAGCATCCGGCAGCAGGTGGTGCCGGCCGAATTGTTGGGCAGGGTCAACAGCGTGTACAAGATGCTCGGCTGGGGCCTCATCCCGCTCGGCGCGCTGGCCGGTGGGTTGCTGGCGCACCTGTTCGGGCTGCGGGCTCCGTTTCCGATCGCCGGTGTGCTGCGCGGGGTCGCGCTGCTGGTGGCGCTGCCAGTGCTGATCGGCGCCACCGGTTGTCGCGCCGATGCCGATTCCGATTCCCATTCCGATTCCGGCCGCCGCATCTCCGGTCGTCGTCGATCGGATTCGAGGTGAAGCGTGCGGTCCCAACTGGCCGTCCGACAAGGGCGTCGATGGTTGCGGCGACGACCACGGCTCGCCGCTGGATTGCGCCGTCCGAGGTGCATCTCATCAGCCTCGGAGTAGCAGTTCGACGGAGCCAGCTCGGCTCACCAGGTGATATCCCTGGGTCTCCGCCTCGGCCAGCAGGTCCCGTTCGGCTGAGCGGCTCAGCGGGAACCCTCCCGGGTCTGCTGTGTCGACGACTAGATAGTGGGCCTTCGACACCGACAACGGGGTGTAACCGAAAAGCGTGACATCGGTCCTGGCCGCCAACTGTGCGGCTAGGTTATTCGATGCGCAAACGGTAGCGCCAGAAGGCACGGTTCCCAGCAAGTCGTGCACCGCCTGTTGGGTGGCGCTGGTCTGCCAGATCGGCCGGTGTAGCAACTCATCAAAAGCGTTACGCGGCACCAGATATGCGGTAATCACCAAACTGGCGGCGAGCAGCCACCGCACGCTGGGACGGCTGCGGATCTTCGACAACCCGTCGACAAACGCCACGAAGACGATGGGCATCAACACGGCGCTGTAGTGGTACTGGCTTCCCCAGAAGGCAGCATTGCCAGACAGGAACCGCCAAGCGAGAGTGGGAGCGGCGAGCCAGAGCAAGCGGGATCGGCAGGCGACGAATGCAGTCGGTGCCAGGAGCATGACGAGCGTCACGAGCTTGGTATCAGGAGTGAGCAGGTCTCCGATCGCATGCCAACCCGAGCCCGCGAAATAGCCGGCATGGGCGACCGCTCCCGTCGGGGAGAACGCGGGCATGATCACGAAGGATTCTGCGGCGCTGGCAGCGAAACCGCCGACAGCGGTAGCGATCCCGAGGAACGCCCGACCCGTAACGGCCACTAGGACGCCGACGACCGCAACGGTGAGGCCAAGGTCTTCTTTGACTAGTACCAGTGGCAACGCCCACCAGACCGCCGCGCGATAGCGTGCTTCGGCCAGCGCCACTGCCGAGAACGCCAAGAGGGGTACCGCAAAGGCGACCTCGTGGAAGTCGAAGCCGACCGCGTTCGCGATACCCCAGGACAGCCCGTAGCCCACTGCCACTGCCGCTGCCGTTGTCGGTCCGAGACGGCGCCAGGCGAAGCGGGTGATCGGCACTACCGCGACCGCACACAGCAACGCCTGTGCGACCAGCAGGGTCTGAGCGTAGGGAAACAGGCGGAAGAATGGGGCCAGCACGGCGGTGATGGGCGAAAAGTGGTCTGCCAGCAGATTGCCCTGACCAGGAAACTTCAGCGCCGAGAACGGCAGCCTCCATGTCGCGTAAGATCGAACCTCTTGGACGAAAATGCCGAGGTCGAAACCGCCGGTGCCTAGTTCGGCGTGACGCCGGAGCGAGAGCGCGCCGTAAACGGTGGCGAGGACCGCGGCCGCCAGCGATGGCAACATCCAGCCGAGCACCCGCCTGGGTGATGGTGGCTGCCGGCCAAGGTCGATCGGTTCGCTGATGTCGACATTGGCCGGTGCAACTTCCGACTCCGAATTATCCGATACGTCGGCTACTGGGTCGTTGGGGTCCCTCGGCGGGCGTCGCGTCGCGTCGACGATGCTCCGTTCGTCGTCACCCGTTGCAGCCGAAATTCGCGTCACCGATGTCCTCACGTCGCTGCCCGTCCGGTGTGAGGCAGGCCTTCATCGTCTCAAAGCCAGCGGCCGGACGCGGCAGTCAGCCCGGATTCAGCACCGTGCGCAGTCGGGTGGCGAATCCGTCCGCATCATCGGTGAACGCGATGTGCCCGCCAGGGAACATAGTCGGCTCTACGCCGAGCCGTTCGGCCAGCGCCCTCGAGACCGGTCGCAGAGCTGCCCGGAAGACTGGTCGCCGAGAAGGTGCCCGCCCGCAGCCAACAGCAGACCCTGAACCGGCTCGGCGACGCGCGGCTGGAAGAGATCGTCGCCGGCTATTCCGCTGCGTTGGAGCGAGGCAATGCCGACGCGCTGGTGGCGCTGCTCACCGAGGACGTCACCTGGTCGATGCCGCCGCGGCCGGCAGCGGTCCGATCGTCAGACCGGCGGCAGGGTCGGGTAGTCGGGGATCGGATATAGACCGACGGTGAATCCGAAGACCGTGTCGCCGGAGCGCGGGAGCAGGTCGAACTCGTGGATGAGCCGGTCGATGCGACCCCAGAACTCTGTCGCCTGCTTGTCCGCAATGCGAGCGTGCCGGATGAACGAGCACAACTGACCGGCTTCGTACGCGGCGACGGATTCCTGGGCGGCGACCTCGAAGTCGTTGAAGTCCTGCGGCAGCTCGACCCCGTTCACCCGGCGGCCGAGACCGACGAAGAACATTCGGGCGGCGCGGCCGTAGAAGCGCTCCTCGATCGCCCTGACCCGGCGGGTCCGCACCACCCGCAGGATGCCCGCGTCGGTCAGCACCTTGACGTGGTGCGCGACGGTGCTTTTGGGGCGTTTGACGGCGGTGGCCAGCTCCGTGACGGTGGCGGCCCGCTCGTGCAGCAGGCCGAGGATGGTGGTGCGCAGCGGATCGCTGATCGCCCGCACCTGCTCGGCGGTGGTGAGTTCGATGGTGTCGTCGAGCTCGTAGTCGGGCGGAGTCTTGATCGGCATGATGCGAATAGACTAGCGTGGCGGAACGTTCGATATATTTGGTTCATCACTGGCTGCCAAGACAGCGGAAGCGAGCAGGCCATGGCCGAGGTTGTGCTGTACCACCACGCGCAGGGACTCACCACGGGAGTGGAGTCGTTCGCCGACCAGCTGCGGCAGGCCGGCCACACCGTCCACCTGCCGGATCTGTATGAAGGGCACGTCTTCGACACGCTGGACGAGGGGATTGCCTATGCGTCGGAGACGGGATTCGACACGCTGATGGAGCGCGGCGTCGCGGCGGCAGCTGGGCTCGGGAACGAGCTCGTGTACGCCGGCTTCTCGCTCGGCGTGATGCCGGCGCAACGGCTGGCCCAGACCCGCGACGGAGCCAAGGGTGCGTTGCTGTTCCACTCCTGCCTTCCGGTGTCCGAGTTCGGGGCGGCCTGGCCGGCCGGCGTCCCGGTCCAGGTGCACGGGATGGACGCCGACCCGTTCTTCGTCGGCGAGGGCGATGTGGACGCCGCACGCGCCCTTGTCGACTCCACCGGGCAGGCCGAGCTGTTCCTCTATCCAGGCAACGAGCACCTGTTCGCCGACTCGTCACTGCCCGGCTACGACCAGGCAGCCGCCGCCCTGCTCACCAGCCGGGTTCTCGACTTCCTCGAGCGGCCCGCTGGGTAGCTGGCCGTCGCCTGTCAGGCGGTCGGGTACTCGTCGGTGACATGTCCGCCCCAGGTCGTTTCCGGCTCGGCAGCATCGTTGTTGGCTTCCCAGATGGCCAGGTGCGACATGAAGCGATCGGGTGCCGCTCCGTGCCAGTGCCACTCTCCCGGCGGGGTGTAGATAGTGTCGCCAGGACGGATCTCGGTAACCTCGCCGCCGCGGGACTGGACCAACCCGAAACCTTCGGTGACGTGCAAAGTTTGACCTCTGGCATGGCTGTGCCAGGCGGTGCGGCCACCCGGCGCGAAGCGGACGATGTTGACCCGCAGGCACGACGGCTCGTCACCCTTGGCGATCACGTCGAACCAGACGTCGCCGCTGAACATTTCAGCCGGTGCCTTGGTGCTCGGTGCCTTGGGCTGGATTTCCACTGATCGATCCCTTGCGAGTCGGTTGTTGCCCTGGTCCTGTGTCGATTGTCCGCCGAATTTCTTTGCGTGCATACGCCGAGTAGGGCACTCGTAGGCTGACGCAGGTGGGAATGTGGGGAGCGGACGAACCGGGTGTGCTGACATTGCCAACCGGTCGGCGAGTGCGCGGACGCGGTCTCCGAGACGCGACGCCCGTCGGACAGCAGCCCGAATTCGGGCTGTATCTGCTGGGCAAGGATCCCGGATTGATGCCCTGGCCGTCCCGCTGGGTGCGCTGGCCGGACTTCCGGCTGCCGGCCGACGGCGCGGCCGCCCGCGTCGTGATCCTGGAGGCGTGGCGCCGCGCCGCCGAGGAACGGGTGGAGATCGCCTGTGGTGGCGGCCGAGGCAGAACCGGGACGGCGCTTGCTTGCCTGGCCGTACTCGATGGCGTGCCTCCGCGGGATGCAGTCGCCTTCGTGCGTAACGGTTATCACCCACATGCGGTCGAAACCCTATGGCAGCGGCGGTTTGTCCAGCGATTTCGTTCTGAGGACTAAGAACGCCGACCGGGCCAGCGGCGGCGTCTGCGGCACGGTCCACGACGGTCGGTACCTCACCCATCAGGTCCTCACCGGGCCGGTTGGTCGTTCCGGGTCCGCCAAGATGTCTACTCCAGGGGCAGGGTCAGCACCCGCGGGGGCAGTGCCTTGCGAACCCAGCGTCACACCCGCCGTATTCCGTGCGAGGGGATAGCGTAGGCCGATGGCGGTCGGCGGCAATTCGGCGTATTCAGACGTTGACGAGATCCCACCTCTTGGTCGCCGCGCAGAACGTGCCCACCTGGTCATATTTTGCCCAGACGCAGCACTTGGGGGCCGCGACTCAGCCGGTGAGAACGAGCCACTGTCGACCGTCGAGCAATTCACGAGCGGCGTCGAGATGCCCTGCGTGGCAAGCTGTCTCGGCGATCATGTGCAGGATGATCTCCCGCAGGTTGTCGACCCGCCAGCCGTCGAAGAGGCTGGCTGGCCACCAGCTGGGTGGGGAGTCCAGCGCGGTGCCGGCGACGATCTCGTTCGAGCGCTCGATCTCCTGTCGGTACTCCTCGAGCACCGCATCGGCCGGCACCGAGGCAGCCACTTGCCAACCGTCGTCGGGCCCGTTCTCCACCGCCTCGATCACCACGGGGTCGGCGGCGACCGGGCCGCGAAACCAGAACCGCTCGCCGTCAAGGGTGAGGTGCCGAATCAGCCCGAGGCAGGTCCACCCGGACGGCAGTAGCGGCCGGCGGAGCTCGTCGTCGGTCAACCCGTCCACCGTGTCCAGCACGTGGTTGCGTTGGGCAGTCAAGTGCGACAAAAGCGTGGTGCGCTCTGCATCTATGCTCACTGCAGACATATTGTCTCCGTTGAGATTTCGGTGGTCGGCGTCCGGGACGCGCGAGGCTGCGGGTCAGGATTCGGCGGACACTTCGCGCAGCCGGCGTTCCAGGAAGCGGCGTTCGGCGTCGGTTCGCACCAACCCGATCGCCCCCCGGTACTCGGCGGCCGCCTGGTCAAACCGGCCGGCACGACGCAACAGGTCACCGCGGGTGGCCGGCAGCAGGTGGTAGCCCGTCAGCGTCCCGGCGCCGGAGATCTCAGCCACTGCCCGCAGCCCTGCCTCCGGCCCGTCGCGAAAGCCGACAGCAATCGCCCTGTTGAGGGCCACCACGGGTGACGGCTGCAGCGCCAGCAAGGCGTCGTAGTCGGCGACGATGCTGATCCAGTCGGTCGCGGCCGCGGTCTCGGCGGTGGCATGTTCGGCGGCTATCTCGGCCTGCAGCCGGTAAGGCCCGGCCGGCCGGCCGGACGCGCGAGCGGCCGTCAGACTGGCCAGCCCGTCGGCCAAAAGCATTCTGTCCCAACGGCTGCGGTCCTGCTCGTCCATCGAAACCAGGTCGCCGCCGGAGTCGGTTCTGGTGGCGCGCCTGGCGTGCTGGAGTCTCAGCAGAGCTGCCAAACCCTGCACCTCGTCATCCTCGGGTAATAGCCGCGCCACCAACCCGGCGAGCCGCACCGCCTCGCCGGCAAGATCGTCGCGGCCGTCGTTCCCGGTCACGGAATAGCCCTCGTTGAAGATGAGGTAGATGACCGTGAGCACCCCGGCGATCCGGCCGGCGATCCGATGCGGCTCCGGCACCCGCAAGGTGATGCCGGTGTGGGCGATCTTGGACTTCGTCCGCAACAGCCGCTGACCCATGGTGGCCTCGCTCACCAAGAAGGCGCTGGCGATTTCGCCGGTGGACAGCCCGCCCACCGTTTTCAGCGTCAACGCCACCCGGCCGGCCAGCGGCAGCGCCGGATGGCAGCAAGCGAACAGCAGTTGCAGCCGATCGTCGGCGTAGACACCGGCGTGCAGGCCGCCCGCTGGATCTGGAGTGGATTGCTCATCAATGGTCGCCAGCGCCGTCAGCTCTCGCAGCTTGTCCGACTCGGTTCGGCGACGCCGCAACACGTCCAGCGCCCGTCGATGGGCGGTGGTGGAGAGCCAGGCGGCCGGGTTGTCGGGCACGCCGTCCCGCGGCCAGCGCGCCAGCGCCCGCTCGACGGCGTCCTGGACGCAGTCTTCGGCCAGCTCCCAGTCGCCGGTCACCCTGATCAGGCCGGCGACGATGCGCAGCCGCTGGTCGGCGATCGCCGCCGCCAGCGGCTGCCCAACCGGGTCGGTGTCGCCGATCGGTCAGCCCTCGTCCAGCGGCCACAGCGGCCGCAGTTCGATCCGGCCGCCGTGCGCGTTCGGGTGCTTGGAGGCGATCTCGATGGCCTCGTCCAGGTCGTCGCATTCCAGGATGTCGAACCCGCAGATCCACTCCTTCGACTCGGTGAACGGGCCGTCGGTCACCAGCAACTCGCCGGAGCGCACCCGGACCGTGGTGGCATCGGAGAGCGGCCGCAGGCGGTCGCCGGTGACCCACTTTCCGCGCTGGTTGACGTCGGCGAACCACTCCTCGATGTCGGGAGCAGCCAGCGGGTTGGGGTCGGGCTCTGGGTCGGTGGCGACGAACATCATGTACTTCATCGGATTCTCCTTCTGCTGGACGTTACGACGGTACGACGATCGGCCGTCCGCAGATCCGACAACATCCGTCTGATGGACGTCGCCGCTCCACTAGCCGCGGAGCGAGGCGTCGTCCAAGTGGATCTCGACGACGGTGGCGACGCGATAAAGGTCGATGTCGCAAGACAGCAGGCTGGCTTCCCGCCGCAACGCGACCGCGGCGATCATGCAATCGATCATGCCGCGGGGCGTCACGCCGGCCGCCCGGCAGCGGCGGTAGATCCGAGCAGCTGCGTCGAAATCGACAACCGCATCGAAGGGTAATAGGCGCACACCCGACAGCAGTCGGCGAAGATCGTTCTGGCGCGCCTGCGTGCGCGCTCCGGCCAGCACTTCCATCACGACCGGCTCGGACACCGTCAATGGGCCGTCAGTGCTGATCAGCTCTGCCAGCCGCAGGTCGACGCTGCTTCCGGTCGCTCGGTCGTATTCCGCCCAGGCAGAGGTATCGGCCAGGATCACGTGGTGCCAGCGGGCGCGACATCGGCCGGAACCGGTCCGATCGCGTGCGCGCCGCGCATGGCCAGCGCCTCCTCGCGCGTCATCGGCTGCCCGGCGAGATGCTTCAACGCAAGATGCACGGCCTCGGTCTTCGTTCGGACGCCGTACCGGTCCATGATCGCTTCGACATAGTCGTTCTCGATCTCGATATTCGTGCGTGACTTTGCCATACACAAATCATACACATCACGTGTAAAGAACGTGTACATCAGCCGATTCGTCGGGCTACGTGCAATACCGCGCCCCAGCCCCGGCGAACGCGACTGTCCGGCCGAGTGGCCAGCCGGTGCCGAATTTCTGTGTAGAGCTGCTCTCGCTTCGGTGCCGGCATGGCGATGTGGCCGGAGAAAGTATCCAGCAGAGCGATGTACTCGTCGGCCGGGTAACTGATCTCCCAATCGAGATGGCGCACCTGAATATCGTCGAACAGTCCGCTCCGGCGGATCTCGTCAGCCTGATCCGGCAGCTCGCCGGGCCGCGGCCGAATGGGATTGGCGGGCTTCCCCTTGCCGATCTCGTCGTACACATCCTGGATCTGAGCGAAGAACGGGTCACCACCGTTGGGAAACACATGGGTGGCGCTCCAGAAGGCGAGGTGGCCGGCTGGCCGCAGGAGCTCCCACGCCGTTCGGTAGCGCACCGCCGGGTCGATCCAGTGCCACGACGTGGCGGCGAAGACCAGGTCGAACGGAAGGTCGTTCGGTGGCCGCCAGCTTTCGAAGTCGGCCTCAATGATGGTCACCAGTGGGAAGGCTGCCAGGTTGTGGCGGGCGGCGGCGACCAGCCGTGGACCGATCTCGATGCCGATGATCTGAAAGCCTTGGCGGGCAAGGGGGATGGTGGCCTTCCCGGTAGCGCAGCCGATTTCCAGCAGCCGGTCCCCGACGCGGAGACCGGCGGTTTCAATGAGCATGTCGTACAGCTCTTCAGGATATTCGGGACGAGCCTGCTGATAGTTCTCGGCCGCCGAGTCGAAGGTCTGCCTCAGGTGTCGTCGGTCGTCTGCCATTGCCATATCTTCGCCACGGCGCGTGGGCGAGGATCAGCCGGGCTCGGAGTCGCCGACTGCCTTGGCCACCTGCTCCAGCCGGTTCCGATAGTTCTTCCACCAGTCGCCGTCACCCGGCGCCAGGTTGTCGTTGCCGTCACGCAATCCAGCAGATCCATCGATCAGTTCCCTGACGATGTCCGCGTGCCCGGCGTGCCGGTCCGTCTCGGCGATCAGGTGGATCAGGATGCGATGCAACGTCACCTCATTCTTGCCGGCCGGCCACCACGGCACCGTGCCGAGCGCGTCAAGAGAGAGCGCGGCGATGGTGGCGTCGGAGTGCGCCCAGGCCCGCTGGTACAGCCCGACGATCTGCTCGCGCGACTCGTCTGCGGTCGCCCACATGTCGGCGTTGGGCTCGGCGTCGTCGGCGAACCAGGGCAGCGGATCGGGTGATGGCCGTCCGAAGGTGTCGCCGAAGTACCCCAGCTCGATGCTCGCCAGATGCTTCACCAGCCCCAATAGATTGGTACCGGTCGGCGTCAGCGGGCGGCGGACGTCGTACTCCGTCAGCCCTTCGAGCTTCCACAGCAGGGCGTCGCGTCCGGCTTGCAGGTACTGCTGAAGGTCCGCTTTAGGATCCGATGCAGTCATGCGACGTAGCCTGCCATCCGGCTCCGACACTCATCGTGGCACAAGTGATGCTGCCGTGACTCGGCTGTCAGTGGAGCCGTGCCACACACAGCCGGGCGCCGCCCGGGCGGACCGTGACCTTCAGATTGTCAGCAGGTTCGATGACGTCCCCGTCCAGCTGCCGCGGCTGCGGCCGGTCGGAGATAATGCTGATCCGGCTCCCCCGCAACGTGGTCATCCTTGGCACCCGGGATCGGCGCAGCACAACCGCTGCGGCCAACCCAGCCCAGTGACCAAGATGATTCGGTCGCAGGATGGCCACCTCCAGCTGACCATTGTCCGGTTCGGCATCCGGTAGCAGCCGCACGCCGCCCTGCAACCGCCCCACGTTGCCCACCAGCACCGAGCGGGCCACGTACCTCACGGGCTCGCTGTCATCGATCTGCACCTCCAGCCGCATTGGCCGGTCCCGAAGGTGCTTGAGTGCAGAGAACACATAGGCGACCGGGCCGATCCTGGCCTTTAACCTGTCTGAGGCGTCGCCCATCGTGGCGGCGTCGAAGCCCATCCCCGCCATCACCGCGAACACCTGGCCGTCGACCTGCCCGATGTCCAATTCTCGCCGTCCACCGGCGATCACCAGTCGGACCCCCTGCTCCAGGTCATCGGGCAGTTCGAGGTTGGTCGCCAACAAGTTGCCGGTGCCGGCCGGCAGGACCGCCAGCGCAGCGTCGGTGCCGAGCATCCCGGCGATCACTGCCCGCACGGTTCCGTCCCCACCG
Source organism: Actinomycetota bacterium (assembly GCA_030853385.1). Classification (GTDB taxonomy): domain Bacteria; phylum Actinomycetota; class Actinomycetes; order Mycobacteriales; family Nakamurellaceae; genus Nakamurella. The sequence goes on along the minus strand of JALYVF010000220.1, from coordinate 1,133 downwards.
CAGACCAACACCACCTGCGCGCCGGCAGCCACTGCGCGGCGCGCCTGACCCGTTCCCGGGTCCTGCGGTGTCGTTTCCGCCCACGAAGGTGCGGGCCATCCCGCCTGTGCCAGTGCCACCTCGATGATCCGGCGCCGATCGTCCAGGTCGGGTACCCGTGCCGGGTTCGCCACCACCGCGCATCGCAATGCTCTCGCCAGCGGTGGATCCAGCTGCTCGCCGAGCCGTCCGGCACCGTCATCATGTTTCGAGGCGGGCAATTGGTTTTCCGTTCCCTGGCTTGGATATGGATCGAGCGTCGCCCGCATACCTTGGGCTGCAGTATGTGCAGGGGCTACCCACCGGACTTCGTCACCACGGCCCAACCGCTCCCAGCGCAGACACTCGCTCAGGGGCCGCCGCGCCAGTGATCGATGCGGCTGTGGTCGGGGCTGAACCCGCTTCCCACACCCCACAGCACCGCCTGGGTGCGGCTGCTGACGCCGATCTTGCGGTAGATCGTGCGGATGTAGGACTTCACCGTGTTCGGGCTCAGGTACGTCAGCTTGCTGACGTCGGCGTTGCTCTTGCCCTGGGTGATCAGCGCGAGGATCTCCGATTCCCGGTCGCTCAGTCCTTCTCCCCGCCCTGGCCAGTTCAACCCCGTGATGCTCGGGGCTCGCTGCGGCGGGTCGCTGACGACGAGTTCGCCGGCGTGTACCGCCTCCAACGCTGTGACCAGTTCGCGAGCGGGAAGAGCCTTGGACAGGTAACCGTGAACGCCCTGACGGCGGGCACTGCTGATCAGGTGGGGTTGGAAGTTCCAGGTGTAGACCACTACTCGGCGCGCACTCGGATTTTCTATCAGGACATTGATTTCGGCGTAGTCGGACTCCGGTTGGGCGAACGAGTCGTACAGGACGATATCGACCTGGTCCACCAGCGGCTTGTTGGCATCGATCTCGGCGATCACGATCCGGTCTGCATACCGATCGAACATATGCGCCACTCCGACGAGCACGACGTCGTAGTCATCCACCAACGCCACGGTGATCGGGGCAGATTTCGTAGCAGCGCTCACCAGGCAATGCTAACCACCGAGATGACGGAAATTAACCTCCCTAGGGGTGTACCGGGGTAGCCCAAGGGGTGGT
>JALYVF010000190.1 GCA_030853385.1 Actinomycetota bacterium | reverse complement strand
CCGGCAGCGGCCGGCCGTTCATCTGAAGATCGACACCGGACTGGGCCGCAGTGGTGCTGCCGGCGCCGACATTGCGCCGCTGTTGGCGGCCACCGCGACCGCCGCTGACGCGGACCGGCTGGAGCTGGCGGGGCTGATGAGCCACCTGGCCAGCGCCGACGTCCCCGGCGACGAGTCGGTGGCGGAGCAGACCGCCGCATTCGCCGCGATCCGGCAGGCAGCGGACGCTGCCGGCCTGCGGCCACGGTTCAACCACCTGGCCAACACCGCCGGCGCCATCGGGCACCCGGAGACCAGGCTGGACCTGGTGCGGATCGGCATCGGCCTGTACGGCCTGAGTCCGGTGCCGGACCCTGTTGGCCTGCGGCCGGCGATGACGGTGCGGGCGACGGTGTCGCTGACCAAGCGAGTGCCGGCCGGGCACGGTGTCTCCTACGGCCTGACCTATCGCACGGCGGCCGAAACCACCCTTGCGCTGGTGCCGATCGGCTACGCGGATGGGGTGCCGCGGGCGGCCTCCAACGCTGCCGAGGTATTGATCGGCGGGCAGCGCAGGCGGATTGCCGGCCGGGTTGCGATGGACCAATTCGTGGTCGACTGCGGCGACCAACCGGTGCGGGCCGGGGATGAAGTGCTGCTGTTCGGCCCCGGAGATGCCGGCGAGCCGACAGCACGGGACTGGGCCGACGCCTGCGGCACCATCGACTACGAGATCGTCACCAGGATCGGCCCCCGCACCCCGCGGCGATACCTCGGACAGGAAGACTGAGCCGGTGGGAACCCTCGGCAAGATCGTCGGCGCCGCCTCGGTAGTGAGCGGCGCCGTCGGAGCGGTCGTGGTGAGCGGGGTAACGGCCCAGCGCCGCGCCGTCCGCCGCTATCGCGAGCTGACGGCCAGTCCCGACATCCCTTACGACACGCTGACGGCCGATCGCAGCTATTCGGTGGCCTCCGCCGACGGCGTGGCGCTGCACGTCGAGGAAGTGGGACCGGCCGACGCCCCGCTGACGGTGGTGTTCGCGCACGGCTGGACGTTGCGGCTGGGCGCCTGGCACTACCAGCGAATCGGCCTGGCCGGCCCGGGCTTCGGCGACCCGACGGCCGGCGACACCGCGTCGCAGGCCAGGCTGGTCTTCTTCGATCAGCGTTCGCACGGCAGTTCCGGCAGGGCCGGAGCCGGCCGCTCGACGATGGTCGCCATTGCCGACGACCTGGCGGCGGTGATCGGCACGGCCGCTCCGAGCGGGCCGATCGTCATCGTCGGGCACTCGCTGGGCGGAATGGGCCTGCTGGGCTTGGCTGCCGCCGACCCGGCACTGTTTCGTGAGCGGGTGGTCGGTATCGCGCTGATCGACAGCTCCGCCCGGTACGGCAGCGAAAAGGGCTCGCGGGCGCCACTGTTGGGTGGCAACCCAGTGGTCAGGGCGGTGACGGCCACCGCGTCGCGCTATCCGCGGCTGTTCGAACGCGGCCGGCCGGCGACCAGGGAGGCGGTCTGGTTGCTGACCCGCAGTTTCGGGTTCGCCGGACACGACGTGCCGACTCATCTGGTCGACTACGTCGACGGGATGATCTCGGCCACTCCCGTCGAGGTGATCGCCGATTTCCTGCCGGTGATCATCGGCCACGACGTGACGGCCGGCCTGCCGGTGCTGGCCGAGCTGCCGGCCGTGGTGATCTGCGGGGAGGCCGACAAGATCACCCCACCGATCCAGTCAAGGGCGTTGGCGGCCGCGCTGCCGTTGGCCGAGCTCACCATCGTGCCAGGTGCCGGGCACAACGTGATGCTGGAGCAGCCGGAGGTCACTAACACTGCGCTGCGAGAGCTGTTGCAGCGAGCCGACGTTCGGGCCTCCGCGATCCGGTCCAGCGGTCGGAAAGCCGGCGCCCGCGGGCGCAAGACGTGAGCGGCCAGCTCCGCGCCCAGCTGGAACTGCCGGAGCCCGAGAACACCCTCGCGCTCGGCGCCGCCATCGGTCGCCGGCTGCTGGCCGGCGATCTGGTGCTGTTGTCCGGCGATCTCGGTGCCGGAAAGACCGCTCTCACCAAGGGAATTGCCGTCGGTATGGGAGTCTCCGACACCATCACCTCACCGACCTTCGTGCTGGCCAGGGTGCATCATGGCAACCTCGACGGTTGCCAGACCACCCTGGTGCACGTCGATGCCTACCGGCTCGGCGGTGCCCCCGAACTCGACGACCTCGATCTGGATACCGACCTGCAGCGCGCCGTTGTCGTCATCGAGTGGGGCGAGGGGATCGCCGGCGCGCTGGCGCCGGATCCGTTGCACATCAACCTGATCCGTCATCACGACAACAGCCGCACCGCGACCCTGACCGCCGCCGGCGACCGCTGGCGAGTGCTGCTGGAAGAGGTGGCAGTCGCCGGCTGAGCGGCTATTCGCGGGGCGGAGTTGACGCTCGGACAGCAAGCTCTGCCCGCACCGACCCATTCACCACCTGGCTGGGGTCGCCGCTGGTGTCCAGCGCGAGATCCGTTGCCAGCCGACCGATGTCGGCCAGCGGCAACCGCACCGTCGTCAGCGCCGGGCGAATGTCGCGCAGCATCGGCACGTCGTCGAATCCGGCGACCGCCACATCGCGCGGCACCTGGTAGCTGTGCTCGGCCAGCGCGGCCATGGCGCCGATAGCCATCACGTCGTTGACGGCGAACACCGCATCCACCGAGCCCACGTCGAGTCCCTGCTCGAGCAGTTCGGCCATTCCGGCATAGCCGCCGTCCCTGGTGAACTGCGAGGCCAGCACGTGTTCGTCGGGCAGCTCCACCCCGCAGGCCTCCAACCCGGCCCGGAATCCGGACAGCCGATCCTCGCTGGTGGCCAGGTTCTCCGGCCCGGCAAGGACAGCAAACCGCCTGTACCCCAACGAGTACAGCAGCCTAGCGAGCCGATCGGCCCCTCCGGCGTTGTCGATCACCACCGAGTTGACGCCCGGCATCGGCCGTCCGATGGCGGCCACCCGACCACCGGCGGCGATGAATTCGGCGAGCTCGGTTGCCAGCGCCTCGTCCGCGTCCGGGTCGGCGAAACGTGGGCCGGCCAGGATCACCGCCCTCGCCTGTTGTCTGCGCAGTTCGGTGACATGCCGGATCTCGGTGTCGGGGTCGCCGCCGGTGGCGGCGACCGTGACGATCAGATCGTGCTGCGCTGCGGTGGCCATCACCCCGGAGGCGACGGAGGCGGCGAACGGGTCGGCGATGTCGTGAACGATCAGCCCGACGGAGCTGGTGCGGCCACGAGACATCGTCTGCGCAGCGGCGTTCGGTACGTAGTGCAGCGCAGCGGCGGCGGCCAGTACTCGTTCGGCGAGTTCGGGGCGGACGCTGCGGCCGGCAGCGCCGTGCAGCGCACGAGACGCGGTGGCCAGCGAGACGCCAGCGGCCTTGGCCACGTCGGCAAGCGTCACTGCCGCTGTCGTTGCCATGGCCCGCCCTCTCTGCGACGCTGCCGTCGGCCCACCGTAGCCGCAGCAGCAGCTCGCCGTCCGTAAACTCAGGCCCATCATGTTGCTGCTCACGCTGGACACTTCCACCCCCACCGTCACCGCGGGGGTGGTACGCGTGCTGCTGCCGAACGAGATCATCGCCGCCTTGGCGGCGGATGCCTCGCCGGCGCCGGTGCTGGTGCTGGCCCAGCACACCGTCGACGATCCGTTCGCCCACGCCGAGCAGCTGATGCCGCTGGCCAACGCTGCGCTGGCCGAGGCCGCAGTGACGCTGTCGGCGCTGGACGCCGTCGTGGTTGGGCTCGGGCCTGGCCCGTTTACCGGACTACGGGTCGGCATCGCCACCGCCGAGGCACTGGGCGATGCGCTGGATCGGCCGGTCCTCGGAGTTCCCAGCCACGACGGCGTCGCGTTGTCCATCGACGGGCCGCCCGGGCCGTTCCTGGTGGTGACCGATGCCCGCCGGAAAGAGGTCTACGTCACCGCTTATGGCAAGGCCGGCCACCCGATCAGTGGTCCACAGGTGCTGGCCCCCTCCGCACTGGCCCACTGGATCGCCTCGCTCGCCGCAGCGCCGGTGGCGATCACCGGCGCCGGCGCGGCACTGGCCGGGCTCGACCTGCCGGTGTTGGAACCCGGAACCGCCTCGCTCGGATTGGTCAAGGCAGCGGGCCTCGCGCTGGTCACCGGCGCCGTTCCGGGGCCGCTCACCCCGTTGTACCTGCGCCGACCGGACGCCACCGAGCCGACGGCTGGTAAGTCGGTGCTGAGGTGAGTAGCGGTGCAGCGCAACACGATCCATCTCCGGTGCCGTTGGAGCCGCTGCGCTGGTGGCATATCGACACCCTGGTCGGCCTCGAAGGATTACTGTTCCCCACTGACTCGCCATGGACGGCGGAGATGTTCTGGTCGGGACTCGCTGCCGGCCACCACTATGTGGTGCACCGCAACGGTTCCGAGAGCCGCGAGGGTGTCGATGGCTATGCCGGGCTGGCAATCCACCACGACGAGGCAGAGGTGCAGACGATTGGTGTGCACCCGGATGCCCAGCGGCACGGTGTGGGTAGAGCCTTGCTGACCGACCTGTTGTCCACCGCCGGCGACCGGCGAGTGCTGTTGGAGGTCCGCACCGACAACCTGACGGCGATCGCACTGTACGAGTCGGTCGGCTTCAGCAGGATCGGGTTGCGCCGCAACTACTACCAGCCGAGCGGCGCCGACGCGTTCACCATGCACCGCCCGTCACCGTCGAGCCGGCACAACGACCAGGAACTGACGACGTGACCACCGCAGAGTCGCCGCCGACCCTTGGCCCCGGCTCGATCGTCCTAGGCCTTGAGTCGTCGTGTGACGAGACCGGCGCCGGCCTGGTGCGAATCGGTGCACCGGACGAGAACGGGCGCGGCACCGTCGAGCTACTCGGCCACCGGTTGGCCTCGTCGTCGGATCAACACGCGCGGTTCGGCGGGGTGGTCCCCGAGATCGCGTCACGGGCGCACCTCGAGGCACTGCTGCCGACTATTCGGGGCGCGTTCGAGGTGGCCGGCGTCCGCCATGCCGACGTCGATGCGATCGCCGTCACCTGCGGTCCGGGACTGGCCGGCGCCCTGTTGGTCGGGGTGGCCGCCGCCAAGGCCTACGCCGCGGCCTGGGGAGTGCCGCTGTTCGGCGTCAACCATCTGGCCGGACACGTCGCTGCTGACACTCTCGAACACGGTGCCTTGCCATCACCGTCGCTGGCCCTGCTGGTGTCCGGCGGGCACACCCAGCTACTCAACGTCACCGATATCGGTGGCGAGGTCGAGGAAGTCGGCAGCACCGTCGACGACGCCGCAGGGGAGGCATTCGACAAGGTCGCCCGGCTGCTGGACCTCGGCTACCCAGGTGGTCCGGTGATCGATCGTCTTGCGGCGCAGGGGGATCCGCACGCGGTGCGGTTTCCTCGTGGCCTCACCGGCCCCAAGGACAACCCGTACGACTTCTCCTTCTCCGGGCTCAAAACCGCCGTCGCCAGGCACGTCGAAGGGCTGCGGCGGGACGGAGTGACGGTTCCCGTCGCCGACATCTGTGCTTCCTTCCAGGAGTCCGTCGCGGACGTGCTCACCGCCAAGACGGTGCGGGCGGCTTGCGATCTCGGTATCGACACCGTGGTGATGGCCGGTGGTGTCGCCGCCAACGGTCGCTTACGGGAATTGGCAGGGCAGCGTTGCGCGGCAGCGGGTCTTGAGCTGCGGGTGCCCTCCATCGGGTTGTGCACGGACAATGGTGCGATGATCGCCGCCGTCGGCGCCCACGTGCTGATGGCCGGCGGCCAGCCGTCATCGGCGTTGCTCACCGGCAACCCAGGGCTTCCGGTGAGCACCGTGCATGTCTGAGACCACCGACGGAACAGGTCCGCTTGCGGGTGTCGGGTCGTCGGCTGGTGTGGGTCGACGGTGAGGAATAATCCATACCGGAACGGAGCAGGTCTCTGCTCACGACGAAGGAGCCGAACACGTGGCAGCCAGCGGGACCGGGACGTTCGACAACGACCATGCCGGCCAGTTCGTGAGCTCATTGCTGTCCGTTGACCACGCCGCGGCCAGCAACTCCGTCACCGCTGCGCTGCGGTCGGTCGAAGAAGCCGGCGACACCCTGAGCGGCAAGGCCGCAGACGAGGGCAGGGTCGCGGTGGCGCTGCTGCTGGCCGAGCAGCAGCCATCGGTGCTCGACGGGGCTCCCGAAGAGGACGGGCTGCGCGGTTACCTACGCGATCTCGACACCGAGCTCACTCCGTCACGGCGAACCCTCGCCGAGGCGGTACTGAACAGAATCGTGCTGCCGGAAGCCAACGACTGGTATGCCGGCTGGACAGATCCCGAGCAGCGGAATGCTGCCGTGGCGTCGGTGCGGCAGTTGGCCGACCTGCTCGAGGACAGCTGAATCCAGCTGCCGCGCGCTGGCGCCGGGCGTGCCGGGCCGACCCTGGTTGAATACCTGGCACTCGCGTGGGTAGAGTGCCAATCGAAAGGCGACGACAGCCTGCCGGCTCCCGCGACGACGGCAAGCTCGACCCGCCGATCACTGCACCACTGTGCAGCATCTCGGCAGCGGTGCACCACCAGCAACACGTCAACATTCATGACAAGAAAACCCCAGAAGGGGGAGGTCAATCACAGTGGCGAAGGTGAAGATCCAGCCGCTCGAGGACAAGATCCTCGTTCAGGCCAATGAGGCCGAGACCACCACCGCATCCGGTCTGGTCATCCCGGACACCGCAAAGGAAAAGCCCCAGGAGGGCACTGTCCTTGCCGTCGGACCCGGTCGGGTCGACGACAACGGCAAGCGGGTCCCGGTCGACGTCGCCGAAGGCGATGTCGTCATCTACTCGAAGTACGGCGGCACCGAGGTCAAGTACGCAGGCGAGGATTACCTGATCCTGTCGGCCCGCGACGTGCTGGCCAAGATCTCCAAGTGATCGTCGGTGGCTCGCTCGCGCAGCAGCGTCGAGCAGCCGCCATCCTCACGCCCCGGCGGTCGGAATCCGGCCGTCCGGGGCGTGAGTCGTCTCGCCGCTAGGACAACCCGGCGAGACGTGCCCGCCAAGACGTCCCAGAAAAGGAAGCCACGACAATCATGGCGAAGCAGATCAGCTTCGATTCCGCCGCGCGTGCCTCGATGCAGCGCGGTATCGACAAATTGACAGATGCGGTCAAGGTCACCCTCGGTCCGCGCGGCCGATATGCGGTGCTGGACAAGAAGTTCGGCGGTCCCACCCTCACCAACGACGGCGTCACCATCGCCCGTGACATCGAGCTGGAAGACGCCGGCGAGAACCTCGGCGCGCAGCTGGTGAAGACCGCAGCCACCAAGACCAACGACGTGGCAGGCGACGGCACCAGCACCGCAACGGTGCTGGCGAGGGCAATGATCGCCGAGGGTCTGCGCAACGTGACGGCCGGCGCCGATCCGATGGCCATGCGCGCCGGGATCGCCAAGGCAGCGGACAAGGTCGGCGAGATATTGACCGAGCGTGCCATTGCGGTTGCGGGCGATCGCAAACGTATCGCCCAGGTCGGCACCATCGCCTCCCGCGACGCGACGATCGGTGCGCTGCTCGGCGAGGCGCTCAAGAAGGTGGGCGCCGACGGCGTCATCACCGTCGAGGAGTCCAACGGAACCGCCATCGAGCTCGAGTACACCGACGGCATGCAATTCGACAAGGGCTTCATCTCGCCGCACTTCATCACCGATCCGGAGAGCGGCGAAGCCGTGCTGGAGAAGGCGAAGATCCTGCTGGTGCGGGAAAAGATCTCGGCCCTTGCCGACCTGCTCCCGTTGCTGGAGAAGGTGCTCACCGACGGCTCGCCGCTGTTGATCGTCGCCGAGGACATCGACGGCGAGGCGCTGTCGACATTGGCCGTCAACGCACTCCGCAAGACCATCAAGGTGATCGCGGTCAAGTCGCCGTTCTTCGGCGACCGACGCAAGGCGTTCATGCAGGATCTCGCCATCGTCACCGGCGCCGAAGTGGTGTCGGCCGAGGTCGGCCTCAAGCTGTCCGAGGTCGGGCTAGATGTGCTGGGTTCGGCGCGCAGGGTGGTCGTCGACAAGGACACCACCACCGTCGTTGATGGCGGCGGCGACCAGTCGGCGGTCGACGAGCGGACGGCACAGATTCGCAACGACATCGAGACCACCGACTCCGAGTGGGACAAGGAAAAACTCCAGGAGCGGCTGGCCAAGTTGGGTGGCGGCATCGCCGTGATCAAGGTCGGCGCGGCCACCGAGACCGAGGTCAAGGAACGCAAGCACCGCATCGAGGACGCCGTTGCCGCGACCAAGGCGGCCGTCGCCGAGGGCATCATCGCAGGTGGCGGTTCGGCTCTGGTCCATGCAGCTGCCGAGCTGGCCGACGGCCTGGAGCTCATCGGTGACGAGGCTATCGGGGTGGCGCTGGTGCGCAAGGCGCTGACTGCACCGGCCTTCTGGATCGCCACCAACGCCGGCAAGGAAGGTGCGGTGGTGGTCAACAAGATCACCACGCTGCCGCTCGGGCACGGATATGACGCCGACAAGGACAAATTCGGCGACCTGCTGGCAGCCGGCATCGTCGATCCGGTCAAGGTGACCAAGTCGGCCGTCGCGAACGCGGCGTCCATCGCAGCCATGGTGCTCACCACCGAAGCGACGGTGACCGATATTCCCGAGAACGCGCCGGCACCGCAAGGCGGACACGGACACTCACATTGAGTTGACCTACCGACCTACTGCCAGAAGCGGGGG
>JALYVF010000169.1 GCA_030853385.1 Actinomycetota bacterium | reverse complement strand
GCGACTGACAGCTCCCGGTCCGGCGGCGGCGCCGGGTCCGGCGGCGGCACCGGGTCCGGCGGCGCCGGGCCGGGTGACAACTTCCGGCCCGGTGACAACTTCCGGCCGGGCCGAGTTCTCCGGTTCGGACGAAAGCTCGGTCGGCAGCGCGCAGGACAGTTCGGACAGGGGTTCCCACTGCCGTCCGTCCGCCTGGGCGTCCATCGCCTCGTTGGCCAGTCGGTCGGCATGGGAATTCTGCTTGCGCGGCACCCAGGTGAACGTCACCTGGTCGAAGCCGGCCATCAGCTCGGCTGCCTTAGTCGCGAGCGGCCGCAGGTCGGGGTGCTTGACCTTCCAGCGGCCCGACAGCTGCTCGACGACGAGCTTGGAGTCCAATCGCACGTCGACCGTGCTGGCGCCCAGCTCGGTAGCGGCCTGCAGACCGGCGATCAGTCCTGAGTACTCGGCGACGTTGTTGGTGGTATCGCCGATGCCGGCCGCCCGCTCGGCGAGCACGGTGCCAGCGGCATCGATCACCGTTGCGCCGTAGCCGGCCGGGCCAGGGTTCCCCCGTGAACCACCGTCGGCGGTGACGATCACCCACTCGACAGCCGGCTGCCTGCCGACTCCGGCCCTGCCGTCAGCCGCGGACAAGGATCGCGCCGCACTCGGAGCAGCGGACCACCTGGTCCGGCGCCGCTGCCCTGATCTCCGACAATGCCACCGAATCCAGTGTCAGCCGACACGCCTGGCACTGGGCGCCCTTCAGTTCGGCGGCGGCGATCCGTCCTGATGCGTGGATGCGCTCGTACAGCGCCAGCAGGTCGGCCGGAATGCTGCCGGACTGGTCGGCACGGGTGCTCCGCAGCCGGCCGAGCTCGTCGTCGATGTCGGCGAACTGGTCGTCGCGGCGACTCTCTGCCTGCTGGATCTCGGAGTTGGCGGCGTCGAATGCCGAGGTGGCCTCGGCCGACGCTGCGTCGGCCGCTTCCCTGCGCTCCATTAGATCCAGCGACTGGTCCTCCAGGTTCGACTGTCGGCGGGCGAGGGTGTCGATCTCGTGCTGCAGGCTGGTCAGGTCTTTGGCCGGGCCGGCCCCGGTGGCCATCCGGCCAGCATCCCTGGCGGCCCTGGCCCGCACCTGGTCGATCTCGGCATCGAGCTTCTTGCCGTCGCGATCCAGGTCGGCGACCTCGGTGTCGGCGCGCACCTTGACGGCCCGCAGTTCGGCAACCCGGTCGGCTCCGTCGGCAATGAGGGCAAGTTCGGGCAGCGTGCTGCGACGGTGGTCGGCGGCAGCGATCGCCCGGTCGGTGGCCGCTAGATCGAGCAGTCGATGCTGGTCCGGCGGGTCGGCCTCTGGCACGGGGCCGTCTCCCTTCCTCGTAGTGGAGGTGGCGTTGCTGGGTGATGTGTAGTGCGGGTGGGTGTTGGTGCGTGGTGTGGAGTGCAGGCGACGCTACCCGCAGCAGTCTGTGCACTGCGACACCGAGGAGGCATTCGTCATCGACATGGACGGCAGCTGGCGACCAGAGCCCAGGGTGAAACAATGGCCGGGTGACCCCAGCCCCTGCCAAGATGTTCCGGCTGGTTGTCGTGTGTTCCGGGAACATCTGCCGCTCGCCGATCGGCGAGAAGGTGCTGCAAGCAGCCTTCGACGACGCCGGCCTCGGCCACCAGGTGCGGGTGACGAGCGCCGGCACTGGCGACTGGCACATCGGGCAGGGCGCCAACGAGCGAGCGGTGGCGGCACTGGCGGCCGCCGGATATCCGACCGATCACCGGGCCAGCCAAATCACTGCCGATGAGCTGACGGACATCGATCTGGTGTTGGCCGCCGACCGCGGTCACCTGCGTGAGCTGCGCCGATTGACCTCCGACCACGACAAGATCGCGTTGCTACGCAGCTTCGATCCGCAGGCCGCAGACGACGAGGTCCCCGACCCCTATTACGGGCCGGACTCCGGGTTCGCCGAGGTGTTGGCGATGACACAGGCGGCAGCGCCTGGCGTGGTGGCTGCCGTCCGCGATCGGCTGGCCAGATGAGCGAGACAGCAACACCGCCCGCACAACTGCCGCCGGCCGACGACCAGCCGCGGCAGTCGGCCGGTGCTCGGCTGGCGTTCCTGCGGTCGCCCGGCTGGATCGCCGCCGTGCTGGCCGCGATCATCGGTGCTGCGCTCTGCTACTTCGTGCTCGCGCCCTGGCAGTTCCACCGAAACGCCGAGCGCTCGGCGGAGAACGCGTCCATTTCGGCAGCCATCAATGATGCGGCACAGCCGATCGAACAACGGCTGCCACTGGGCGCCGGCGTCCCACCGGCCGAGGTGTGGCAGCAGGCAACGGCCACCGGCACGTTCCTCGCCGACAAGCAGGTGGTGGTCCGGCTGCGTCAGGATCTGGCCGGGCAGCCGGCGTCGGAGGTGCTGGTCCCGTTGCTGCTGGCCAACGGGTCGGTGCTGTTGGTCGACCGCGGAGACATCCCGATCGATCAACTGGCCGGCGGTGTTCCGGCGCCCGCCCCACCGGCCGGCACCGTCACGGTGGTCGGTCGACTGCAGCCCTACCAGCCCGACCCGTTGAACCGACCTCCGCAACGCACGGGCGAACGCCTTGAGGTGTACGGCATTTCGAAGACCTCGATCGCCGATCTGCCCGGCCCGGTACTCGGTGGCTTCATTCAGTTGGTCGACGGCACGGCTGGAGTGCTCAATCCCATCAGCGTGCCGCAGATCGACAGTGGGCCGTTCCTGTCCTACGCCTGGCAATGGCTGTCCTTCGGAACGATGGGGCTGCTGGCGCTTTGCTACTTCATTTACCGCGAGTTCACCGACCCGCGGGAGCCCATTGACGACGACGAAGAGCACCCAGCGGCCGGCACCTTCATCTCGGCAGCCACCGGTCCCAGCCAAAAGCCCCACCGCCGCAAGGGTTTCGACCGCAGCACACTCTACGACGCGTAATGGCAGGCGCCACCCAGGACCCGGCCGGCCGGGCCCAGCTCGCCGAGACTGCGGTGCGGAGCCGCAGCGTCCGCCGGCTGTGGGCGCTGCCGGGTACCCGGCTGGGGGTGGTGGCCTGGCCGGCGACACCGGTACAGCGGCTGTTCTGGCAATGGCATTTCTGGTGGCAGGCACACCTACTCGACTGTCTGGTGGACGCCCAGCTCAGGGATCCGAAGAGTGCGGCAGCGCCGGACAGACAGGCGACCATCGGCAGGCTGATACGCGGCGACCGGCTGCGCAACGGGTGGCGCTGGGGCAATGCCTACTACGACGACATCGCCTGGTGGGCCTTGGCTCTGCAGCGGGCGAGCGCCCCCGGAGTGGCACCCGATCTCGATCTGCGGGCACCGGTGTCGCTGTTGGCCGGCCGAATCGACCAGGCCTGGTCGGACGAGGCCGGCGGCGGCATCCCCTGGCGCCGGGGTGACGTGTTTCGCAACACCCCGGCGAACGGTCCAGGGGCAATCCTTTTGGCGCGCACCGGGAACCAGTCCAGGGCAGCGGCCACCGCCGACTGGATCGACCAGCGGCTGCGGATCACTACCAGCAATCTGATAGCCGACGGGACGCTGCCCGGCGGCGCTGCCGGTGAGTTCACCGTGGACGAGACCGTCTACACCTACTGCCAGGGTGTAGTGCTCGGCGCCGAACTGGAACTGGTGTGCAGCACCGACCGGGATGCCTGCAGGATCCACCGGTTGGTAGCGGCCGTGCACAGCGAGTTGGCACCCGCCGGGGTGCTGGTGGGCCATGGCGGTGGCAACGGCGGGCTGTTCACCGGCATCCTGGTCCGTTATCTGGCGCAGGTGGCCACTCGGCTTCCCGGCAGTACCGACCAGGACCGACTCACCAGAACGACGGCGGGGCAGCTGGTGGCGACGGCGGCAGATTCCGCCTGGCGGCACGCGATCGTCAAGGACGACCTGCCGATCTTCGGGCCGGATTGGTCGGTACCGGCCATCCGGCCGCATCGCGGTGGGACCGGCGAGGTGCGCGGCAATGCCCTTGTTGCGGCCAGCCGGGAAGCCGAGCGCGATCTTTCGGTGCAGCTCTCCGGCTGGATGCTGATGGAGGCCGCTCAGCTGATCGCCGGCAGCACGGCAGCATCAGGCTTGGATTCCGCGAGTTCCTAACGGCCGGTTGACTCCTCGATCGGCGCGGCCGGCCAGCAGCCAGCAGCCGGCACCGAGGATCACCAGCCCGCCAGCCGCCGTCATCCACGGGCCGGCGCCTGCCGAACCGTCGCCGGCCGCCAGGATTCCGGCGGTGCCGGGTACGAAAACTCGATACAGCCCCCAGCCGGCGCCGACCGCACCGCAGAGCAGCAGAAAGACAGCGGCGACCCGGAAGGAATGGGCGCCACGTGGTCGCTGCAGCGCCACCACGATTCCGGTCAGCACGGCCAGAACTCCGAAGACCAGCCCGATCAGGCCGGGCCGGAAGCTGCCGAGGCCGCCCATCGAGAGCAGATCGTTCAGGTTTTGTCCGGCGAGTGTTGACCCTCCCGAGATGGTGCCGAACCCCGAGATCACTGTGTTCCCACCGGCATCGCTGGAGGTACTGAGCCAGCTCAAGAACGCGCCGATCACCATCAAGGCACCGCCAGCGCCCGCCACCGCACCGGCCGGTACGCCCGTCCTGGGTATCGGTCGCAGCCGGCTGCCACCGGCGGTGCTTGATGGTCTTCTTGTCACCCGAGTCACGGTACCGACGGCCGAACCCGGCGGTCGATCAACTGTCCAACAGCAGCGCCAGCCAACTGCCGATCAGCAGGAAAGGACCGAAGGCGATGGCCGATTGTGCGGTCCACTTCCGCAGACCGATACCCACCATCGCTACCAGGGCAGCCAGCACGAACGCCGCACAGACCGCGAGCAGCGCGGTGGCCGCCGACAGGTATCCGGTGGCCGCGCCGAGGGACAGCACCAGCTTGACGTCGCCCCAACCCATGTTCGCCGGGGTCACGGCGGCGATCACCGCAAACGATCCCGCCCAGACGACTCCGGCGATCGCTGCCCTTGTCAGGCTGCCGGCGGTCGGTGTCGACCACTCGGTGATCGTCAGCACGCCGGCGGTGACGACGACGCCGGCAAGCGTCAGCGCATCCGGCAGCCGGTGATGCCGCAGGTCGACGGTGCCCAGTGCCACCGCGAAAAGCCCGATCCAGACCGCAACCGCGAGCAACGGGCTCCCCCAGCCGATCGCAGCACCGATCGCGGTGATCACCGCAGCCCCGGCCTCGACCGGGCCGGCCCGCAGCACGGTGCCGCGCCGCAGCGCTGCCAACAGCAGCCGGATACCGGCCCCGGCAATGCCGCCGAGTACCAGGCCAACCGCCCCGACGGCCAGTGCGCTCATCCGGTCAGGGTGTCACGGACCAACGGTGCCGGGCGGGTTGTCCACAATCGGCAGCGGCCGTGGGGAGCCGAGGTTCGACAGTAGAGCGTCGCGCATCGCCGCTGCCGGGGGTTGGCGCCCGGTGAACAATTCGAACTGCCGCAACGCCTGGTTCAGCAGCACGTCCAACCCTGTCACCGTCACTCGGTCGGCGGCACCGGCGGCGGCCAGCGGGGTCGGCCACGGGTGGTAGACCACGTCCAACAACACGGGCACGTCGGCCAGCATGCCGGCGAACGCGTCGGCAACGCCGGCCGGCACGGTGCTGATCACCAGATCGGCGCCCCGCGCCGCCGACGTAAGGGCTGCGGCGGTGAACGAGCACGCGGTGGCCGGCAGCCCGAGCCGTCGGGCGAGATCCATTGCCCTTGCACAGGATTCGGGTCGACGTCCGGCAATTACGACTGCGTCAGCGGCCAGTTCGGTGATCGCCGCGATCGCCGACAATGCGGTGCCGCCGCCGCCGAGCACCAGCACCGTTCCTGGCCGATGGACGCCGTGCGCCCGCAACGCGCCGATTACTCCGTCGACATCGGTGTTCTCGGCGAACCAGCCGGTATTCCCGGCAGAGTTGTTGCGTACCAGGGTATTGGCCACTCCCAATAGCTCAACCCGCGCTGATCGGCTGCTCGCCGCCGCTGCCGCTGCGGCCTTGGCCGGCATCGTTACCGATAGGCCGCGCCAGCTCTCGTCAAGCAGACCGACGAGACCGGGCAGCGCCTGCTCATCGCAGTCGATCCGCTCGTAGGACCACTGCGTCAACCCCAATGCCGCATATCCGGCGCGGTGCAGTACCGGCGACAACGAATGGTCGACGGGAGATCCCAAGACGGCACATCGATTCTTGCCGTCAGCCCCCGAAGACACCGGCAGCCCTTGCCTGCGCCACACATTTCCGGTGCTCGGCGTCCGTCACACTGAAGCAGGAGTTCCCTGCCTTGTCGACCTTCACGAAGTACAACCAGTTACCAGGAGTCGGGTCCATAGCGGCATTCAGCGCGTCCTCGCCCGGCGAGCTGATCGGCGTCGGCGGCAGCCCGACGTGGGCATAGGTGTTGTACGGGCTGGGATTTCCCCTGTCCGCGTCCGAGGTGGTGATCTGTGCCCTGTTCAACGCATAGTTGACGGTCGAGTCCATTTGCAGCCGCATCTTGATGTCGAGCCGGTTGTAAATAACCCTGGCCACCGACTGCATATCCTCGGAGATGCCCTCCCGCTCCACCATTGACGCAATCACCACCGCCCGGTAGGGACTGATGTGCAGGGCGGCAGCCTCGCTGATGATGTCCATGGAGTTCCAGGTGACGGTAGATGCCGAAATCACTGACCTCAGCAGGGTTTTCGCGTCCTTGTCCGGCGGCACATCGTAGTCGCCGGGCAGAATCAGCCCCTCGAGTCGCTTCGCCGGGTCGGGAGCGCGTTCGACGTCGGACACTGCCCAGGACACGACGCCGAGCTCGGCCGGCGAAACCGTCTTCGCCGCGTCCTGCAGCTGCGCCACCGTCACACAGTCGCTTTTGCCGTTCAGCGGAACACACGCCGCCTTGGCGATGTCCGACAGGTAGCCGGGCACCGTTCCACCATCGGCGCCCTTGGACACATCGGCGAGTTGGCGGCCGGGGATCAGCCGCAACTTGCCGACGTGGTTGGCCGCCAACACGATCTGATCGGCGGCCGCGGCCGCCGACGAGTGTTGGCGCACCCGGTAGTAGCCGGGGTGCAAGGCAGCAACGTCAGCATCGTTCGTTGCGCTGTCGACGAAGGCTTCGGGGCCGGCCACCACACCAGCAGCGGCGAGCGTGTCAGCGATCGCCGGCAGGCCGTCGCCGCTTTGCACCTGGACAATCACCTCGATGTCGCCGTTGCCCGCGTAGTCGCGAACCTCCACCGGTGGTTTGTGCCGCCACCAGACGAATCCGGCGACGACGCAAGCGATGATCAGCAGCAGCACCACCAGCGCGAGTAACACCGACCGGCGACGCCGCCGGCGCCGCCGGCGGGCCGCCAACAGCTGCTGTCGATGCCTGTCCCTTGCGGTTACTGACGTGTGTTGACGCTGCGCAGGCACCGCCGCTTGCGGTGCGCCGGCGGTGCTGTTGAGCGCGGACCGCACCGCATCGAGATCGACCTCGTCATCGTCATCGTCATCGTCACCGTTGTCACCGTCGTCGATGTCACCGTCGTCACCGTGGTCGATGTCACCGCGCGGCAGCACCGGAACGGCAGGCGCCCGTCGACGCTCCCGACGATCCGCGGAGTGCGGCCCGCCGCCGGCCTGGCCGGACCGGTGACCGTCATCGGGCAGCTGGGTGTCACCGGCATCGAAGATCCCCAGGCTGTCGTCGGTCACCGATGAGCCGCCAGCGCGTCCAACCGAGTCTGCAAGATCGTCACAGCCGCAGCCTGGTCGACGATCTCTCGACGCGATCGCGAGTTAACCCCGCGGTCGGCCAGCATCCTGTTCGCCGTCACGCTGGTCATCCGCTCATCCACGAACACCAACGGGACTGCTGCGATCCTGCCGGACAGCGCAGTTGCGTAATCGCGAGCGGCGGTGACGGCGGCGCCGTCTGCGCCGCGCAACGTCCTGGGCAGACCCACCACCACCTCCACCACCTCGTGCTCAAGAATCAAAGCAGCAAGCGCATCAAGGTCGGCTCCCGCGCTGTCCCGTCGCAGTGTCGTCACCGGAGTTGCCAGAATGCCGTGCGGATCGCTTATTGCAACCCCGACGCGCACGCTACCGACGTCGACCCCGAGACGTACACCCTTCACCGGGGGCGTGTCGCAGTCGACGTCGGGCGTGCCGTCGGTGTTCGTCACCCGAGAGCGCCCTTCAGTGCCGCGATCGCCGCCGGGATTCCCGCCGCGTTGGATCCACCGCCCTGGGCCAGCTCTGGGCGTCCGCCGCCCCTTCCGTCGATCGCCGGCAGGAAGCTCTTGACCAGCTCACCCGCCCGCCGGCCGCTGTCCATTGCCGCCTGGGTGCAGGCAACGACGAACGACAGGCCGGCGTCGGTGGCGGCGAACAACGCGACCACGCCTTGCTGTCCGCCGAGCCGGTGCTGCACGTCGGAGGCCAGGGTGCGCAGTTCAGTCGCCGAGACCCCGTCGGGGGCGATGGCCGCCACTAGCGCTGTCTCACCGACCTGTTCGGCGCCATCGGCTAAGGCGCCGGCCGACGCCAGCACGGCAGCGCCGCGCACCCTGTCGAGTTCCTTCTCGGTGACCCTGAGTCTTTCCACCAGCTGCTCGACCCTGCCGGGAACCTCCGCGGCCGGCACCTTCAGCAGGCCGGCCAGTTCCGCCACCAGCGCCCGTTCTCCTGCCAGCTGCCGGAACGCCTCCATCCCGACGTAAGCCTCAAGTCGGCGCACCCCGGAACCGACGGATGCCTCGCCGATCAGCGAGACAGGTCCGATCTGGCTGGAGTGCTCGACATGGGTGCCCCCGCACAGCTCGATCGACCACGGCCCGCCGATCTCCACGATCCGCACCTCGGAGTCGTAGGTCTCGCCGAACAGCGCCAACGCGCCCAGCTGCTTCGCCTCCGGCAGCGAGGTGTACTTGACCGCGACCGGCAAGTCCTTGCGGACCGCGAGGTTGGCCACCTCCTCGATCTCCGACCTGGTGGCGCCCGACAGCGACGAGTTCCAGGAGAAGTCCAGCCGCAGGTAGCCGGGCTTGTTGTAGGAGCCGGCCTGCAGCGCGTCCGGGCCGAGCACCTGCCGCAGCGCCGCGTGCACCACGTGGGTGCCGGAGTGCGCCTGCCTGGCGCCGGTGCGCCACTCCGGGTCGACCTTGGCGATCACCGACTCGCCCTCGTGCAGTTCGCCGTCGGTGATGCGTACCTGGTGCACCCACAGTTTGCGGTTCACCTTCTGCACGTCGAGAACGTCGGCACTCGCATTCGGCC
Source organism: Actinomycetota bacterium (assembly GCA_030853385.1). Classification (GTDB taxonomy): domain Bacteria; phylum Actinomycetota; class Actinomycetes; order Mycobacteriales; family Nakamurellaceae; genus Nakamurella. The sequence continues at coordinate 30,905 of JALYVF010000169.1, read as the reverse complement.
CGAGGATCAGCCCGGCGTCGGATTCCTGGCCGCCGGATTCGGCGTACAGCGGGGTGCGGTCCAGCACTAACTCGACAATGTCGCCTTCCTTCGCGGTGGCGACCCGTTTGCCGTCGGCGATCAGGCCACGCAGTGTTCCCTCCGACTGCAGCTCGGTGTAGCCGGTGAACTCGGTGGGGCCACCGCTGTCCAACAGATCCTTGTAAGCGGTCAGGTCGCCGAAGCCGCCCTTGCGCGCCTTCGCGTCCGCTCGGGCCCGGGCCTTCTGCTCGCCCATCAGCGCGGTGAACCCGTCGATGTCGACGGCCAACCCGGCCTCGGACGCCATCTCCAGGGTCAGGTCGATCGGGAAGCCGTAGGTGTCGTGCAGGGCGAACGCCGACGCCCCCGTCACCGACGTTCCGCCACCCGACTTCACCTGCGCCGCAGCGGTTTCGAACAGTTTGGTGCCGGAGGACAGGGTCTTCAGGAAGGTCTGCTCTTCGGCGTCGGCGATCCGCTCGATCCGCTGGTAGTCGGCCGTCAACTCCGGGTAGGACTCACTCATCAGATCCCGCACCACGGCAGTCAGCGTCGGCAGCACCGGCTCGGTCACCCCGAGCAGCTGGGTCGCGCGGATGGTGCGCCGCAGCAGCCGCCGCAGCACATAGCCACGCCCCTCGTTGCCGGGCGTCACCCCGTCACCGATCAGCATGGTGCCGGAGCGGATGTGGTCGGCGATCACTCTGAACCGGACGTCGTCGGCATGGTCTGCGCCGTAGCGGCGACCGGACAGCTCCTCGGCCGTAGTGATAATCGGCTGCAGCAGATCGGTCTCGTAGACGTTGTCGACGCCCTGCAGCAGGAACGCCACCCGCTCGATACCCATTCCGGTGTCGATGTTTTTGTGCGGCAACGGCCCGACGATCTCGAATTTGCCATCGGCATTGGACTCACCACGCATCTCCTGCATGAAGACGAGATTCCAGATCTCGAGGTAGCGATCCTCCGATACGGCCGGACCGCCGGCGGGACCGAATTCCGGGCCGCGGTCGTAAAAGATCTCCGAATCCGGGCCACATGGACCCGCAGTTCCCATCGACCAATAGTTGGCGTCCATGCCGAGCCGTTGGATGCGTTCGGCAGGCAGCCCGGCGACCTCCTGCCAGAGCTGGAACGCTTCGTCGTCGGTTTCGTACACGGTTACCCACAGCCGGTCCGGATCGAAGCCGTAGCCGCCGTCGTCCTGCGAGTTGGTGACCAGCTCCCAGGCATGCTGGATCGCACCGGCCTTGAAGTAGTCGCCGAAGGAGAAGTTGCCAGCCATCTGGAAGAAGGTGTTGTGCCTGGTAGTGATGCCGACGTTCTCGATGTCCAGCGTTCGAACGCATTTCTGCACGCTGGTCGCCCTGTCGAACGGCGGCGTCGCCTGCCCGAGGAAGTACGGCTTGAACGGCGCCATGCCGGCGATGGTGAACAGCACCGTCGGGTCCTCGCTGATCAGCGAACCGGACGGCACGACGGTGTGGCCGGCCCGCTCGAAATGATCGAGGAACCGGCGACGGATTTCATGGGTTTGCATGAGTTTCGACTTTCGGATTGACGGACGCAGCAGCAGCAAGCTGACGCCCGGAAGGTGTGCCCTGGTCGGGCTGGACGCTGGGCGCGGCAGGCGGTGCTCCGGCAGCCGACCGGTGAGGTCAGGCGGAGCGGCGACCGTGCCGCTGGCTAGCCGCCGCGTTGAATGCTGCAGCAGCCTGACCTGAGGCTGCGGAATCCGCTGCGGTTGCGGTTTCTGGCATCTTTTCGGGGGCAAGCATCATCAGTGAGCCGGTGGAACTCTCGATCACCGGCCGATAGGTCGACCCGCGGTTTGCCGCTCCCTGCTTCACGTCCGAGGCGAAGGAGCCGATCGCATTGCCCACCTCCGCGATCGCATCGGCCACGTCGGCGGCGATCGCGGACGGTGTCAGCTTCGCCTTCAGCGCATCTTTGGCCGCCGCCTTCGCCCGGCGGGTGCGCCGGGTCGCCGCGACGCCGAGGGCGACGCCTGCGGTGAACACGTACCTGCTCTTCACGGCTCTCCTTATGGACCAGTGCCCTGAAGGCCCTACTCGGATTGCGCTGATGCTCGAACCAGGTTACCCGGCTGGTCGTCTCGATTGGCAGCGCGTGTTTCGCGCTGGTCCGCCCAGCCACGTTCGACCAGCCAACAACCGCATGGGGCCATACCCCATGATTCACCTCATCAGTGGCTTGCCCGCCCACCTGCTGCTGGTGCACGCCCTGGTGGTCTTCGTGCCGGTAGCGGCGCTGCTGATCGTGCTGTCGGCCGCCCTGGCCGGCCGCCAGGCGCACGCTGGGCATCATCACTCCGATCTTCGCGCTGGTCACGCTGGTGATGGTGCCGATCACCACGTCGGCAGGCCGCTGGCCCAGGTGGTGCGGATCGGCGAGGCAGGGTCGCGGGCCGTGTGGACCGGCACCCAGATCTGCACCGACCCGGTGGCAGCTGGCGGGCAGTGCACGTCCACACTGGGGCAGTGACCGCAGGCACCTATATCGATCGCAATCCACTGACCGAAGCCGGCCGTATCGAGCTCGGTGAACGCCTCTCGGCGTTGGTCGCGGGCGAGGTTCGGTTCGATGGTGCGACCAGGGCCGTGTACGCCACCGACTCGTCGAACTACCGGCAGATTCCACTCGGTGTGGTGTTTCCCGCCGACGCCGCCGACGTCGTCGCCGTCGTTAAGGCCTGCGCAGCGGTCGGCGCCCCCGTCCTCGGTCGCGGCGCCGGCACCGGCTTGGCCGGTCAGACGGTGAACGTCGGGGTGGTGCTCGACTTCTCCCGCCACATGACCGCCATTGTCGCGATCGACGCCAAGCGGCGGGTGGCCACCGTGCAGCCCGGCGTGGTGCTGGACGATCTGCGGGCCGCCGCCGAGGTGCACGGGCTGACGTTCGGCCCGGATCCGGCCACCCACGCCTGGTGCACCCTGGGCGGGATGATCGGCAACAACTCCTGCGGCACTCATGCGCTGTACTCCGGCAAGACCGTCGAAAACGTGCGCCGGCTGCGCATCGTGACGGCGGCCGGTGACGATTTCTGGGTCGGCCGCTATGACGAGGACAGCTATGCAGCTGCGGTCGCCGGTGGTGGCGAGCTGGCCAGGTTGCTCGGCGGCGCCAGGGAGATCGGCCGGAGATATGCCCATGTCGTGAGCACACGCTTCCCGGACATTCCTAGGAGGGTCTCCGGATACAACCTGGATCAGCTGGTGCCTGGAGGACCCACCGATCTGGCCAGGATGTTGGTGGGCTCGGAGTCCACCCTGGCGCTGGTCGTCGAGGCCGAGCTGGACCTCGCGCAGTCCCCCGCCGTTCGGCACCTGGTGGTGCTCGGCTACTCCGACATCTTCCTGGCGGCCGACGCCGTCCCATCGCTGGTGGCGTTCGGCCTGCTCGGGCTCGAGGGCTTCGACGACACCCTGGTGACCCAGTCGGCGTCCATCGGGTTGAACACCGTTGGCATCTCGATGCTGCCGCCGGGTCGCGGCTGGCTGCTGGCCGAGATCGGTGACGACGATCCGGCTGTCGCCGAGCTGCGGGTGGTCGACTTCCTGGCCATGGTGCCGGCCGGCGTGCACGCCAAACGAATCACCAACCCGGTCGAGGTGACGGCCATCTGGTCGGTACGCGAATCGGGGCTGGCCGCTACCGCCCGGCCGCCCGGCAAACCGCCCAACCGCGAAGGCTGGGAGGACGCCGCTGTCCCACCAGTCAGGCTCGGCGAGTACCTGCGCCGGATCACCGCGTTGTGGGCCGAGTACGGCTACACCGGCGCCTGGTACGGGCACTTCGGGCAGGGCTGCGTGCACACCCGCAACCCCTTCGACTTCTCCACCGCCAAGGGTCTTGCCGATTTCCGGTCATTCATCGAGCGGGCCGCCGACATCGTTTCCGAGCTCGGCGGCTCCATCTCCGGCGAGCACGGTGACGGGCAGGCCCGCGGCGAACTGCTCGAGCGGATGTTCGGGCCCGAGGTGATCGACGGCTTCCGGGCGCTGAAGTCGCTGTTCGACCCGGCCGGCATCCTCAACCCTGGGAAACTCGTGGACCCCTATCCGCTGGACACCAACCTCAAACACGGTCCGACACATCATGTTTCGGCGCTGGGCAAACAGACCATCTACGCCCTACCGCTGGACGGTGGATCGTTGGCAGAGGCGTCGCAGCGCTGCGTCGGCGTCGGCCGCTGCCGGCGGGACGACCTGGGGGTGATGTGCCCGAGCTACCGCGTCACCCGCGACGAGCGGCACTCCACCCGCGGCCGGGCGAAGGCCCTGCAGGAGATGTTCACCGGCGAGGTATCGCCGGGGGCCTGGCGGAACGACGACGTGCAAGACGCGCTGTCACTGTGCCTTGGCTGCAAGGGCTGCGCCGTCGACTGCCCCACCGGCGTCGACATGGCCACCTACAAGAGCGAGTTCCACTCGCACTACTACGCCAAACGGGCCCGGCCCCGGCAGATGTATGCGCTCGGCCTGCTGCCATGGGCGACTCGGCTGGCCACTGCAGTCCCGCGGCTGGCCAACTCGGTACTGAAGATGCGCGGCCTCGGCACCGTTGTCCGCAAGGCGGCCGGCGTCACCACCAGCCGGCCGGCGCCTGCCTTCAGCAGGACCTCGATGCGGGCGACCGCTCGGAAACAGGCCAAGCAGGCCCAGGGCCGGCCACCGACGCCGACCGTCGTGCTCTGGCCGGACACCTTCACCGACGTCTTCGACCCCGGCCTCGGCGCCGACGTACTCGGCGCGCTGCGGGCCGTCGGCGAGGCCGTTCACGTCCCGACACAGTGGGCCTGCTGCGGCCGCACCCTGTACGACCCTGGGATGCTCGAGCTGGCCAGGAAATCGCTGCGCAATGTCCTGACGATCCTGGATCCCTTTGTCTCGCAAGGGATCCCGGTGGTGGTTCCGGAGCCCAGCTGCCTGGCGGCCTTCCGCGACGAACTGCCGCAGCTACTGCCGGACGATCCGCGAGCGACCAGGCTGGCCGGGCTGTCGCGCTCGCTTTCCGAACACCTGCTTGCGGTCGGAATACCGGCATCGGACGCTGCTGTCGACCGGCCGGCCGAGCAGATCCTGGTCCACCCGCACTGCCACGGCCGGGCGACAGTCGGGGTCGGCCCGGATCGAGAAGTGTTGCAGCGCCTCGGCTACGACGTGGTGGTGGCCGACGCCGGGTGCTGCGGGCTGGCCGGTTCCTTCGGTTTCGCCCACGATACTGCCGAGCTCGGCCGGCAGATCGGTGAGCAGGAGTGGCTGCCGCGATTGCGCAAGCAGGGCGGCGACCGCACGGTGGCGATGGACGGGTTCTCCTGTCTCACCCAGTACACCCAGCTCGCCGACGGGCCGGCGCCGGTCACCGTCGCGGCGCTGATCCGGCGCGGTCTTGACAGTCGCTGATTTAAGCGATTCAGCCGACGAAGAAGTGCCAGCCGAGCCACCACCAGACCATCAGCAGCCCGAACTGGGCCGCCCGGTGTCGCAGTGCGCGGCGCAGCAGCGCCCCGACCGTCGGTACCGGCAGCGCGGTGAAGCTGGCAGCCAGCCCCAGCACGACCAGCAGTACACCGACGGCGCAGAATGCCAGCACCGTCAACAGGTGGCTACTCATCGGCGGCCGCCGTTCCGGATGGTGCGGACCAACCAGCAGCCGGCGGCGAACCAGCAGGCCAGCGCGACTCCGCGGACGATCGGCGATCCGAGCAGCGGGCTGATCAGCGTGCTCAGCGTCGGATGGTCGTAGCTGTCGGTCTGTGCGTTTGGCTGCAGCAGAAAGCTCGACAGTTCGATCAACGCGGCAACGATCAACAGCGCCGGCCAGGCCAGCCAACCCCGCCCGTCCAGCGGGCCGCGGCGAGGTCGATCGTGCTGATCTCGGATGCGCGGCTCCTGGCCGGCCGGCAGCGGCGCCGTCAGCAGCAGGATGAGCGCCGCCAGGCCCGGCAGGCCGAGGCAGATCCGCACCGGCCAGCTGGCCGGCGTCAGCGACCCGACCAGGCCCCCGAACACCACCGCTGCCGCCATCACCAACCACCGCGGCAATGCGACGGTTCCGGCTGCGGGCGAACGGGCACGACCCGCGTCTACTGCGCTGTCGGCGACGATCAGCCCCGCGGTGCCTACGAAGATCACGATGTCGAACACGTTGCGGCGCATGATGTGTGCGACGGCGGCAGCAAGCAGGATCAGCACCGTCGGCCGGGCGAGCGCGCCGGTGGCCGACCGCCAGCGCATCCGAGCGCCCGTGCGATCCTGGACCTGGTGCCGCATGGTCGAACGGTATCGCCGGGTCGATCCGCGCCGGCGCGCGGGCTTTCGTATGCTGATCCGACGACGCGGTGCTCGGTCGGACCGATGGCTGCCTGGCATCGAATCCGCTGCCGCATTGCCCTGCTGAATTGCCCTGTGGAATTGCCCTGTGGAATTGCCCACCGACCGTGCAGTGACCGACCGCGCAGTGACCACCCGTGCAGTGACCAACCGTGCCGCCACTAACCAAGCCGTCCCAACCGAAGAGGAATCACGTGTCCGTGACCGGAACCCCAGCCGACGCCGAGTGGTGGCGGCACGCCGTCGTGTATCAGATCTACCCACGGTCGTTCGCCGACGGCAACGGCGACGGGATCGGCGATCTGCCTGGCATCACCACCCGGCTGCCCGCGCTGGCCGAACTCGGTGTCGACGCCGTCTGGTTGTCGCCGTTCTACTCCTCACCCCAGGCCGACGCCGGCTACGACGTTGCCGACTACTGCGACGTCGACCCGCTGTTCGGCACCCTTGACGATTTCGACACGATGCTGGCCAAGGCCGGTGAACTCGAGCTGCGGGTGATCGTCGACCTGGTGCCGAACCACTCATCGGACGAACACCCGTGGTTCACCGGGGCGCTGGCCGCTGCCGCCGGCTCGTCCGAACGCGGGCGCTACTTGTTCCGCGACGGAGTGGGGCCAGGCGGCGACCTGCCACCGAACAACTGGGTGTCGGTATTCGGCGGCCCGGCCTGGACCCGCACCACCAATCCCGACGGCAGCCCTGGCCAGTGGTATTTGCACATCTTCGACGTCAAGCAGCCGGACCTGGACTGGACGAATCCCGAGGTGCAGCAGGAGTTCCACCGGGTCTTGCGGTTCTGGCTCGATCGTGGCGTTGCCGGGTTCCGGGTCGACGTGGCGCACGGGTTGGTGAAGGCCGACGGGCTGCCAGATCAGCTGCCGGGAACCGAACAAGCGGTGATGGCCATGACCACGCCCGAGGGCGATGCGATGGTGCACACCGGGCCGCGGTCACCGATGTGGGACCAGGACGGTGTGCACGAGATCTATCGCGGTTGGCGCGACATCCTGAACTCCTACCACGACGACCGGATGATGGTGGCCGAGGCCTGGGTCTCGCCGCTGGAGCGGATGGCGCGCTACATCCGCGCCGACGAGATGCAGCAAGCGTTCAACTTCGACTATCTGGCGACGCCGCTGGACGCGCGGGCTATCCGGGCGGTCGTCGACTCGTCGCTGGCGGCCACCGCCGTCGTCGGCGCGCCGGCCACCTGGGTGCTGTCGAATCACGACGTGGTCCGGCACGTCTCGCGTTTCGGCCTGGCCGATCTCACGGTGCGGCCCAACGGAATCGGGGCCGACGACGAGCAGCCGGACTTTGCCCTCGGCCTGCGCCGGGCCAGGGCGGCCACCCTGCTGATGCTTGGCCTGCCGGGTTCGGCGTATCTGTATCAGGGCGAGGAGCTCGGGCTGCCGGATCACACCGCTCTGGACGACGACCTCCGGCAGGACCCCACCTGGGTGAGGTCGGGGCGTACCGAGCGTGGCCGGGACGGTTGCCGGGTACCGATTCCGTGGGAGTCCGGTGCGCCAGGGCTCGGATTCGGTCCCAGCGGTAAGACCTGGCTGCCACAACCGGATTTTTATGCGGCGCTGGCCCGCGATCGTCAGCACGGGGTGGCCGGCTCGACGCTGGAGCTGTACCGAGCCGCGCTGGCCGCTCGACGCAGTCACCAGCTCGGGCTCGGCCAGTTGCGGTGGGCGGCCGAGATGCCGAGCGGCGTGGTCGCCTACACCAACGGGTCGGTCGGGGTGGTGGCAAACCTCGGCACCGCCCTGGTCGGCGTACCCGCCGGCGAGGTGCTGGTCTGCTCCGGTGAGCTGACCTCCGATGGTCTGCTGCCGGCCGACACCACGGTGTGGATCGGGCACTGAAGGCGGAAGCCGGCCATCGGGTACGCCTGCGCTGACGCCGGGGTCCGCGCAACCCCGTCGGAATGAGCAACAGCCCTGTGGGATGAGCAGCACAAGCTTCAGGTGCTCATTGCTCAGAACTGATGCTCATTCGCCGATAGTCGTCTACTGATCCTGAAACCCGCGTCAGGGGATCAGCAGCAGCTTGCCGGTGGTGCGCCTGGCGGCCAGGTCTTCGTGAGCCTTGCTGGCCTGCGCCAGTGGGTAGGTCGCACCGATCCGCAGATCGAGCGTGCCGGCAGCGATCCAACCGAACAACTCGTCGGTGCGCGCTAGCAGTTCTTCCCTGGTCACCACGAAGTCTTTGGCGGTCGGCCTGGTGACCGACAGCGAGCCGAGCGGGTTCAGCCGCTGCAGGTCGAACGGCGGTACCTGGCCGCTGGCGGCCCCGAACAGCACCATGGTCCCGCGCCGCCGCAACGACGCTAGCGATCCCTCGAAGGTGTCTTTGCCGATCCCGTCGTAGACGGCGACGACTCCAACCCCGCCGGTGAGATCCCTGACTGTAGAGGCGAAATCGTCGTACCCGACGATCACGTGATCGGCACCGGCTGCCGACGACAGCTCGCCCTTCTCCGGCGTCGACACCGTGCTGATCACCGTCGCGCCGATGATCTTGGCGACCTGGGTGAGCAGCAATCCCACGCCGCCGGCACCGGCATGCACCAGCACGGCGTCACCCGGCTGAATCGGGTACGAGTCTCGGGCCAGATAGTGCGCGGTGACGCCCTGCAACGGCAGCGCGGCGGCCTGCTCGTCCGGCACCGCATCGGGCACCGGGACCAACCGGTCGGCCGGCCCGGTCACCATGGCCGCGTACGAACCCGGCAGCGACTCCCAGGCCACCCGGTCGCCGACCTGCGGCTGCGTCACCCCGTCGCCGACGGCCACCACCCGGCCGGACCCTTCCGATCCCGGTACGTAGGGCAACTCCCGCTGGTAGACGCCCTGCCGTTGGTAGATATCGATGAAATTGACGCCGGCTGCGGCGATCTCGACCGTCGCCTGGCCGGCGGCGGGCGCGGGGACGTCGACGTCCCCCAGTTCCAATACTTCCGGGGCGCCGGTGCGGCTCACGGTGATTGCTCTGGTCATCTCTGCTGCTCTCCTGTCCGGCCGACCGTCGTGACAGCCGGTGCCCTTCGTGCTGGACTATCACTATTGACCCATCAGTGACGGCAGGAACAGGTGGCCCCGTGGACAACAGCGTCAGCCCAGCTCGGTTGGTCAACTCGATGCGGGCAACGGTGATCGCTACCGCTGTCGTCGGCATTGTTCTCGGAGTGATCGCACTGCTCTGGCCGGGCGCCACACTGCTCACCATCGCGTTCTTCTTCGGCGTCTCACTCATCATCGCCGGGCTGTTCCGGATCTTCCTCGGATTCTCGGCCCACGGTGTGCCGAGCCGAACCCGTTGGCTGCTGGGCATTCTCGGAGCATTGGTGGTGATCGCAGGCATCATCTGCCTTGTCGACCCTGCCGGCACGCTGGTCTTCCTGGCCGTACTGATCGGCATCGCCTGGATCTTCAACGGTCTACACGACCTGATGTCCGGATTCGCCGGTGCCACCCACGCACCAAGGTGGATGGCGATCGTTGCTGGCGTCGTCTCGATCATCGCTGGGATCGTCGTTTTCACACTGCCCGGCCTGGCCATCGCGACGTTCGTGACGGTGGGAGCAATCCTGCTGATCGTGGTCAGCGTGGCGACCCTGTTCACGCTGCCACACAGGTCAGCAGTCAGCTGACTATTTCCCGCGGATGGCTTTGCGGAGTTTGGGTAGTCGCTCGGAGACTGCGCGCTCGGCACCGCGACCGGTCGGCCGGTAGTAGTCGGTGCCGACCAGTTCGTCGGGTGGATACTGTTGCCGCGCAACCCCTTCTGCGAGATCGTGCGGGTATACGTAGTGCTGGGCGTTTCCCAGTTTGGTGGCACCGGGATAGTGGCCGTCCCGTAGTGCCGGCGGCACCAGTCCGGCCTTGCCGGCCCGCACGTCGGCCATCGCGGTGTCGATCGCCATCACCACCGCATTCGACTTGGGCGCCGCAGCCAGGTGAATGGTGGCCTGCGCCAAGGCGATTCGCGCCTCCGGCAGGCCGACCAGCTGCACCACCTGGACCGCCGCCACCGCCAGCGGCAGTGCTGTTGGGTCGGCCATCCCGATGTCTTCGGAGGCATGCACCATCAGCCGCCTGGCGATGAACCGCGGGTCTTCGCCGGCCTCGATCATCCTGGCCAGGTAGTGCAGGGCCGCGTCCACATCGCTGCCACGGATCGACTTGATGAAGGCGCTGATCACGTCGTAGTGCTGGTCGCCGTCCCGGTCGTAGCGCACCGCGGCTCTGTCGACGGCACGTTCGACCGCAGCCAGATCCACGATGGTAGAAGCGGTTTCGCCATCGGCTGCATCGTCACCGGGGTCGACGGTGTCGTTGTCCTCGAGCACGCTGTCGGCTGCCGCCTCCAGCGCCGTCAACGACCGGCGGGCATCACCGCCGCCCAGCGCCACCAGGTGGGCCTTGGCGTCGGCGGCGATGCCGACCTTTCCTGCCAACCCGCGTTCGTCGACGAGTGCCCTGTCGATCAGCGTGCCGATGTCGTCGTCGGACAGCGGTCGCAGCTGCAGCACCAGCGACCTGGACAGCAGCGGCGACACCACGGAGAAGTACGGGTTCTCCGTCGTCGCGCCGATCAGGATCACCGTTCTGTCCTCGACCGCGCCGAGCAGCGAATCCTGCTGGGTCTTGGAGAACCGGTGCACCTCGTCGATAAACAGCACCGTCTGTTCGCCGGTCCGCCGCAACGATTCCCTGGCGTCCGCGATCACTGCCCGCACCTGCGTGACGCCGGCGTTCAATGCGGACAGCTGGGAGAACTTCCGGCGGGTAGCGCCGGCTACCAGGTTGGCCAACGTCGTCTTGCCGGTACCTGGCGGTCCGTACAGCAACATCGATGACGGCGCCCCACCCTGCACCAACCGGCGCAGCGGGGCGCCAGGACCGAGCAGATGATCCTGGCCGAGGACCTCGTCCAGGGTCGCCGGCCGCATCCGGAGGGCCAGCGGAGCATGCGGATCCACCGGTTCGCCCGGCCGCCAGCCCGGCGTCGGCGGGATCGCCTCGGCGCTCTCGCGCGCGGGCGCAGCGAACAGTCCCAGGTCGTCGGCCACGGTTCTTGACGCTACCGGCTACCGGCGACGCTCACGCACCGTCGGCGGCCGACGGCGTCAGAAGGTGCCCCGGCCGGGCGATTACCCCAGGTTGACGTTTATCTGCTTGATCTGGGTGAATCCCTCCATGGCACCTTCCAGCGACACCTCGCGACCGACGCCAGAGGTCTTGTAGCCGCCGTAGGACTGGCCGATCACCTGGCCGCCACCCTGATTCACCTGCACCCAACCGGACTCGATGCGGTGGGCGGTGTCGATGGCTTCGGTGAGATCCTGCGACCAGACGAAGGCAGCCAGACCGTAGTGCGAGTCGTTGGCCATCTTGATCACGTCGTCGCGGTCCTTCCACGGGATCGCCACCAGCACCGGGCCGAAGATCTCCTCCTGCGCGATCCGCCAGGAGTTGTCGACCATCGAGAAGATGGTCGGCCCCTGGTAGAAGCCGTCAAGTCCGGCCGGAATCGCCGTCTGGCAATCCAGCGCCAGCTTGACGCCGTCCTGGTCCCTGCCTTCGGCGATGTAGACGTTGATCTGGTCGTACTGCTTCTGGTTGATGATGGCGCCCATGTCGGTCGCCTCATCCAGCGGATTGCCGACCTTCATCGCCTTGGCCTTGGCCGCCACCGCGCCGATCACGTCGTCGTAGATATCGGTGTGCAGGAACAATCTGGAGCCGGCCGTGCACGACTGGCCTTGCCGGGCGAACCGGGTGGAGGCCAGCAAACCCGTTGCCAGCGCGTCGATTCGGTCCGCACCCTTGGCCGCCGACGGGAACACGATCGACGGGCTCTTGCCGCCCAGTTCCAGCGAGATGTGGCTGATCCGCTCCCCAGCGGTCTGCGCCACCTGCCTGCCGACCCGGGTCGATCCGGTGAACGACACCTTGTCCACGTCCTGATGCTGAACCAGCGCCTCACCGACCTCGGCGCCGAATCCCGTCACCACGTTCAGCACGCCGTCCGGCAGGAACTCCGAGCAGATCTCGGCCATCTTCAGAATGGTCAGCGGCGCATCCTCGGCGGCCTTGAGTATCACCGTGTTCCCGGCCGCGAGCGCCGCCGGGGTCTTGAACCCGGCGATCATCAGCGGCGAGTTCCACGGCAGGATGCCGGCCACCACACCCAGTGGCTCCCTCCTGGTGTACTGCAGCTGCGCGTTGCCGGCCGGCAGGCTGACGCCCTTGAACTCACCGGCGATGCCACCGAAGTAGCGGAACAGATCGACCAGCGTTTGCGACTCCGGCCGTGCCTGGGTGCGGATGGCGTTGCCGGTGTCCTTCGCCGTCAGCACGGACAGCTCTTCGGCCGCCGCCTCCAGCGCGTCGGCGATCTTCAGCAGCGCCTTCTGCCGCTCCTTGAAGTGCACGTCGCGCCAGCCCGGAAAGGCCTTCCTGGCAGCCTTGACGGCCTTGTCCGCGTCGGCGTCCGTGCCGCGAGGGACCCTGGCCAGGGTGACGGACCGCTCGCCGGGGGAAACGACGTCGATCCATTCACCGGCGTCCGCCGCAACCCACTGTCCGCCGATCAGCATCGGCTGGTCGGTCACCTTCGTCGCAGTTGAGGTCGTCATTGGAGGTGGTTTCCTTCCTTGACCCGGCTCGCTGCCGGGTCGCTACTTCTCGATTGTCCTCGTGACGCAATGCGGCCGTTGGTCGACAACCGTTATTTCACGGCGGTCTTCACCAGTCGCGGATCGGCGGCGTCGAGCTCGGCAAGATCCTGACCCTTGGTCTCCTTGTACATGAGACAGCCGACCACCGAGACCAAGCCCATCGCGGCGACATAGACCGACACCCAGCCCCAACCGGAGTTCGACGACGTGATCGGCGCGCCCTTCGCGGCAACATTCGTCAGCAGCGCGACACCGATTAGCGGCGCCACCGACCCGGAGAACACGCTGGTGAGCTGCGCACCGATGGACACGGCCGTGTAGCGGATCTTGGTCGGGAACATCTCGCTCATCAGCGCCGGCTGCACCGAATACATCAGCCCGTGGATCAGCACACCGAGTATGAGGCCGAGGGTGAACCACCATGGCGAGCCCCCATTGCGGCTGCCATCGAAGAGCAGAAATCCGACCCACGCGTAGATCACCATCAGCACCGCGCCGGTCAGGTAGATGGGGCGCCGGCCGATCTTGTCTGCCCACTTCGCGACGTACGGTATCCAGGCCATCTCGATGACGTGGGCGATCAACATGAAACCAAGGATTGGGTACTGCCTTGACGCCGACACCGACCAGATAGGTGATGGAGAACGTAACAACCGTGTAGTACAGGACGTTCTCGCCGGCCCGGACCAGCATCGATACGATGATCTGCCGCGGGTAGTAGCGGAACACGTCGATGAAGGCGATGCGGTTGGCGACGAGCTCCTGCTCCCGGGCGCTGGCCGCTTTGAAGATCGGAGCGTCCTCAACACTGCGACGGATCCACCAGCCGACCAGCACGATCACCGCGGAAAGCCAGAAGGCCACCCGCCAACCCCAACCGAAGAAGTCGTCGTGCGAGAGGGTGGCGTTGAGGATCAACATCACGACGGTGGCGATGAGGTTGCCTAGGGGAACACCTACCTGCGGGAAGCTGCCCCAGAACGCGCGCCGATCGTTGGGCGAGTGCTCGGAGATCAGCAGCACGGCGCCGCCCCATTCGCCACCGACGGCGAAACCCTGGATGAAGCGCAGGATCACCAGCAGCAGCGGTGCACCGAAGCCGATGGATGCGTGACTGGGGATGCAGCCCATCAGGAAGGTGGCAACACCGACGATGACGATCGACCACTGCAGCAGCCGCTTGCGGCCAATCTTGTCGCCGTAGTGGCCAAAGACCAGACCGCCGAGCGGGCGGGCGATGAAGCCGATCGCATAAGTCGAAAAGGCGTAGATCAGACCGGTCTTCGCGGTTTCACCCGGAAAGAACACCGCACCGAAAACGCCGAGCGCCGTTGCGGTCCCATAGACGAAGAACTCGTACCACTCAACGACTGTGTCGGCCATCGAGGCCGCGACGATCTTGCGCAGGGTCTTCCAACCGGCCGGCGGGGCGGTGTCGTCGGAGACCTCGGCCTGCCCGGGGTTCGGCGCCGGTGTTGCTGGGGTGTCACTCATCGTTGAGCTCCTCAGTGTTCGGGGTTCAGTGGGTGGCAGCAGTCGAGTCCAGTTGGTTGGGGGCACCGGGCGCTGGCTGGCCGGCTACGGGGTGCCGGTGATCTCGCCGTCAGGGTCGATGAGCTTGACCAGCACCGAGCAATCCTTTGTCTCCCAACCCTTTCGGACCAATCGCTCGAGTCGTTCGGCCGCCGCTGTCGCAAAGCTGAGTTCGGTCGACGTGCTCTTGCCTGCCTCAAGGGCGAGACCCAGATCCTTGCGGAGCAGCGCCGTGGAGAAACCGCCCTCGAAGTTCCTGTTCACCGCCGCGGTGTCGACAACGCCCTGTACCGGATACCACGTTCGCAGCGCCCAGTTGTCGCCGGAGGATACCGCGGCCAACTGCTGAAAAGTCTTGTGGTCCAAGCCGAGTCGCTCGGCGAGCACGGCGCCCTCGCAGGTCGCCTCGAGACAGATGGCCAACATCATGTTGTTGGTGATCTTGGCCGCCTGACCGTTGCCGGGACCGCCGCAGTGGAAGATCTTCCCGGCCATTACCTCGATGACAGGTCTCGCCTTCTCGACGGCGTCGGCGTCGCCGCCGACCATGAAGGTGAGCGTTCCGGCTGCGGCCCCTGACACGCCGCCGGAAACGGGGGCATCAAGGAACCCGAACCCGGCTTCCGCTGCCGCCTGGTGCAAATCACGCGCCGTCTGGATGTCGATGGTCGACGAGTCGATCACCAGGGCTGTCTTCGGGGCGTTGGCCAGCACGCCGCCGTCACCGGTGATCACCTCTCGGGCATGGGTGCCGGCCGGCAACATGGAAAAGACGATGTCGGCATCGGACACCGCCTCGGCGATCGAGGAGACAATGGTGACGCCGTTGTCGGCGGCCTCAGCTTTGGCCGCCGGAACCAGGTCGAAACCCTTGACGGTGTGCCCGGCTCTCACCAGGTTGGTCGTCATCGGACCACCCATGTGGCCCAGACCGATCCATCCGACGTTCATCGTTGAACGCTCCTTGCGTGCAGTGGGTGACCGGTCGCATTCCGATGGATGGTCATCGGCGCGCGAGGGATCACGGCAAAAGGGGACGGACTCATCCTTGACGCACAGGGCCATCGAAAGCCAGCACCGAACGTGCACATTCGTTGTGCAAGTTTGCACAACCAGCAATGGGCGACCACGCTTGTTCGCATGTTGAAGGCCGACGACCTGTTGATCCTGTTGGAGGTGGCGCGGTCGGGCACGCTGATCGGTGCGGCCGCCTCGCTCGGGATGGACCACACCACCATTTCTCGCCGCATCACCACCCTGGAGTCGGCAGTGGGCGCCACGGTGATGGTGCGGAGTGCGCGGGGATGTGAACTCACCGCACTCGGCAGGTCGCTGCTGGCCGCATCGGAATCTGTCGAACATGCGCTGGGCCAGGTACGCACTCTCGCACAGCCCGGCGGCGGCGTCAGTGAGCTGTCGGGTCTGGTCAGGATCGCCGCGCCCGACGCCTTCGCTGCCGAGTTCGTCGGTCCGGCAATGGCCCGAGTGGTGCGGACTCACCCGCAGGTGACGCTGGAATTGATGTCCGCCACCCGTCCAATGGTGGCTGGACACGGGGCAGACGTCGAGATCGGGCTGAGTTCGTCGCTGCCGCGCTGGGAGACGGTGCTGCTCAGCGAGTACACGCTCGGGTTGTACGCCAGCAGCGACTATCTGGCCGACAACGGAGTGCCGACCTCAATTGCCGAGCTCCAGTCGCACCGGCTGGTGTATTACGTCGAGTCGCTACTGCGAGTTTCCGAGCTCGACGTGTTCGACCAGCTGTTCCCCGGCCACCCGGTTCAGGTGAGTTCGACCAGTGTCTTCGCCCAGCTGGCGACCACCGCTGCCGGCGCCGGGATCGGGCTGCTGCCGTGCTTCATCGCCGACGCCAGGGTCGGCCTGCGGCGGTTGCTGCGCTCCGAGGTCGACGTGCGTAACCGCTATATCGCCGGCTTGGCGCCGCGAGCGCTGCGACGCCCGGCGACCACGGTGGTGATGCAGGAGCTACGGGCCGAGGTGCGCGGCCGCCACCACGAGCTGCTGGGCCGGATGCCACCGGCCGCTTGACCGGATCCTGTGATTAATCGGACCGCCGATCAGCCGACGGGCAACTGGTCCGGATCGGGCAGCCGGGTGACGGCAGACAGCGTCGCGACATAGGCGCCGATCAGTCGGACTCCGCCGCGCCGGCACTCGTCGATCGCCAGCTGGTGCCAACGCCGGTCGTCGTCGTCGACCGGGCCGGCCGGTTTGGCGATGGCGACCACCAGCCCGCCATCGAGTTCGCTGGCGAGTCCGATCAAGGGCGCAAACAGGGCTCCAGTGTCGTCCGCAGCCGGTCGGCGGGGTACCTGGCCGATGCAGACCGGTTGCACCATCCGGCCGCCGCTGTCGCAGATCAGCACGGTCAGGCTGCCGGTGGCGCGGTCGCGTTCGAAGCAGCACAGGTCGACCACGTCGGCGGCCAGCGCCTGGTCGTCCAGTGATAGTTCGCGGATGTTCTGGGGCAGGTTGTGATGGCTCATACCGCCAGGATGAACGATCCGGTCAGCCGGGTGGCGAGTTGTCCACATCTGCGGCTGCTGGCATCGAGTTGTCCACAGCCTGGGCAGCATTGGTTGCCTTTTCAGCCGCTGTGGGCTGCGCCTTGGGCGGCACTGCGTCCACCCCGGCCTCCTTGCGTTGGGCGGGGGTGATCGGGGCCGGCGCCGCGGTCAACGGGTCGTAGCCGCCGCCCGACTTCGGGAAGGCGATCACCTCACGCAGCGACGGGGCGTCGGCCAACAGCATCACGATCCGGTCCCAGCCGAAGGCGATGCCGCCGTGCGGCGGTGCACCAAAAGTGAAGGCGTCCAACAGGAATCCGAATTTCTCCCGCGCGTCCGCCTCGGAAAGGCCCATCACCGCGAAGACTCGCTCCTGCACATCAGCGCGATGGATACGGATGGAGCCGCCGCCGATCTCGTTGCCGTTGCAGACGATGTCGTAGGCGTAGGCCAGCGCATGTTCCGGGTCGGTGTCGAAGGTGTCCATGCAGTCCGGCTTGGGCGAGGTGAAGGCGTGGTGTACCGCCGTCCAAACACCAGATCCGACGGCAACGTCTCCGGCTGCTGTGGCTTCTTCAGTCCGCTCGAACAGCGGGGCGTCCACCACCCAGACGAACGACCACTGGCTCGGGTCGATCAGACCGTCCCGGCGGCCGATCTCGTTGCGCGCGGCACCGAGCAGTTCCTGACTCTGCCGGCGGCTGCCGGCGGCAAAGAACACCGCATCCCCCGGCTTTGCGCCGACCGCGGCGGCCAGCCCGGATCGTTCGTCGTCGGAGATGTTCTTGGACACCGGGCCGCCAAGTGATCCATCCTCGGCGATGGTGACGTACGCCAAACCCCTTGCCCCGCGCTGTTTTGCCCACTCCTGCCAGGCATCGAAGCCGCGGCGTGGGGTGGCGGCACCACCGGCCTGCACGACTGCGCCGACGTACGGCGCCTGGAACACCCGGAACGGGGTGGCCGAGAAGTAGTCGGTGAGCTGGGTGAGCGGCAGGTCGAATCGGAGGTCCGGCTTGTCGCTGCCGTAACGGTCCATCGCCTCGCGATAGGTGATCCGCGGGATCGGGGCGGTGATCTGGTGTCCGATCAGCTTCCACAGCTCGATCAGCACGTCTTCGGCGATCGCGATCACGTCATCCTGGTCGACGAAGCTCATTTCGATGTCGAGCTGGGTGAACTCCGGCTGCCGGTCGGCCCGGAAGTCTTCGTCGCGGTAGCAGCGGGCAATCTGGTAGTACCGCTCCAGGCCGGCGACCATCAATAGTTGCTTGAACAGCTGCGGGGACTGCGGCAGCGCGTACCAACTGCCCGGCCGCAGTCGGGCCGGCACCAGGAAGTCGCGGGCGCCCTCGGGAGTGGACCTGGTGAGCGTCGGCGTCTCGACCTCGACGAAGCGATGCTCGTCCAGCACGGTGCGGGCAGCCCTGTTCACCTGGGAGCGCAGCCGCAGGTTGGCTGCCTGCTTTGGCCGGCGCAGATCCAGATAGCGGTACTTGAGCCTGATCTCCTCGCCGACGTCGACGGTGTCGTCGATCTGGAAGGGCAGCGGGCCGGCCTCGTTCAACACCTCGAAGTCGGTGACGGACACCTCTACCTGCCCGGTCGGCAGGTCGGCGTTCTCGTTGCCGGCCGGTCGGGCCTCGACCGCGCCGGTCACCTGCAGACAGAACTCACTGCGCAGCCGATGGGCCCGCTCGGCGACGGATCCCTCCCGGAACACCACCTGAACCAGGCCGGAGGCATCCCGGAAGTCGATGAAGATCACCCCGCCGTGGTCGCGGCGGCGGGCCACCCAGCCGGCCAGGCTCACGGTGGCGCCCTCATCGGCGATGGTCAGGGTTCCGGCGTCACGGTCACGCAGCACGAGGGCAAGTCCTTCTGGGTCGGATCGTTGTCAGCGCTGACGATCCTACGGTGGCGCCTCCGGCCCGATATCCGGCTGACGTTCCCGCGGGAACGTGCCAGGGTGCGCAGCATGACGAGTCCCCCTACCGTGCTGCTGCGCCGGGATACACCGGCAGACGCCTCCGAGGTCGCCAGCATCGTCGGCCAGGCGTTCGGCGCCGACGAACCGGAAGTGCCGCTACTGGTCGAGGCCCTCCGCCCGTTCAGTGTGTTCGGCAGCAGATTGGGTGACGACGGCGGGCCGGCCGCCCCGCTGGCACTGGTCGCCGAGGTGGCCGGCGAGCTCGTCGGACACGTGATGCTCAGCAAGGGCCATATCGATGCCTGGCAGCGGATGGTTCCCACCCTGGTGTTGTCGCCCCTTGCGGTGTTGCCGGACCACCAACGAACCGGCGTCGGTACCGCACTGATCGCCGGTGCACTGGAACTCGGCCGCGCGGTCGGCTCGCCTGCGGTTTTCCTCGAGGGGTCGCCGACCTACTACAGCCGTCGCGGCTTCCTGCCGGCTACCCCGCTCGGGTTCCGGCGGCCGTCGCTGCGGGTGCCGTTGCCCGCATTCCAGGTGGTGCTGCTGCCGGCTCACGAACAGTGGATGACGGGCACCCTTGTCTACCCGGCGCCGTTCTGGGAGTTCGACTCCGTCGGCCTGCGCGATCGGGCACTGGTGGAGAAGATCGAGGGAGCCGGGCCGCCGTCAGCACGGTCCTGAGAACTGTTGCGCCGCAGGGCCAACTGGCGCCACCCGGACTATCCTCAGCAACCATGACAGACAGACACGACCCGCGGGTGGACGACTACATCAACGTCCTGCCCGATTGGCAGCAAGAGATCTGCCAGCAGGTTCGCGAGCTCGTCCTGGCCGCCGATCCGCAGGTGCAGGAGACCATCAAGCGCACCGTGCAGCCCTACTTCGTGTTGCAGGGCAACATCTGCGCATTGCTGGCCACCAAGGACCACGTCAACGTGTTCCTCTACGACGGAGCCATCGTTCCCGATCCGGACCACATCATCACCACCGGGCAGCAGAACAAGACGGCGCGCACGGTGGCGGTGTTTCAAGGCCAGCGGGTTCCGGCGGGGCCGCTCAGCGCCATGTTCCAGCAGATCATCGCCAACAATCGGGCCGGCGGCTGGCGCGCGTTCAAGCAACCCGGCTGAATCCTGGCGCTATTCCCCTGCGGTGCCGGCGACGAAGCCGTCGAGGGTGGCGATCACGGTGCGCAGGAAGGCCAGCACGGTCGCGGCCGCTTCGGCGTCCAGCTCGTCGGTGATAGCGGTGAGGTCCCGGATCAGCGGGCCAAGCGCCGCCCTGATGTCGTGGTAGGCGCTCTGGGTGGCGCTCAGGCTGGTCCGGCGCCGGTCGCTCGGATGTGGCTGGCGTTGCAGGTGGCCGGACGCCACCAGCCTGTCCACCAGCACCGTGGTCGAGGCGGATCGGATGCCGAGCCGTTGGCTCAGCTCAACCACCCCGAGCGGGGTCGCGCTGGAGGTGGTGACGTCGAGAGCCGTCAGATCAGTGGGTCCGACGGTGAGCCGGCCGGCCAGGGTCGAATGCACGGCCGGTGCCACCCTCAGCAGCTCGCGCACCGCCTGGCCGATTTGATGCCTGACGTCGGATTCTCGGGCCCCGGATTCTCGGGCCCCGGATTCTTGAGCCTCGGATTCTTGAGCCTCGGATTCTCCGGCGCCGGGTAGTCGGGCAGCCGGCTGCCCGGGGTCGGGGTCGGCGCTCCGACCTCCCGTTGTCCCGCTCATCTGATTCACCTTAAGACTCAGCTGCAGCCGATATCGGTAGACAATCTATCAAGTTTCGCTAGAGTGTCTAGCTATGTCCTCGCGCGCCGTGCAAGAGCTGAACGATCAGATGGTGGACAGGCTGCTCCATCAGCAGCCGCAACCGCTGACCGAAGGCGGCTATGCGCTGCGGGTGCTCGAGGCCCGCGGTCGCCGGACCGGCCAGGTCCACCGCACCCCGCTCGGAGTGTTGCTGCACCAGGGCAGCCAGTACCTGGTCTGCCCTGATCGGTCCCGCGATTGGGTACGCAATCTGGCATTCCACTCCGACTGCTTGCTCAGCACCGCGGCCGGCAGCGAGTTGGCGAGGGCCTCGTCGGTGCCGGCGCCGCTCGCGGTGGAGGTCATCGCCAGCTACCTGGCCGTGGTGACAGTCCCGTGGGCCACCAGCGCGTTCGGGCTGCACGACGACGCCGACCTGGCCGAGATCGAGGCGGCGTTGCCGCGGATGGCCGTCTTTGTCCTGAACCGCCGCGACAGCACCACCTCCATATGAACCGGCCGGCCACGAAACGGTGGATCCTGCCGGCAGTGATCGTGCTGATCTGGCTGGCGATCGGCGGTCTCGGCGGGCCGTTCGCCGGCAAGCTGGGCAGCGTCCAGACCAACGACAACGCCGCCTTCCTGCCCAGCAGCGCCGAGGCGACGGAAGTATCCGCGCTGCAGAAGACATTCCAGTCGCAGCAGGTCAATCCGGCGGTGGTCGTCATCGAGCGGGTGGGCGGCCTGACGGCGGCCGATCGGACGGCGGCCGGCAAGGCCGCCGACTCACTCAACTCGATCAAGGGCCTGGTCGGGAAAGTGGTCGGGCCGACGCCGTCGAAGGACGGCGTGGCAATAGAGCTGATCGTCCCGCTGGACGCCAACCTCGGCGCAGACCTGGCGACCACTGTCGACCAGGTGCGGTCAACGTTGGACAGCACCCTGCCGGCCGGACTGACCTCCTACGTCACCGGGCCGGCCGGCTTCGCCGCCGATCTGATCAGCTCGTTCGCCGGGATCGACGGCGTGCTGCTGCTGGTGGCCGTCGGGGTGGTCCTGTTGATCCTGATCGTGGTCTACCGCACCCCGATCCTGCCCGTCATCGTGTTGCTGTCGTCGTTGTTCGCACTGTCGGTGGCCAGCGTCATCGTCTACGCGCTGGCCAAGGGTGGGACGATCACCCTGAACGGCCAGAGCCAGGGGATCCTGTTCATCCTGGTGGTCGGTGCAGCCACCGACTACGCGTTGCTGCTGACGTCACGGTTCCGCGAAGAGTTGCGCGAATACCGCTCGCCATGGGAGGCCATGAAGGTCGCGCTGCGTCAGTCGTTGACGCCGATCCTGGCATCGGGGATCACGGTGATCATCGCCCTGTTGTGCTTGATCGTCAGCAAGCTGAACTCCACCAGCAGCCTCGGGCCGGTGGCGGCCTTCGGCATCATCGGGGCGTTGCTGTCTGCCCTCACCTTCCTGCCGGCGGTGCTGGTGTTGTTGGGCCGCAAGGCATTCTGGCCCCGCCGGCCCGTGTACGGCTCCGAGCATCCGGAACATTCCGGCGTCTGGGGACGCATTGCCGGCGCCGTCGCCAATCGGCCGCGGCTGATCTGGGTGCTGACCAGCGGTGTGCTGCTGGTGATGGCCGGCTTCCTGCCGACGCTGAAGGCCAGCGGCACTTCGCAGAGCGCGCTGTTCCTGCACACCGTGGAGTCGGTCAGCGGGCAGAATGCTGCCGCCAAACACTTCCCCGCTGGAGCCGGCAGCCCGGCGGTGATCATCGGGCCGGCCGCCGCAGCGGAGCGGATGGTCGCTGCCGCCACCGGGGTGGACGGTATCGCCACCGCCGCACCGCTGGCAGCGACCGGTCAGCCGGCAATCGGTGGCGCGCCGCCGAAGGTGGTGGGCGGGCTGGTCGAGATCCAGGCCACCCTGCAGGTGCCGGCCGACAGCGAGCAGGCACTGCACACCATCGTGGCGCTACGGGGTGCCGAACATGCCGTCGATCCGCAGGCGAAGGTCGGCGGACCCACCGCCACCCAGTTGGACACTAGGGCGACCGCCGAGCGCGACCGCAGCGTCATCATCCCGATCGTGTTGTGTGTGATCTTCCTGCTGCTGGCCCTGCTGCTGCGGGCGCTGCTGGCGCCGCTGCTGCTGTTGTTGTCGGTGGTGTTGAGCTTCGCTGCGAGTCTTGGGGTGTCCGCACTGGTGTTCAACCACCTATTTCACTTCGCGGGTGCCGATCCGTCCGTCCCGCTCTACGGTTTCGTCTTCCTGGTCGCTCTCGGCATCGACTACAACATCTTCCTGATGACGCGGGTGCGTGAGGAGAGCAAACAGCAGGGCACCAAGGAGGGCGTGCGGCGCGGGCTGGCCGTCACCGGTGGCGTCATCACCTCGGCCGGGATCGTGCTGGCCGCAACGTTTTCGGCCCTTGTCGTCATCCCGCTACTGTTCCTGGCGCAGATCGCGTTCATCGTGGCCTTCGGCGTGCTGCTGGACACCCTGGTGGTGCGGTCGCTGCTGGTTCCGGCGCTGGCCACCGACATCGCACGGTCGATCTGGTGGCCGAGCGCACTCAGCAGATCTGCTCCAACAGGCCGGTATCGACGTCGTACAGGAACCCGCCCACCGCCGGCAGCTCCCCCAGCAGCGGATGCGCCCGCACCTTCGCCACCTCATCGATGATGTCGGCCCGCTGATCGGTGATCACCCTGAAGGTCATCCACGATGCGTCCTTGCCGGACGCCTTCGACACCCGCTCCCGCAGCTCCGCCTCGCTGCTGCTGGCCATCGCACAACGGGTGTGCTGCACCACCAACACCCGGTCCACCTCAAGCAGACTCACCCCGAGCACCAGCGCCACCAGCACCTGATCGCTCACCCGACCGCCGGGGTTGCGCAGGATCTTGGCGTCGCCGGCCCGCAGCCCGATCATCTGCAGCGGGTCGATCCTGGAATCCATGCAGGTCACCATCGCCACCCCGGCTCTTGCCACCCCGTCGAACCCGGCGAGTTCGAAGGACGCAGCGAACTCACGGTTGGCGGCGAGCAGGTCGTCGAACGATTTAGCCACGACCAGCACGGTATCTTCTCACCCTTCCAACAGGAACTGCTGTCCCTTCTCCGGTCTGTGCGGGACCTCACCACCTATCCGGTAAGGCCGCAGGCACGATACCGATAGACTGATCATGTTCTTGGAGTGCATCGCCCGGGTCGCGCCGCGTCATCGTCACCACAGTCGCGGCCATCTGCCTTCGTCATCGGAAGTCTCGATCAGCTCGACGGCAGCGATGGGTTCCGGTCAACCCGACCGAAGCCCAACTCTCCTGCCTCGATCACCACGATTGGCATTTTCATGGCGCCCGCCGCTGTCCCCGTACTTAATGCTGCCCTTGCATCCGATGCTGCCCTCGACGTCCTCGACACGGTTCTGGTCGAGAACGGCATCTCCTTCGACGACCTGAACCTGCCCGAACCACTCCGCGGAGCTATCACCGGTTTGGGTTTCGTCGTCCCTACGCCGATCCAGGCAAGAGCAATCCCGGCGCTGCTGGACGGCCGCGACATCACCGGTGTCGCCCAGACCGGCACCGGTAAGACCGCAGCGTTCGGGCTGCCGCTACTGGCCGAGGTCGATCCGGCCGAGCGCCGCGTCCAGGCGCTGGTACTGACCCCGACCCGCGAGCTGGCCATGCAGGTGGCCGCCGCCATCAGCACCTTCGCCGCGCACCTGCCGGGGCTGCAAGTCGTCTCCGTCTACGGCGGCGCACCGTTCATGCCGCAGAAGGCAGCGCTGGCCCGCGGTGCCCAGGTCGTCGTCGGCACTCCCGGCCGCATCATCGATCACCTGGAGCGGCACACCCTCGACCTGTCCGGCGTCCGCTTCCTGGTACTGGACGAGGCCGACGAGATGCTGCGGATGGGGTTCGCCGAGGACGTCGATCGCATCCTGTCAGAGGCACCGACCGAGCGACAGACGGCGCTGTTCTCCGCCACCATGCCGCCGGCCATCCGCAAGGTCTCCAAGACTCACATGACCAATCCCATCGACATCACCGTCGAGGGCAAGACCAAGACCACCACCTCGGTCGAGCAGACCTTCTCCATCGTGCCGTTCCGCGGCAAGGTCGATGCGCTGTGCCGGGTACTGGAAATGTCTGACGGCGACGCGACGATCGTGTTCGTCCGCACCAAGTCGGCCTGTGACGAGGTCGGCGCAGCCCTTGCGGCGCGCGGGGTTTCGGCCGCCGCCCTCAACGGTGACGTGGCCCAGCGCGACCGGGAGAAGATCGTCCAGCGGCTGCGCGCCGGCTCCATCGATGTGCTGGTCGCCACCGACGTCGCGGCCCGCGGGTTGGACGTCGACCGCATCGACCTGGTGGTCAACTTCGACGCGCCGCGCGAGTCGGAGAGCTACGTACACCGCATCGGACGGACCGGCAGGGCCGGCCGTACCGGCAGGGCACTGACGTTCTTCACCCCGCGGGAAATCTTCCAGGTCAAGGTGATCGAGCGGGCAACCGGCAACATCATGACGCAGGTGACGCCGCCCAGTGCCGCGGACGTGGCCAAGCATCGCACTGCGAAAGTTCTTGCGGCGGCGCAGCATCGGGTCGGCAAGGAACGCATCGAGCAGTTCCGCAACGCCCTGATGTCGTTCGCTGAGGAGCAGTCGCTGAGCGTCTACGACGTGGCGGCCGCACTGCTGGCAACGGCGGCGGGCGACGATGGTTCCGCCGTCCGGCCGGAGCCGGAGATGGAAACCCTTGCCAGGCATGCACATCGCGCCGAGCAGGGCACCGGAAGCTACGCCAAGCAGGGTCATCGCGCCGACCGGCCCGGCAAGTACGACAAGTCGGATCGGCAGACCCGGCCGGAGCCGCGCCGCAAGCGCCTCGACGGACCGGCTGGCCCGCGCTGGCGGGTAGCTGTCGGACGGAACCACGGTGTGCGACCGGCCGGCATCGTCGGCGCGATCACCGGTGAGGGCGGCATCGCCGGCCGCGACCTCGGTCGTATCGACATCTTCGACACCTACAGCGTTGTCGAGATCGCCACCCAGCTGTCCCCGGCGATCGTCGGCAAGATCGGCTCGGCCACGGTCAGCGGCCAGAAGCTGCGGATCCGTCGCGAGCAGGACTGACCTCACCCCGACTTCGCGGGTCCTATGGTTGTTATGGCCCCGCTTCTCGATCGGATAACCGCCCTGAGGTCCGCGAACCACCGGCTTCGCCGACCTCGGGGTGGTTGTCGCCTAAGCGCCGGCCAACCGCTCGCACAGCACCTGACAATTGACCGCGGCATTGCCGTAGCTCACCACTGTGCGGCGCCCGTCGGCGGCGCCCGGCCAACCGGTGTGCACGACCACCGCATCGGGGCACTGCCGGACGATCTCGTCCAGCTCTGCCCTCTCGGGTGAGCCGTCGGCGGCGCCCCTGACCAACACCAGGATGGGCCGATCGACATTGCCCAGCCGCAGCTCGGCTCCGCGGTCCAGCAGCTGCAGCTCCGGCCAGGTCGCGGTCAGGGTATCGAGCAGTAGCTGCGATACCGGCCCTGCCGCTGCGTTGCTGCCGGTGCGCAGATCGATCACCGCCGGTGGCGCGGCGATCACCAGCTGTGCGTCGACGGTGATCGCCCGCTCGGCGGCGCGTCGTCCGATCGCCCATAGCTCGGCGGCGGCGGCATCGAGCGCCGCAACAGGTTGGTCGGCAATGGAAGCCATCGCCGCGCGTCGGCGATCGGCCGACCGGGCCAGCGAATCCTCCGAAACCCGGCCGTCGGCCACCGCGGCCAGGATCGCTTCAACGCAGTCGAGGTACATCTGCTGGTCGTCGATCTGCGGGGTGTGGCCGGTATTGCCGGTGTTGCCAAGACACAACAGATCCGCGCCGGCCTGCAGCGCCATCACCGCAGCCCCTGGCACCCCGTAGCGGTCGGCCACCGCTCGCATGTCCAGCGCATCGGTGATCACCACACCGCCGAAACCCAGTTCCTGGCGCAGGATCGCGATCCAGCGCGGGCTGATCGATGCCGGTAGCTCATCCACCGCCGGCACCGCCAGGTGTCCAGGCATCATCGCGGCCACCCCGGCCTGCACCGCCGCCGCGAACGGCACCAGCTCCCGGCGCCGCAGCTCGCCAAGCCCGAGCGGCAAGTAGGGAATGGCCAGGTGCGAGTCCACTCCTGAATCCCCGTGGCCGGGAAAGTGCTTGGTACAGGCCAACACCCCCGCAGTCTGTAGACCTTGGGCGTAGCCGACGACGTGCCGCACCACCAGCTCGGTATCGGCGCCGAACGAGCGGACGCCGATCACCGGGTTTGCCGGATTGGAGTTGATGTCGGCCACCGGCGCCAGGTCGGCGTCGATCCCGATCGCCCGCAGCAGCCGGCCGTGCACGGTCGCCAGCTCCGTCGTCAATGCGACGTCGTCGACGGCGCCCAGCGCTGCTGCCCCCGGCAGTGACGAACCTGGACCGGCTTCGATCCTGGTGACGTCACCGCCCTCTTCGTCGCAGGCCACCAGCAGCCGGTCGGCGCCACGACCGCGATGCTGCTGCAACTCGGCGGTGAGCGTCGCGGTCTGCTGCAGGGACAGCAGGTTGTGGCCGAACAGCACCACACCACCGAGGCCGCCCTCGACCGCGTCCCGCAGCCAAGACGGAACAGTGGTGCCGTTGAAGCCCGGCGCCAGCACGCCGGCGACGAGCGCCCGAAGCCGCTGCGACATCAGCCCTTCACCGCGCCGGACGTCAGACCGGTGGCGATGCGTCGTTGCGCCAGCGTAAAGAAGACGACCACCGGCACGCTGATCAGCGTCGAGGCTGCCATGATCGGACCCCAATCGGCGGTGTTCTGGCCGAAGAACTTCTGCAAGCCGACCGTCACCGTGTAGCTCTTGTCGTCGGACATGAAGGTCAATGCGAAGATGAACTCGTTCCAGGCGGTGATGAACGAAAACACGCTGGTGGCAACGAGTCCCGGCGCCACCAGCGGCAGCAGCACCGAGAAGAACATCCGCCACCAGCTGGCACCGTCGACATAGGCCGCCTCCTCGATCTCCTTGGGCACCGCCGCGACGAAGCCGCGCATCATCCAGATGCCGAATGGTAGCGAGAATGCCAGGTAGACAACGCTGAGCGCGAGCAAGTTGTTGAACGCGTGGAAGTGTCGTATTTGCAGGAACAGCGGGATGACGAGTGCCTCCAGCGGCACCATTTGCACGATCAGGATGAGCAGCACCACCGAGGTACTGAACCGGAATTTGAACCTGGCAACTGCGACCGCCGCCAGCAATGTCACCAGACCGCTGGCGATCACCGTCACCACCGCGACCAGCAGCGAGTTGCGCAGGTACCGACCGAACCCGCCGTCGTCGATCACCTTGCTGAAGTTATCCAACGTCAAATGAGCCGGAACCAGTTGCGCGCCACGGGCACTGGCCCGGCCGTCGAAGGCGGTGGTCACCATCCAGAAGGCCGGGAAAGCGAGAACACTAGCAGCGCGATGACGGCGACCACGATCCCGGCAGTGGCGGCAGGGCTGCGTCGACTCACAGCTCCTTTCCCTTGAACAGGGTGCGCAGGTACACCGGTGATCAACAGCAGGATGACGGTGAGCAACACCGCGATGGCCCGCCTCGTCCGTGAACCTGATATAGGAATTTCATTACCCGGGACGTTAGCAGGGTATTTTCTGACACCACAACGTTGCCGAGTTGTTTTCGAGCGACGCTGCGACAATGGCTCGAGCGGGAAGTCACACTGCCCGTCGGCGTCCCGGACGTGCAGGGTGACGTCGGAGATGACGCCGGTCCGCACATCGACTGTGAGCTCGATCGCCCCCCGGGTGCCGTGTCAGATCAGTCTGAGCTGCTCGAAAGCTGGTGTGGGTCCCGTGGAAGCTGAAGCTGGTGCCGGCAGACTGCCGGCCGGAAAGGACGCGTCGGGATCGCCCGGCACTCCACGACCTTCGCCGCGACCGCGCATCGCGGAGTCGAAACTGCCCATCCCTGCGGCCTTTCGGGCCGCCTGCACCCGTTCGGCGACGCCATCCCGATAGTAGCGTGGCAGGTAGGAGCCACCGCGATACAGCGTGGTGTACATCGGCACCAGCTCCGGTCGCTCCCGGCCGAGCCACTGCATGAACCACTCCTTGGTGCCGGGTCGCAGGTGCAGCGGGATGCCGCTGACGCCGGTGACGCCAGCATCCATCAATTCGCCCACCAGCTCGGCGAGCTGGTCGGCCGAATCGGTGAGGTGTGGCAGCAGCGGCGCCAGGAACACGCCGCAGGGCAGACCGGCATCCCGCACTCTGCGGATCAGCGCCAACCGCGCCTTGGGTGACGGCGTTCCTGGTTCCAGCGCCGCCTGCAGAACCGGGTCGAGCAGCGCGAGGGAGATGCCGATACCCACCGGCACCCGCCGCGCGGCGCGGCCCAGTTGTTCAAGATCCCGGCCAAGCATCGTCCCCTTGGTGAGGATGGAGAACGGCGTTCCGGAGTCGGCGAGCGCGTCGACAATGCCTGGCATCAAACGATAGCGGCCCTCGGCCCGTTGGTACGGATCGGTGTTGGTGCCCAGCGCGACGTGCTCTCTCGCCCACTTCGGCTTCGCCAGTTCCCGCCGCAGTACGTCACCCACATTGGTCTTCACCACGATCTGGGTATCGAAATCCTTGCCGGCATCGAAGTCCAGGTAGGTGTGGGTGTTGCGGGCGAAGCAG
Source organism: Actinomycetota bacterium (assembly GCA_030853385.1). Classification (GTDB taxonomy): domain Bacteria; phylum Actinomycetota; class Actinomycetes; order Mycobacteriales; family Nakamurellaceae; genus Nakamurella. The sequence goes on along the minus strand of JALYVF010000169.1, from coordinate 1,362 downwards.
TTGTGGCTGATCACGCCGTTGGCAATGAAATCGCCTGTCTCCGTTGAGATATCTATCAGGTCCCGGTCCTTGCCCAAGGGTTCGACTCCCACCACCTGCAGGCAGGCATCCGATTTGACGACGGCGTTCACTAAAGTCTGCGTCCTGGCGATAGCTGGCTTAGTCATCGTGAAGAACCTATTCCTGGCCGGCAGGCCTCCGCGTACTTTCACGAGCGTCGCAGCCGAAGCGGCGGCGGATGATTCTTCGATCCAGCGGACGTTGAACCTGTCGAGAGCCCATTCGAGTTCTGCGAGGATCCTGGGATCGGTGTTCGAGAATCGAATGGTGCCGAGGTTCGATCCCTCTGCATCGAAGAGGCCGGCTAGGTAACCCAACGCCCACTGCTCGGTCGGATCTACCTGCCAGGCAACGAGTTCCGCGATTGCTTCGTGCGCGCACCGACCCGTCGACCTGATGGACCACCTCTCGCGCCGACCCGGCGTCGATGCCGGGTAGCGAAACCTCTGTGTCTCAACGCCTTGCAGCTTGAGGAAGTGCTGCGATCTGCCGAGCGCCTCCTCATCTGCCGGCACGAGCAGCCGATACGGGATTCCGTCGCCCCCCGCGCGATTCAAGTACACAGCCAAGTTCGCGTCGCCGCGAATCATCCCGGTGAGATAACCGCACTGGTAGTCGTCAGTATCTAGATCGGCTTCGAGGAGACCGGCAGGTAACCCGAACCCGAGCAACTTGTTGTTCGTGGTCAGGTGCGGTCGTTGGCCTTGGCCGCTCGTCATGCCGGTGATGAACTTCCATCCACGATCGGTCAGAAATCGGTGGTCGCCGCTGGCGATCAGTTCGGTCCCGTCAGCGAGAACAATGTGGTAGGCGGGCTTGCTCGTCGGCCACTTGGCGCGAACCTGGGAGGGCACATAACGCCGGTAGCGCCCTCGCACCTCGGTACCCGTCACCATGTCGCCGACTCGGACGTCTCGAAGCCGACGCATCCTGCCGTCGACCATCAGGATCCAGGTGCTCGGATCAAGGCAGTAGGTGCAGGCGTGGGTACAGCCCCGATATGGGTTGACGGTCCAGCCGAACGGCATGGCCGACGCGCCCGGCACCTTGTTCAGCGCCGACTTGGCGTGCACCTCGTGGAAGGTGACACCCTTGAACTCAGGGGTCTGCACGGAGCGGACGAACCCTGGCAGCAGCGGCATGCCGGGCAGTGTCGGTGCATCCTGCTCCGCTGTTGAATCCGTCCGTTGGCCGTCCCACCTCATACTTTGATCGAACACCTGTTCGATAGAGGTGTCAAGCTTTCATGGACCTGAACCCCCGACCACCCCGCCCACCCCGACCACCCCGCCCACCCCGACC